>WGMQ01000018.1 GCA_016125005.1 bacterium | reverse complement strand
TCCGTGGTTTCGAAAACGCCGTTGCCGCTGGAATCAAGCGCCGTTTCCAGCCACAGGTTCGGATTGCCGGCGAAGAGTTGATCCGCGAACGGGGTCACCCCACCCAGCTCCACGGTATACAACCCGGCCTCGACCGGCACGGTGCGGGTCTCGGCCCAAAGGGGCTCGCCGCCGCCCTCGAAAGGAAACAGCGAGAACTGCATCAGATAAGTTCCGGAGGGTGGATCCCCCCCGCTATTGCTGGCCAATCGCCCCTGATACGCGATGGTTTCGGCGCCAAGCGCGCTGCCGGAAAGTGCAGCCGCGCCCAACAGAGCCAATGCTGCGATAATCCCCCTCATTTCAACTTCCTCCTCCATAGGCTGGTCGATGGTGAATGGGTTACGGTTACTCTGGGCTTAATGCAGGTCCAACAAAATCTCCGTCTCGCTGATGGCGCGACCGATTGGTGCGTCGGTGATGGTCGCGGTAATCGACCCGTCGCGACGCAGGAATTCGGCGCCGCCTTCCGTCTCGCCATTGAAATCATAGCCCGAGCCGTAGTAGCTCTCCGATGGGATCAGGCCGGAGTAGCCGCTCACAACGCCATCCATCGCTACCGGCACCGTCTCACCCGCCTCGGCATCCGCCATTGCGACCCCCAGGCGATAGCCGAAACGCTCTTGAACGCGAGAGATGCGGACCGTTGGGATTCGGGACGTACCGAGTCCCCGATAGAGCAGCAGTAGACCATCCTGGACGGCTGTTGTGCTGTAGCGGGTATTGTAGCCGATTGAGTCCTTGAGCTTGATTGAGGAGCCTGTTATCTCCGCTATCGATAATCCGGTTGCCGCGTTCCAGATGAATCGATCGGGGGACAGTCTCGATGCACGTGACGCTTCGCTCGCTGCGAGCTGGAATGCCAGCCGGCCGACCACACTAACCGTGTTGGCGTTCGTGACTTCAGCAGTGGCGAAGCCACCAGATTCCCGGACCAAAAACCGGTCTCCTCCGAGAGGCTGAACCGCATCGCGATCGAAAGGATTACCACCGTAAGAATCAACAGCGGCAACCAGCACCAATTGCCCCGCCCGTAGTTCAAAGATTCTCGGCCCGGACATGGTCGTCCAAGCGACTATCCGTCCGTCCGCCAATACTTCCACATCAAGCCCGGCCTGATCACCCCCGCGCGCTATCGTGTACCAAGTCGGAATCTCCGAAAGCAGAGTCACCGGCGCTTCCACGTCGGGGATATTATCCACGAAACGCTTTTCAATGGAGTAGGCGGCGAGCCGGTTCGATCCGCCCATCACCACGGTGTAGTTCTCGTCGGTTTCGGCGACTTTGCAAATCGCAATATCACGATTAAACCGAATACTGCTGATGAACTGGGTACTGCGATTGGTTACCTGAAGCGTTTCGGGGTTCACGGTGGAAAGCGTCGCCCCGTAATAGGATTCCGTGCCGTGCTCCACGCTCATCACCAGTGGCCAATTTGACTCGCCGTCGTCCAAGACCACCGAGGCAGGGTACATCACGACGGAACCCTGAATGCGGGTCGGCGCAGGCTCCCCGAACGCCGCTGTCAATTCCTGCGAATTGAGGCGACCGGCGACAAGATAGCTGAACCCGGCCTGGGCCGCGTGAACCACGAACAGATCTTTGGCTAGATTGTAGTGACGAACGATGAATGCGCCTAGAAGGGGAGAGTATTCTGCCGCGACGATCTGCTTCTCATCCTTCGCCCAAGGAAGCCGCGACGCCGACTGACGGACCATGCCGTCCTCGTATAAACAGACAAGGTTCCCCAGTCCCACCGAGCCGTCCCCGACCGTGTAGGTCCGCGCAAGGCGCTGGACGCTGGCGGGGGGAGTATTCGGCTCCACCTCCACCCCACCGCCCACGGTGCCGCCATCGGCACCAGCAAACGCATAGGGCGCCGCTGTCAGCTTCACGCGTGGGGTAAAGACCTCCGTGGTTTCGAAAACGCCGTTGCCGCTGGAATCAAGCGCCGTTTCCAGCCACAGGTTCGGATTGCCGGCGAAGAGTTGATCCGCGAACGGGGTCACCGCACCCAGCTCCACGGTATACAACCCGGCCTCGACCGGCACGGTGCGGGTCTCGGCCCAAAGGGGCTCGCCGCCGCCCTCGAAGGGAAACAGCGAGAACTGCATCAGATAAGTTCCGGAGGGTGGATCCCCCCCGCTATTGCTGGCCAATCGCCCCTGATAGGCGATGGTTTCGGCGGCCGAGACGCCGCCCGCGATGGCCATGACAATTCCCAGCAGAGAATGCTTCACCCACGACATACCCCATTCCTCCCGATCCGTCACACAGCGGATCACGCGTCAGAAGTGGATCGTTCCACGGTGAACGACCGGTTCCGAGGCAGGTCGGGTTATCTTTATGAATCGGCGCCCGGCGCGGGCCAGCGCCAACTCCCCATCAACTTCCCCCAACCCCTCACGTACAACCACGACCAAGCATGGTGCGGTGAACGAGTGCTGGCAACTGAAAGGGCAGGAAAAAAATCCCCCGCAGCGGATTTTTCTTTCTGTTCCGGGAAACCGACTGTACCGGGCGGAAATCGGTCGCGCTGCTACTGTCCTGCTTCGTTTCGACTTGCCGGGGCGAGGGCGCTTCTCGCTACACTAGTTGTCTAGGCGCCACCGGTGCCGTCGAATCAAGGAGCCCCTGCCGTGTCCCAATTGACTTCCCGTCAGCCGTTTCCCTGGAGCCGTTCGGCCGTCCGCACCACCGAGTCTCCCATCAGTTGGCTGATGGCCAAGACCGTGGGCGATCCCGAGATTCTCTCGCTGGCCGCAGGATTCGTCGACACGGACACGTTGCCCCAGGACCTCGTTAAGACGGCCTTCGAGAAGGTTTTTGCCGACGCCAGCAATGCGCGCGAGATCCTTCAGTACGGCATCACCCCCGGTTCCCGTCGCCTCCGCCAGGAACTGGCCAAGCGCCTTGAGCGTCAGGGCCTCACCAACGTCGATCCCGACTGCATCGTCATCTCCAACGGTGGCCAGCAGAGCCTCTACACCGTGACGAATGTCATGGTGGACCCGGGCGACATCGTGCTGGTCGAGGACCCGACCTACTTCGTCTACATGGACGTGCTGCGGTCGGCGGGTGCCCGCGTCATTGGCGTGAAGACCGACAGCGAGGGCATGATGCCCGATGCGCTGGAGGAACGCTTCGCCGAGTTGCGCGCCGAGGGCGTTCGCGACCGCCTGAAGATCCTCTACGTCATGAGCTACTTCACCAATCCGAAGGGCTGCAACCCGTCGACTGAACGTCGCAAGGCCCTGTTCGACATCTATCAGCGCGAGCTGGCAGACGGCCAGTACCTCATGATCGAGGACGCCTCCTATCGTGACCTCTGCCTGGAAGGCCCCGACGAGCCCTTCATCAAGGCCCACGATCCGAGCAACGAGCACATCTTTCTTTCCGGCACCTTCAGCAAGGCCTTCGCTCCGGGCTTCCGTCTGGGCTGGAGCTACATGCCGCGCGAACTCCACGACGCGGTGGCTCGCCAGAAGGGGAACCAGGACTTCGGTTCCTCGAACATGAACCAGGCGATTGTGGCGGAGTTGCTTGCCAGTGGGGCTTTCGAGATCGCTGCGGGTCGTTTCCGCGATCGCTATCGCGCCAAGCGCGACGTGATGCTGGCTGCCCTCAAGGAGTTCTGGCCCTCTTCCGCGCACGTGCTTAAGCCGATGGGTGGACTGTACGTCTGGACGGAGCTGGAAGGCATCAACACAGACCCGGGCAGCGAGTTCTTCAATCGCGTGCTGGAGAAGAAGGTCCTCTATGTGCCCGGCCGCTATTGCCTCTGCGATGAAACCCAAGGGCCGCGCCTCACCAACGGAATGCGTCTGTGCTACGGCGTCATCCGCCCCGAGCCGATGCGCGAAGCAGTGCGCCGCATGGGCGAAGTCGTCGCGGCCATGTCGTGATCCAAACCGGCGGTCGCCATTCCGCAAGGTGCAGGACCGCGCCCAAAGCATATCTACCACGGAGACACGGAGGCACAGAGGAGACGAGGAGAAGCTGAGAGAGCTGAAGCCGGGCGAGCGACCATCGTGCATGATCACTCCTGATGCGTGGGCTGGTTCCCAAGAATCCACGAGATTTCGCCCCAAGTAGGCCGTTTGGGAAGCATCTACCAAGCCTCCCCAAATGAGTTTCTTACCACCTGCTTTTCTCCGTGTCTCCGTGCCTCCGTGGTAAGGTTTTCATTTTGTTGAGATGTGCCCCAAACCGGCGGAGGGGCGAAAAGCCTTTGAGCCTCACCGCCGGGACGTGGTTGGTCTCATTGTGTGATTCCAATCCTCTGTCAGGAGCGACTGGCACCGGATGAACCGCCTGATTTCCAGCTTCTTCTCCGCAAGCGGGGCAGACCTTGTCGATATCCTTGCGGTGTCGCTGGTCTTCTACATCATCTTCGCGCTGCTAAAGGAATCCCGCTCGTTCATCGCCCTGCGAGGACTGGTGGCGGTGATCCTGCTCGGCGCCATCGTCTGGGTCATGGCCCGCGCGCTGAACCTGATGGCCACCATGATCCTGCTCGAGAATTCTCTCGTGCTGGGTGTCATCATCTTCACGATCATCTTTCAGGCGGACTTGCGCAAGGCGCTGTTTGACTTCGGTCAGGCTTCGATCATTGCACCGTTCCTGAAGAACCAGCGAATCGAGGCGGATGAAATCGTCAAGGCTGCGCTTCGCATGTCCGAACGCCGCGTCGGCGCACTCATCGCCATCGAGCGCCGCAACACCCTGCGTCCCTACATCGAGGTCGGCACGTCGCTCGACGCGAACGTCTCAGCGGAATTGCTTCGTACCATCTTCGCCCTGCAAACTCCGCTGCACGATGGCGCCGTGATAATCCGCAACAACCGCATCGCCGCCGCCGGGTGCCTGCTGCCGCTTTCGGAAAACCCCAAGCTCTCCAAAGACCTCGGCACACGGCATCGCGCCGCCATTGGTCTCACTGAGGAGACCGATGCGGTTGTGATTGTCTGCTCCGAGGAAACCGGAACCATTTCCATCACGCATGATGGCGTCATCGACAGGAACGAAACCGCCGATTCGCTCAGGGCCAAACTAAAGGCGTACTTCGACTTCCAGGAGGACGAAGATGCCTAATCCATCGGTCATGGCCACCTATCGTTCGGCCTGGATGGTGCAACTCGCGATCATCGCCGCATCGCTTGCCTGCGGCACCGCCTTCTGGCTTGTGGTCCAGCTCACCACTTTCGAGGAGACGACTTTCCTCGTGCCGATCGTGCCAACGGGCATTCCGGAAGAGGTGCTGTTGGACCCTTCATGGGAACCGAAGCAAACAATGGTCAGGTTCACGGTCCCGCGCTCGATTCGCGACGAGATCAAGCCCGAGACCTTTCAGATCGAAGTGGACCTCAGCAACGTGAAGGCATCGCTCGGCCCCCAGCTCCAGAACGGAGGCTCGACGCCGCTCGTGCTCAGTGACGTCAAGACGGGTGTCGATGGAGTGAACCCGGTGGAAATCACCGCACGCCAGATCAGCTGGACGGCGCAGCTTCGCCACGCCAAGGCACGCATCGTTCCCGAGTTTGAGGGTGAGCCGGTGGAGGGCTACGAGCGCCGCGGCTATACCGTGACGCAGATGGACGGTGGCTCTGGAAATGAAATGACAGTCATCCTTTCGGAGGCCGCCGAGCGTCAGTTCCAGACAAGTGGACAGGAACTGCTGATCGTGAAGACAGAGCCAATCAAGCTCGCCGGTCGCAACCAGTCGTTCCTTGAGAAGCGTGCGCTCGTGTTTCCCTACGAGGGAATGTCCGCCTTCCCGGAGCGCAACACCTCGGTCAGTGTGGCCGTGGACATTGTGGAGAAGATGACGTCGCGCATGGTCAGCGATGTGCCGGTTGTCTATACAACAGTTCGGAAGGGACTTTACGTCCTCGTCGATCCGCCGACGGTTCAGGTGTCGGTCACGGGGCGCACGAGCGTGTTGCGTGATCTGAAGCCGGGAAGTCTGCGCGCGGAGGTCTGGGGGATCCCGGAACTACCCGGTGAGCTTCGCGAGTTGGAAGTGATTTGCCGAGTCACGGATGATGCACTCCGTCCCCAGATCGTTGCCGTCGAAGCGATCCCGCGCTCCGTCACGGTTCGTGTTGTGGCCCAGGCCGACGAAGAACCGGAAGCAGCTCCCAGCACCGATGACAATCAGACCTCTCCGACGCCCAAACTACGCTCCGCGCAACCATAACTTCACCTAACCAACCAGCAAGGATCTTTACCGACTAATGGCACAGCTCTGCGTTAACATCGATCATGTCGCGACAATCCGCAACGCGCGCGGAGGTAGTGAACCCGATCCGCTCCATGCAGCAGCGATCTGTGAGTTGGCGGGCGCGGTCGGCATCACCTACCATCTCCGCGAGGACCGTCGTCATATCCGCGACGAGGACGCCTACGCGTTCCGCCGCATCGTGAACGGCCTCCTGAACATGGAGATGGCTTGCACGGACGAGATGGTAAAGATCGCCCTAAAGGTGAAGCCCGACCAGGTGACCCTGGTTCCCGAGAAGCGCGCCGAGTTGACCACCGAGGGTGGTCTTGATGTGGTGGCCAACGCGGACTCGGTTGAGAAAGCGACACGGAAGCTAACCAAGGCGGGTATCGCGGTGAGCCACTTCATCGACGCGAGCCGCGATCAGGTTGCCGCCGCCCGCGCCACAGGCGCTACCCATGTGGAGTTTCACACTGGCATTTATGCGGACCACTTTGATCGCGAGCGCACCCTGGCAATTCGCGAGGCGGCCCGAATCGAGGAAATGTGTCTATACGGACACGACCTTGGGCTGGTCATCAACGCGGGGCACGGCCTCAATTATCGCAACGTGGCGCTGATCGCGCGGCTCCCGTACATGAACGAACTCAACATCGGGCACGCCCTCGTGGGGCGCGCTGTGATGGTGGGGCTGGATCGTGCCGTGCGGGACATGGTGGCGCTCTGCGCGACCGGTTCCCTCCCCGTCGACCGGCCGGGAAGCTTCTGACGCCAGAATGCGAATCCTTTACGTTTGCGGCGACCAAGGAATCCCCGTCTTCGGGCGCAAAGGGGCCTCGACCCACATTCGCGAGATGATTGCCGCGTGGTGCCGCGCCGGTCATGAGGTGATGCTCGCGGCACCGGATCTTTCCGGCGACCGTCGTCCCGAAGAAGCGATGGAGACCGTCGCGCTCCCCGCCCCCAAGGCCAAGATCATGGGGCACGACGGGCGCTATCTTCTCGCCAACTGGAAGGCGTTCGAGGTATTGAAGGCGGCAGCCATACGCTTTGGCGCCGAGGCCATCTACGAACGCAGCGCCCTCTACTTCACCGCGGGTGAACGGGTGGCGCGGGAGTTGGGTCTCCCGCGGCTTCTGGAGGTCAATGCCCTGCTCTCTGAGGAACAGGAGCTGCGCCTCCATTTCCCCCGACTCGCCCACCGCGGGGAACTGTCGCTGGTGCGTGGAGCCCAAGGTATCGCCGCCATCTCGGGCGTGATGAAGCGCAAGCTCGTGGAAGCCGGTTGCGATCCCGAGCGGGTCCGCCCCTTCCCCATGGCTGTCGATCCGCGTCGCTTTGCTCTGACCCAAGGTGTACCCAACCGCCGTGGGGAACTTGGCTGGACCGGTGGCGAGATCGTGCTGGGTTATGTGGGGTCGATGAACTCCTACCACCTGCCCAACTGGTTCAGCGACTTTGCTGAGAAGAATCTTCGCCGCGGTGAATCCCGCCTGCGGTTCCTGGTCGTTGGCGGAAGCCCCAGCAAGGTCGAGCGCCATCGCGAGCGCCTGCGCCAGTGGGTCGATGCGGGGCTGGTTCACTTCACCGGCAGCGTCCCTCAGGAAGAAATGGCCGGGTGGTTCCTGTCGATGGATGCGATCCTGGTGCCTGGTGCCTCGCCCCAGTCGACGCCGACCAAGATCTTCGAGGGCGCGGCCCTGGGGCGCACCATGCTCCTGCCAGCCACCGAGCCGATCCGTGACCTTTGCGGAGGTGATTCACCGATCCTCTTCAAGGCGGGCGACTTCCCGTCGTTCGAGGACACGGTGCATCGCTTCTGCCAGAATCCCGCCCCCTTCAACGCGGCAGCGGAACAGCTACGCGAGACAGTGCTGAGGGACTACACCTGGGATCGGCATGCGGAGCGGCTCGCCGCGTGGCTCGCCGATCTTCGGAAAGAAGTCCGATAAGTCGAACCTGTTGACCCGAGAGGAAGCGTCGCGCCTTCTGTCGCCATGAGACTCGCAAGCGCCAAGACCATTGTTGTAACGTTGCTTGCCATGCTGGCCATGGGATGCGGATCCGTTGCGAGATCACCGCACCCTCAAACCGTGGTTCAGCCAAAGGGCGCAGTCCCCATCATGTATCTTTACGGTGAGGGAGACCGGGAGAATCCACCGCGAGGATTCTATGTGCGCCGCAGTGCTGTGCCGTCGGGCCCCTTTGATCGGATCAACCCCGCCCCCATACCGGCTGCCGCAGAGCCCGATTTCTCGCGTCCCGCGGTGATTTATCGCGACGGAGGCCTCGCCGTCGGATCGACCTGGTACTACTTCCTTGAGGTGATTGACGCCCAGGGGCGAGTCCGCAAGGCTACCCCCGTGGTTTCGGCACGGGTCCTGTTACCGAATGTCGACGCAAGCGGACGCCCGGTGCGTCCAGTTCAAGAGGGGAGTAGGACCAAATGAGACTCGGCAGACTGGTCCTGAGCACCCTGCTACTGGGCGGGTTTCTGGGCACCGCATCGGCCCAGACGACCACGACCCCCGCTGATCGTCAGGCGCGACTCAAAGAGCACGAACGGCGCATCCGCGAGATCATCGAGCGGCGCCGCGCCGAGGAGCAGGCCAAGGAGTCCGGCCAGGCCCCCCCGCCCGAAGACACCCCGCCTCCACCGGAGGAAGAGCCGAAGGATGAGCCGCGCGGCGCCGTCAGCAGCGTCGTGATGGGCTTCAAGTTCACCAACGTGGACGGCGACACGGCCTACAACACCATCGTGCGCGAGAAGGACTCGTTCCTCACCGAGGTCTATCTATTCAACATCGACGGGAACCCGATCGAGCGCGTCCGCCTGGCTCTGGATTACGACAAGCGATTCATTGAGCCGGAGCGTGTTTTCGACGCGACACTTCGTCCCTTCATGGATGGAAACCCGAAGTTCGAACACGACACCCGCGAGGGCGTCATCAACTACGATGTGAAGCTGAAGACCAAGCTCACCAACCCAGAGGTCGTCGTCCTGCGCATTCTCTGGAAGGCGCTTCGTGAGACGCCCTACACAGGCATCGACTTTCATTTCGATCCGCTGGAGCGCGAGGATCAGTCCCACACGGCAATCTTCGCCCAGGGGACCAATATCCTCGGCACCCGGGACGATCCCATGGACGGCGTGCTCTCCGGCGGCCTCATGATCGACATTCCCGAAGGCAAGACCCCGGTCCTCCAAGGCAAGGCTGAAGAACTGCAGACGCTCTATTTGGGGTCCGTTGCCTCCCGGGACAAGGTGGGCTTGGAACTGGTCGGACCACGCAGTGCCCCCAGGGTCGGCGAGGCCTTCAAGGTCAGCGTCCGGGTCAACAATCCGGAAGGCGCCCTGATCGACGCCGTGAACACCTTCGTTCGGTTTGATCCCGAGGTCATGCAGGTCATTGACGTGGACAAGTTCAACTACATCCATCGCGGTACGAACGTGCACGATGGCCCATATCACCGCAATTTCCCCTGGGACATGCACAAGAAGAACGAGATCCGCAACGACCGTGGCTTCGTCAGCTACCAGGCCTCGCTCAGCAACGGCGCGTCCCTTCCCAGCAAGACGATGTACGATATCTACTTCCGCGCCATCGCCCCCATGAACGAGACGGAGCTTTACTTCGTGAAGGGGAAGTTGAGCGACGCGGCCAACACCTCGATCCGCTACTTCGGCTACGAGCGACTTGACCTGGAGACCGAGATATCTTCCTCGACGATCAAGATGCCGATCCTCCCGGCTCCGCCCGAGGTGGCGCAGGCAACGCCCGAGACCACCACCGCGACCGAGATCATCAGCCCCGTCGCAGAGCCCGACCGAGTGCAAAAGCTGAAGATCGAGCGCGATCCCACTGAGTAACCGGGAGCCCTTGCCTCTCCCCCGCCGTCGGTGGTCTTCTTCAGCCGCAGCAGCGATTCCTCCATCAGGTGGGCACCTCCGTCATGGGACTTCTGGATCGGGCAAGGCACTTCATTGAACTGGAAGCCGAGGCGGTTGCGGGACTTCGCTCGGTCGTCGACGAGCAGTTCGCCCGCGCGGTCGAGACGCTGCGTTCATGTCGTGGGCGTGTCGTAGCCACCGGCATGGGCAAGGCGGGTCTCGTGGCCCGCAAGATCGCCGCGACCATGGCCTCCACCGGGACGCCGGCGCTTTTCCTCCACCCGGCCGAGGCGAGCCACGGCGACCTGGGGATGATCACCAGCGACGATGTGGCGCTGGCCCTTTCGAACAGCGGGCAAACCGAGGAAATCCTCCGGATCATTCCCTCGTTCAAGCACTTGCGGGTGCCGCTAATTTCCATCACCTCGAACGGCAAGTCCGACCTGTCACGCCTTTCGGACGTGGCGCTGGTCATGAATATCGAGCGTGAGGCCTGTCCGCTCAACCTGGCGCCGACCTCCAGCACCACGGCGATGATGGCGCTGGGCGATGCGCTGGCGCTGGTGCTGCTGGAGGCACGCGGCCTCACGCCGCAGGACTACGCGCTATTCCACCCGGGTGGCTCGCTCGGGCGGCGGCTCCTCATCAAGGTGTCGGACCTGATGCACGCCGGAGAGGAGAACCCGGTCGTCTCCGAGCACACGCCGCTTTCGGAAGCCATCCTGGTCATGACGTCGCGGAAGCTCGCCTCCACGAGCGTGGTCGGCGAGGACGGCCGTCTGGTCGGGTTCTTTTCTGACGGCGACCTGCGCCGCTATCTGGTCAAGGGAGGCGTCGACATGAACGCGCCCATGACTGCCCTGATGACGCGCAACCCCAAGGTGGCGCGCCCCTCCATGATGGCGGTGAAGGCGTTCGAAATTCTGGCGGAGTTCAAGATCCTCGAACTCCCCGTGGTCGACGATGACCACCGCCCCATCGGCATGATCCACCTGCACGACATCACCCGCGCCGGAATCGCCTAAAAGCAGTCCGGGGCCGACGCAAGGCGCCGACCCCGGGGATGTGACTTCTGTGCGGTCGATCCGTCAGTCGTGAGCCTGTGCCCAGCGCACAAGGCCCAGTTCCATCGGATCGAACAGCTTCGGATCGTTCGGGATGACACGGACGGTGAAGCCGTGCTCGCCCGATTCTTCCATCGAGAACTTGCCGGTGAACTGCGCCCAGCTCTGGCTGCCGATCTGGACGTTCTGCTTGAACTTCATCGCCTGACGGGTAACCGAGGGGAGCGTGTCGCCGTTCTTCTTCAGGTCCTCGGCGTAGATCTCGACGATGACGTCCTCGCGGGCGATGTTGCCCAGAAGAACATCAGCCTCGACGTTGATCTCCTTGGTGACAGGGACGCTGTACATCTCGGAGGTGCCAGTCACCTCGGTCATGACGCGAGCGGTGACGCGGATCTGCGACCAGTTGCGGCGCAGTTCCTCCTTCTTGGCCGCGTACTTCTTGGCTTCGGCGTACTGGTTCGCGATCAGTTCCAAGTGGCGGTTGCTGCCGCGCAGGTAGTAATTTTCGGTGTACTGCGACACCATGCGGTCGGTGCTGAAAAGCGGGCCGCAAGTCCGCATGGCTTCCTTCACGCGGTGGATCCACCCGGTGGGAACGCCATCTGCATCGCGGTTGTAGTAGATCGGGACGATTTCCTTCTCGATGGTGCGGTAGAGGTGTTCCGCATCCTCTGCGTCCTGCTGCTCCTCGGAGGGATACTCCTTCTCGAAACCGATGGCCCAGCCGACCTCCGGGTTGCGCTCGATGGCCTCGGGCCACCAGCCGTCCAGAATCGAGCAGTTCAGGCCGCCGTTGAGCGGCACCTTCATGCCCGAGGTACCGGACGCCTCGTAGGGGCGACGCGGGTTATTGAGCCACAGATCCACGCCGCTGGTGAGGCGACGGCCGATGTTCATGTCGTAGTTCTCGATGAAGACCAGGCGGTTTGCCAGTTCGGGGCGCTTGGAGACCTCAATGATGCGACGGATGAAGTCCTGGCCGGGGCGGTCGGCAGGGTGGGCCTTGCCGGAGAACACGAGCTGCACGGGGCGCTCGGGGTTGTTGAGAATGCTGGATAGACGCTCGATGTCGCGGAAGATGAGCGTGGCGCGCTTGTAGGTGGCGAAGCGACGGGCAAAGCCGATGGTGAGCGCGTCGGGCGTGAACACGCGGTCGAGCTTCTCCATCTGGTCGGGCAGGTCGCCGAAGCGCGCGTGCTGCACGCGAAGGCGATCGTGCATGAAGCGGATCAGGGCGCACTTCAGATCACCCATGGTCTTCCATAGGCGAGCGTCGGGGACCTTGCTCACGAACTCGTCCCACATCTTCGGGTCCGTGATGCGCTCGCGCCAATCCTCGCCGATGAACTCGTCGAAGAGGTTCTGCATGTCGAAGCTCATCCAGGTGCGCGTGTGGACGCCGTTGGTGATGTAGCCGATGGGGGTTTCCGAAGGAGGCACGTCACGCCAGATGGGCGACATCATGCGCTTGGAAACGTCGCCGTGGAGACGGGACACGCCGTTGGCCATCGCCGCGAAGTGCAGCGCGAGGATCGTCATGGAAAAGAGCTGCTGGCCGTCCGGCATGGGCTCGATGCCGAAGTCCATGAACTCCGAGCGGGAGATCATCGCCGATTCGTAGAAGGTGCGGAAGTACTTCTCGACCAGCGGGATCGGGAAGCGGTCGTGGCCCGCAGGGACGGGGGTGTGCGTCGTGAAGAGCGAGGAGGCGCGGATCACTTCCGTCGCCTCGCGCAGGCTCATGCCCTTGTCCTGCAGGTACTCACGCAGGCGCTCAAGGCTGAGGAACGCGGAGTGCCCCTCGTTCATGTGATAGATGGTCGGGTCGCGGTCGATGAGGCCCGCCTTGCGCACGGCACGCAGGACCTTCACGCCGCCCATGCCGAGCAGAATTTCCTGCTGGATGCGCATCTCCTGATCGCCACCATAGAGGCGCGAGGTGAGCAGGCGATCCGCTTCCTGATTCACGGGAAGGTCCGTGTCCATCATGTAGATGGGAACGCGGCCCACGTCGATGCGCCAGACCTTGGCGGTGACGAGGCGACCCGGAAGTTCGACCTGAATACGGACTTCATTCCCGCTCTTATCGAGCACTTCGTTGACCGGGAGTTCCTCCCAGGTCTGGCGCTGGTACTGGGCGATCTGCTGACCCTGCGCGTCCAGGAACTGCTGGAAGTAGCCCTCGCGATAGATCAAGCCAACCGCCACCATTGGGATACCGATATCGGAAGCCGACTTGCAGTGGTCGCCCGACAGAACGCCGAGGCCGCCGGAGTAGGTCTGAAGGATTTCGTGGAGGCCGTACTCCGCCGAGAAATAGGCGATCAGGGTTTCCTTGTCGCCCTTGCCGTGGGACTTGGCCCACCAGCTGGACTTGCCGTTCTTGTAGCTTTCGAAGGACTTCATCACGTCCGTGTAGAGCGCGACGATTTCCTTGTTCTTCGCAGCGTCCTCGAGGGCGGACTGGGAGACGTTACGGAGGAAGCGGACAGCATTGCCCTTGGTGCCGATCCATGTCTTCAGGTCGATCTGGCGAAAGAGGGCGCGGGCCTTGGGATTCCACGTCCACCAAAGGTTGCGGGAAAGCTCCTGAAGGCCCTTCAGGGCCGAGGGAATATTGGGGTAAAAGTGAACTTTGCCGAGGAATCTCTCGGGAACAGTATGACGCATGAGCAAATCATCCTTCGATGGGGGCCGCATTCGGCCAGAACCATGGGATAGGCGCCTCGGTGTGCTGCGCGTGAGGCCTTGTCTTTTCAACATGGAGCGTTGAAAGGCGGGTGGACAAACCTTTTCGCAATGCATTGGAGCGAAAATTTTCCCGAATCAATCAACTGTCTGGTAAAATCTTCACTTCATCCCGGAGCACGTTGCGCAGGTCCGTGACCGTGCCGTACAGATCTGCATTGTCACTGATAACCACCGCGTCAGGCCGGAGGGGAACCGGGATCTTCTCGAGCCCCATCAGTAGTTGGCGAATCGAGGAGCTTCCTGCGCAGAGGGCTTCGGCGCGACAATAGACCACGACAAGCTGCCATCCCTGGGAACTGACGACCCGACCGCGCAGGAACCCGCAGTAGTCGGGCTCATCCGTCAAAATGTGCCCAAAGCCCTTGGGCAAATGGCGTCGGTGGGCGTCGCGCGCATCATGAAGACGCCCGTCGGGGTAGATCCAGAAGACAAAGTCGGGCGCGAAATGCGTCAGCTCCTTGATGGCCTTCCGCCTCCCGCGGAAGCGGATCGACATGAAAGGGAAGAATGCACATAATACCTCCCTGTCAATCGAGCCAACTGTGATCATATTTCCTCCCGAGGACTGAACACTTACCAACAAACCTCGCGACTCACATTCATTGCTATTGCGAAGTCGAGCGGGGCTCAACAGCCTTTTAGAAGCTGGAATCGGGTTGACAGGGGGGCCACCGTGCAACGGACTACAGTCTTGCTGTCTCGCAGTGCGAGCGAATCCCCCCAATGGAGCCCGGAATGGGAGACATGGCCACTAGCGAAGTCGTGAAGCCCGGATCGGTCGACTTGGCCGGTGTGGTCGATCTCATCCGCGCCTACGACAATATCCTCATCGTGAGCCACATGCGCCCCGATGGCGACTGTCTTGGATCCACGGTGGGCCTGTTCCTCGCCCTGAAGGCCATCGGCAAGCGCGTCGCCGCCTACAATGCCACGCCAATCACGAAGAAGTGGCATTTTCTCGACGGCATCGACAATGTCCGCAACGAGCTGCCCGACTGGCCCATCTCGCTCACGATCTTCGTCGACTGCGGTGCCGTTTCCCGCGTTTCCGAGACCTTTGTCCCCCACGGTCATACGCTCAATATCGATCACCACCTGACCAACGAAGCCTTCGGCGATCATAACTGGATTGATGTGGACGCCTGCGCCGTTGGCGAGCAGATCTATGCCATCACCCGGGCGCTGGGCGTCCCCGTCACCGCAACGATGGCCTCGGCCATGTATCTCAGCATCATGACGGATACGGGCGGTTTCCGCTACTCCAACACAACCGCACGCGCTTTCAACATCGCCGGTGAATTGGTCCGTGCCGGAGCCGATCCGGGACCTATCGCCCAGGCGATCTACGAGAATCGTAACCGCGGCGAGGTGGCCCTCTCCGCCATCGCGATGCAGCGCCTCGTCTATGAGTTCGACGGCGCGGCCGTCTGGGCAGAGCTTCGCTGGAGCGACTACCAACAGTTCGGCGGACAGGACAGCGAGCCCGAGGGTCTGGTCGGCGAGATGCGCGCCATCGAAGGCGTGGAAGTTTCCATGCTCATGCACGAGACGCAGGACGGCCAACTCCGCGTCGGCTTCCGCGGCAAGGGCCGCATCGACTGCTCGGCCATCGCGGCGGCGTGCGGCGGCGGCGGTCACTACAACGCCTCGGGTGCCCACTCCAAGCTCCCCTACGAACAGGCCCGCGAGGTGGTCCTCGAAAACTTCCGTCGCGGCGTCGCGAAGGACCTCGGTCGCTAACCGCTAGATCACCCAGTCGCCGGGCAGGTTCTGCTTGAACTCCGCAGGCTTCTGATCGCGGTACTGAAGCTCCGGATTCTTCACGGTCACGCGCGTGTTGGCAGGCACGGACTTCGTCACGAAGACGTTGCTGCTGATGACGGCTCCCGCACCCACCACGGTTTCCCCGCCCAGAATCGACGCGCCGGAGTAGACGGTCACTTCGTCCTGAAGTGTCGGATGACGCTTGGCACCGCGCAGGCGCTGGCCACCGCGCGTCGACAGGGCTCCGAGCGTGACGCCCTGATAGATCTTCACTCTCTTGCCGATCACCGTCGTTTCACCAATCACCACGCCGGTGCCGTGATCGATGAAGAAATACTCGTCCACGGTCGCCCCGGGATGCAGGTCCACGCCGGTCAGGCTGTGCGCGTGCTCTGTCATGATGCGCGGGATCAGCGGGACGCCTCGCAGGTACAGCTCGTGGGCGATACGAAACACCGTGATCGCGAAGAAGCCGGGATAGGAAAAGATGATCTCACCGATGCTGCTGGCCGCCGGGTCGCCATCGAACGCCGCCTGGGCATCGGTGCCGAGGATCGCACGAAGCGTGGGGATCGTCGCGAGAAAGTCCCGAATGATCGATTGGGCCTGCTCGCGCAGTCCGTCGACCGGTCGCTGGTTGCGGATCGCCTCGTGCAGGAACGCGTCCTCGACCTGGTGCAACAGCCGGTCGTGTATATCCGCCAGCAGACTTCCGACGTGATAGGGAAGGCTCTTGGATGCGAGATTCTGCCGTCCGAAATAGCCTGGAAAGAGTAGCGCCCGCATCATCCCGATGATCTCGACCACCTCACCGTGATTGGGGAGAGGCCCCATGTCGATGTGGCGCGTCTGCGGCTGTTCGTTGTAGCTGCACACGATCTGCTCGACGAGATTTGAAAAGTCATTGCTGGGGAGCTTGGTCAAGGTGGCGACTCCGAATGAATGGGCGGGAACAGGTCGGGCTCGTCCTGCCACGGTGCAACAGCCCCGGGCGGTGACGCTAGCCCGGAATGATGTCAGCCGTTCCGCCGCCGGATTGACCTTGCTTTTCGCTCCCTGATTTTCTCCCTTGTGCAACAGGTGACCACGATGACTGCGCTTCCTCCCCAGCCGATTCCCCATCGCTTTGTGCTCGACGTGTTCGAGGGTCCGCTCGACCTGTTGCTGCACCTCGTCAAGGTCAGCGAAATGGATATCCACGATATTCAGATCGCCGCGATAACGGACCAGTATCTGGACTACATCTATGCGATGAAGGATCTCGACCTGGAAAGTGTCGGCGACTACCTCGTCATGGCCGCCACACTGCTCAACATCAAGAGCCGGTCGCTCCTGCCAAAGTCGCCCACCGAGGAAGAGGCCTCTGCCGAGGAGGAAATCGACGAAATCCTCAGCACGCAGGAACTGATCCGTCGCCTCGTGGAATTCCGGCGCTTCAAGGAACTGGCCCACAAGCTTCG
Organism: bacterium; assembly: GCA_016125005.1. Taxonomy (GTDB): domain Bacteria; phylum Sumerlaeota; class Sumerlaeia; order SLMS01; family SLMS01; genus WGMQ01. Next base: position 13,711 of record WGMQ01000018.1, on the reverse strand, counting down.
CAGCGCCGAGGAGGAGAACAGTCGCCTCTTCTACCGGACCAATACTCTGCCGGTGGTGCCCGGTGCCGACACGGAGATTCCCCGTCAGGACATCCTTGCTCTGTTCGATGCCTTTGCCCGTGTTCTCAAGAAGGTGCGCGTCGAGAAGCAGCACGAAGTCGTTCCCGAACAGTACTCCGTCGAGGAGAAGGTGGGCGACATCCGGGAGAAACTGCGCGTCAACAAGCAGATCAACTTCACGCGCGTCTTCGAGACTTGCGCCTCCCGCATGGAGGTGGTCTGCTACTTCCTCGCGATTCTGGAAATGGCTAAATCGCGCGAAATCACCCTCGCCCAGGCCGGTAACTTCGAGGACATCCTCGTGGAACCGTGGGATGAAAAAGTGATCTACGTTGGCTGAAAACGACCAGACGAACGACGAACAGAAGACGCTTGCTTTGGAAGCGGACCCCGAGGCGCTCGATCCCGAGTTGGCGATCCCGCGCGGTGAGGAGGTCGTGTCCGTCTTGGAAGCGATCCTCTTCGCCGCAACACAGCCGCTCAATGTGAAGCGCATCTCCGTGCTGATGAACGGCGTCCCAGAAACCGAGGTCGAATGGGCCTTGGTTCGCCTCCGGGAACGCTGCAACCAACCCACCTCCGGGTTGGGGCTCATGGAGGTCGGCGGCGGCTGGCAACTGGCTACGCGCCCCGAGGTCGCCGACTGGGTGCTGCGCCTCCATCGTCATCGCAAGAGGAACGCGCTTTCACCCTCGCTGCTTGAGTGCCTCGCAATTATCGCCTACAAGCAGCCGCTGACACGCGCCGACATCGAGGCCATTCGCGGCGTGGATTGTGGCACGGCGATGCGGTCGCTGCAGGACGCGGGGCTCTGTGAAGTCGTGGGTCGCAAGGAGGTGGTCGGACGCCCTCCGCTATACGGAACCACGGAGCTTTTTCTGAAGACCTTCGGACTGAAGGATCTCGAGCAGCTCCCCTCACTTGGCGACCTCCGGAAAGCACTTCCCGCCGAGCCGGCCAAGGAAGAAGCCCCACCCGCCTCCTGATTGCCGCCCGCGCTTCGTTCCGCGGCAGATTGTTTTCTATATTCGCCTTGCGGACTCCCGACGGGGCGGTTTGCCTTACGGACCTTCGGTTCACCTCACGATCCAAATCGGTCAGAAAATCCATGATCTCCAACTTCCAAGTTCCCCAGCTTTTCCTCGGCCTGTTCCTCCGCAAGTTCGACATGGGCGACCTCCGCAAGATGGCGGAATCGCTTCCTTGGCGCCTGCCGGAGCTCGACGGTCAGCCCCGTATTGCCCAGAATGTTCCCAAGGGAACTCCCCCCGACCAGCCCATCGCGGCCTTCATGTCCGCTGACGGGCGTCAGGTGCTGGAACTCGCTCCCTCCAAGATCCAGTTCCGCATGCTTCCTGGCGAAGTCGTCGAGACCGGCGGCCCGCAGAAGGGCCTCAAGCCCTACGGCATCGAAGAAGCCTTCGCGACCTTCGCACCGATGGCGATGAAGATCCACTCCGTTTTCAGCGAGCACTATGGTGCCACCGCCAACCGCGTTGGCCTGCTGACTGAGTTGTTCGCTCACTTGGGCGCCTCGGCCAACCAGCGCATGCAGACCACCCTGCTCCAGCCGAAGCACCACTTTGGTGACCGTCTGCAGGAGTTCAACATGCAGGCCCTCACCAAGCCGACCCTGTACGGCGACCGGCAGGTCAATCGTTGGGTCCGCGTCAAGCCCCTGCGCTCCAACGACGACCGTCGCCTTGATCTGGCCCTCGGCGTGGAAGTCGACATCAACACCCTGCCCGAGGATACCTACGATATCGGCGCCACCGAGATCGAGCAGTTCCTCAACGAGACGAAGAACCACCTCCTCACGCAGGTTCCGCTCCTGCACGAGGAAGGCTTCTTTCAGGGCTGATTCTCCTGTACCACCGACAGTTGTTCAATTTCCCACCCCGGCCCGATCATGACGATCAGACCGGGGTTTTCTTTTTCCCATCACATGATGCAGGAATTGCGGTTGCAGTACCAGTCCGCAATTCGGATAGCTATCAGTCGTTCATACGATGCGTCTCGGTTAGGAGCGACAGCCATGCGCGGCAGGTCCGGGTTTACGTTGATCGAACTGTTGATCGTCGTCGCGATCATTGCCATCCTCGCCGCCATTGCGATCCCGAACTTCCTGGAAGCCCAGGTGCGATCCAAAGTCGCCCGAGTGAAGGCGGACATGCGCACGCTGGCGCTCGGCATGGAGGCCTACGCGACCGACTGGAATCGCTATCCCGATATCGGTCGGGGTTCGCCATCGTTCGACCCGCCCGCTTTTCCCACCAAGGCCAGCCCCGACTACGCTCTCCGGACCCTCCCTCGTCTTTCAACTCCCATCGCTTACCTGACGAACGGGTTGCTGCCTGACCCTTTTGCGACGTCGCCGAACCCTGCGATCCTCATCGGTTATGCGAACCTTCAGGCGACTGAGGTGTTCCCCGATCTGGCGGCCGGCGGGATCACTTCCCCCACAAGCGACGAGATCGCCCGCTATCGGGCACACGGCTTCGTGCTGATTAGCGTCGGGCCCGATCGCACGGACTACAGCCTAAACACGGGCGGCGATCCGAATCAGGGAGCCGACAAGACCTTTCGCTATATCGTGAATCGCCAGGCTGGCGTGGGCCTGAACCTGATTTACGATCCCACCAACGGGACCGTGTCCTTGGGAGATATTATTCGGACGGCTCACGGCGAGGGTCGTTAGCCGCAAGCCGCGTTGCCTCCGCCAACTTGGAGGCAGCGGATTGGGCACTGGCGCTGGCGGCGCCGTCGATCAGTTGGCTGAGGGCCATTGCACGCGCGAAGTGCTGCATCGCTTCCTCCGGTCTGTTGGCCGCGAGCAACAGGTCCCCCGCTTCCAGATGCAGAGCGCGCGCCTCCTCATCGGATCGGCGAGCCATCTCCACCCGCTGCTGCTGGAGTTCCTCGACGAAGCCCCGTGAGCGGACCAGCCAGAAGGTCATTCCGGCCGCGTGTCCCACCAGAAGGATGGTCGCGGCCCAGGCGAAGAGGCTCCGCTGGCGATGCTGCGTACGCCGCCGGGCCTCGGCGCGGTTGTACTCAGCGCCCAGCAGCTTGATGTCCACCGGCAGGCTCGGGTGGGTTTCGGTCTGCGCCCTCAGTTCCTCAAGGTGCATGGCAGCAAGTTGGAGGTCACCAGCCTTGCACTCGCCCTTGATTCGCTCCGAGAGGTTGCGCGCCTTGAGCTCCATGGCGGCTGGACTGTCCGGCCAAAGCTCAAGGGCGCGCCCGAGAACCTCGGAGATCTCGGAACGTCGCGCGTAGAGGTCGGCCGTCTGGGTCAATCCGATGGATTCGTCCATGAGTACCTGGGCGCGCTCGGTTAGCGCCTCCGACTCCCGGCGACGCGAGGCACCGGTCAGATAGTCGCGGATGCCAGCGATGAAATCCTCGGCGGATGCGAGCCGGTCCTCGGGTCGCGGAGCCATGGCCTTCATGGCAAGTTCGGCGAGCTGAACGGGTATCCAACGACCGGGGGCACGCAGGTCAGGCGGTATCACCTCGCCAGTGGCGGCCCGCATCATGGCAGCGTTGGAGGTGGGGGCCTCGTGCGGGTATGAGCCGGTCAGGATGTGATAGAGTGTCCCCCCGAGCAGATAAATGTCCGTATGGCGACCCAGCCCCGAGGGGTCGTTGGTGGTCTGCTCCGGGGCCATCATGCAGGGAGTGCCAGCGGGGTTGCTGGCGGTCTCCAGCGTGGGCACATCAGCGGTCTGCTCCGGGTTTACAGGCGTATCTGGTGCCACGGCGAACTGAAGGGCGAGGCCCCAATCCATGAGCATGGTTTCACCGAACTCCCCCACCATCACCTGACCGGGCTTTAGGTCGCGGTGCATGATTCCACGGGAGTGTGCAAAGGCAACGGCCTGGGCCATGCGTTCGAGGATCGGCAGGTGCTTGGCGAGGAACTCCACAGCCGTCATGTTTCGGCGATCGGTGAAGAGCATGAGGCTCCAAGAGACGCCGCGAATGAGCTTCATCACCAGGTTGGGGCGCTGGTTTGGGCCGGTGAAGGTAAGATCGTGAACCGGCGTGATGTTTGGATGCTCGAGGCGCGCCGCGATCAGGGCTTCTCGGACGAACTCGGCGCGGAGAGCCTCCATGCCCCCGGGACTTTCAGACAGCGCTGCCATCCAGTTTTCCTGTCGGATGGTCTTCAATGCCACCGTCCGCTGCAGTGCGTTCTGGTGCGCGGTGAAAACCTCGCCCATGCCCCCCTGGCCGATTTGGCGACCGACCACGTAGCCGGTTGCGCCCCAGGACACGGGAATCTCGTCGGGTGCCATGGGGCGGGTCTGATCCTCGCCGGGATCGGGACGCGGCGTCGTGGCCAGCATCTCAGCGGATGCAGATTCCACACCGGAGGCGAGCGCCCGCGATAGAAGGGAACGCAGCGAGCCTTCCGGATAGATGGTCGCGGCGGGATCGTCCTTGGGGAGCTCGAGCTCCGTGTCCGATAGGCGCGGTCGATTCGGTTGCATGGTTGGTGTCGAAAGTTCTCGCTTCCAAGCAAGTGAACAAGCACCATTCGATTCGCTCCCTCAATCGAAAAGGAGCACCCATCGTCGCGCACTCGGAGTTTTTCCCATGCGTCTTTCCACGCTCCGTTCGACCATCCTGCTCTGTCTCGCGGGCTCGCCGATTCTCGCAGCACCTTTCGGTATCCACGTCGTCGACGAGACAACGGGTCGTGGTGTCCCGTTGATCGAACTGAAAACCACAGCGTCTGTTTCCTACTGGACCGACAGCGGCGGCTGGATTGCCTTCGATGAGCCGGGGCTCGCCGGTCAGGAGGTCTACTTCGCGATCGCGGGAGACGGCTATGAGTATCCGGCCGATGGATTTGGACTTCGTGGCGTCCGCCTCAAGGCGGAGCCCGGCAAGGAAGCCGAGGTGCGCATCAAGCGGCTCAACGTGGCCGAGCGCCTCTATCGGATCACTGGCGAGGGGATCTATCGCGATAGCGTTCTCCTGGAGAAAGAGGCGCCGCTCAAGCAACCACTGATCAACGGGCTGGTCGTCGGACAAGATAGCACTCAGGCGGTGGTCTGGAACGATCGCGTGCTCTGGTTCTGGGGTGACACGGGGAGGGTCGCGTACCCACTCGGGCACTTCGGAACAGCGGGGGCGACCTCTGAATTGCCCTCGCGCGGCGGACTGGATCCTGACAGGGGCGTGGACCTTGCCTACTTCGTGGATGCGAGTGGCTTCAGCCGCCCAACCATCCCCACTCCCGAACAGGGAATGAAATGGCTCGATGGGCTGATGATGCTGCCGGATGCGTCAGGGACCCGTCGTCTGGTTGGTCGTTGTGCTGTCATGAAGTCCCTCGGCGAGATGATCGACCAGCGCCTCATGCAATGGGACGATGAGGCGGGGCGTTGGCAGGACCTGGCAGCGTTCGACAAGGACGCCCCGCTGGCGCCGGTCGGGCACCCAATCGAAGTCACCGTCGAAGGGGTCCGTTACTTCTACTTCACGGCGCCCTATCCGAACGCGAGGGTACGGGCAGACTGGGCGGCGATCCAGGACCCCGCGGCCTACGAGGGCTACACGTGCCTTCCGCCCGGGAGCCGTTGGGATGAGGCCACTGCGACGGTCGAGCGGGATCGTGATGGCAAGGTGGTTTGGGGCTGGAAGAGCGGCACGGCCGCCATCGATGGCGCACGAGAGGGCGCACTCATCAAGCGAGGTGAATTGAAGCCCGAGGAGCGCTGGCTCGGGCTGACCGACGTGGAGACCGGACGCGATGTGCTCCTGTGGGGCGGCTCGGTGGCTTGGAATGACTACCGCAAGAAGTACGTCATGATCGCCAATGAAGGCTTCGGAAAGCCGTCGTTTCTCGGCGAAGTCTGGTTTACCGAGGCTCCCCGCCCCGAAGGTCCCTGGCGGCGCGCCCGCCGCATCGTGACCCACGCCAAGCACTCGTTCTACAACCCGATACACCACACCTTCTTCGACCAGGAGGGTGGGCGGATCATCTACTTTGAAGGTACCTACACCGACACCTTCAGCGATGCTCAGCCCACGCCTCGCTACAATTACAATCAGGTCATGTACAGGCTCGATCTGAGCGATCCGAGGCTTGTGTTGGAATAGCGGCAGCATCACTTGACGTCTCTTCCGCAGTGGTCGGAAGATGGGTTCGTCAAACTCACCGGGAAAACCGATCCGATCTTGATGCCACTTTCCACTCCCGCCTCGGCGCTTCCCGAGTCGCTTGACCTGCGGCTTCCCTCGCCTGTGCAGCGCGTTGTTCGCGCAGCGCTCCTCATTCTCATCTTCATCTGGATGGCGTTCTGGCTTTCGGTCGGAACCATTGAGAGCCGCATTCTCTATGGCGTGCTCTTCGGCCTGGCCTTCTCGAACGTCAGTTGGGGCTTCCTGCTACTGGCGATGCTGGGACCGCTTTTTCTTCAGGACATGGGGAAGGTGCACATCCTGATGGGTGTGGACGTGCTCACCGTGGGGCTGATGGCGGGGGCGCTTCGCGAATGGAGACCCTCGGGCACGGGCCGAAGAAGCCAGGTGGTACATTATGGCGTTTGGCCCCATTTCCTGATCGGTCTGTTCTTCCTATTGTTTGCCTCGTCGTTCGTTGGACTACAGTTGGTCTGGCTGAGGGAGAACTTCGTCGATGGTCTCTCCGGGCTGGGCTATCGATGGCTCCAGATGTACGTTGGCACGGCGTCCGAGCCGGAGTGGGCACTCCGCAGTCTCTGGAACTGGACTACGGGGATGCTGCTTGCTGTGGTGGCCGCGCGCCGCATGGACGAAATCATGGCCGCGCGCTGGCTCAAGATCGGTGCCATCAGCATGGCGGTGGCCTGTGTCTTTTCTCTGTTGGATTGGGCTGCCGGTCGGTTCCCCGGCTGGACGGGATTTAACCTCAACGGGCTCCGACTGCCTAATCCGGATCCTCTTCAGAACGGACGTCTTCAGGGAACGGCAGGTCATCCGGGATGGTTCGCGCAGTGGATTGTCCTCATGTGGCCCGGCCTCCTGCTGTGGTGGTCGCCTTCGCGCAACAAGCGAAACGCGGTGGTCCTCGCCGGCGTCTTCGTGTGCGGGCTGGCGATGGTGTTGAGCGCCGCGCGGGCCGGCTGGCTTGGGATGATTGTCTCACTCGGCATCGCATTCATCTTCATGATGCGGCACTATCCCGCGTTGAAGGCCAAGCTCCCCTGGCTGATCGGCGTCGCTGTGGCTGTCATGGTCATCGCCCTTGCAATCGGAGGTGAGTACCTGTGGTTCCGACTGGATAACATCCTCCGCGCGCAGGATCGGGCGAACTACTATGTGACGGGGCTGACGTTCCTCCGGCTGTTTCCATTCGGCCTGGGGCTCGGCACCCATTATCGTTTCTACGGCTGGATGATTCCTCCCGACTACCGCTGGGGTCAGGAGGACTTTGTGGATTCCCACAACCTGCTGCTGCACACGCTAGTCGAGAACGGTCCCTTCGTCCCGATCATGATCGTGCTCGGGGCAGTCGGGTTGGCGATTGAATTGCGACGCGCCTGGCCGCAACTGCTCCAGTCACAGCGTGAGATCCTCGGCTGCATGGCACTCGCCCTCATCGGCATCGCTGTTGTCAGCATCGCCCAGTACATCGTCTACATTCGCGTGGTGGAACTTGGAATCTGGGTCATGGCCGGGACGGTGATCGGGATTTGCCGTAGTCGCTGCGCATTGCACAGCAGTCCGCTGGAAAGCCCGCGCGGGCGCCGGATCCTTTTGGCCTGCGGCGTCGGTGCGGCTTTGATGGCGAGCATGAACGCCCATCGTGTCTATGCGGACGAGGTTCCCCGAATCCGCGATTACGATGATCAGGGGCGACTTGCCGTTTGGACGGGTCTGCGTTGGCAGGTGGCCGTGGAAGGCGACGTCGACTATATTGCTTTCAATCTATACAGGCGAGCGCTGGCAACCGACGTGACCGTCACCTGGCCGGATGGGACGGTTGAACATCATCGCATGGAGCCGGGTCCGCTTTCGACGCCCCTTCACGACCGCGAGGCTGGCCTGTTCCTGGAGCGACACTTCCAACCCCGCGAGGCCCGCTGGTATCAGGAGCCGGGCTGGCTGAAGATTGAAGTGTCCTCGCTGTGGACTCCCGCGGAAGTCATCCCGGACGCAACAGACACGCGAGGGCTTGGTGTCTATATCAGCGGGTTGCGACTCGATTCAGACTGGCGCCGTGCACTCGAGGCCGAGCGGGCGGCAGCAGAGGCCGCGGAGGCCGCGGAGGATCACTGACCCGCCAGGACCTCGACCACGAGACGATCGAGGGTCGCGTACTCCTGCCGATAGGGGCGCATGACCTCCAAATCGGACGGCCGGATTGGTACTGCCAGTCGCTCTGTGATCCGCCGCGGGGCTGGTTGTCCCGGCTCCCAGACATAGATGGAAGGTGCCTGCCATGCGGCCAGCGTCGCGCGGATGTCTGTTTCCTTCCCCTCCTGCGCAAGCCAGTAGAGAATGCCCTTGGGACTGGTGGTGGAGCCGGTCAGAACCCGCCGTGCGAAGGAAGAGGTTGTCTTGAGTTCTTCCATGGAGGATCGCCACTCGTCACGATTTGGCGGGAAGGTCGACATGGACCAACCCTGGAGTGCGTAGGGCGACCGCGGACCGAAATCGCTGTATAGACGCTGAAGCCTCTCCGCCGCCATCTGCGCCTGCACGACTGGTCGCTGCATAATGAACTGGGCGACGTCATCCTCAGTCCAGCGTGGATCGATGCCGTATTCGGTGCCGTAAACGCCGCGCGCCATTTCGAGACTCATGCCCCAGGGACCGAACCGGGTCGTGCCCCTTAGCGTGCCGAGGTCCCAGCCGGGGACACTCCACAAATCAGACGGCAGCGACCCGCCGTTGTGTTCGAGCGCCAGGGCCAGCAGGTCACCGGGACGGACCTGACTGTACTTGCCGACGCGACGGCCAGAGGCGAGCGCCTTCTCGATCACGGACAGCAGCTCCCGCTCCTGCCCGGCAACGACGGCTCCGGAATCGCCGACCGGGCTGACGCGGGATCCCAGGCAACCACTCGAGAACAGGCCAATCGCCAGCATAAGGGGAAGAACACGGGTCAAAGTCAGACGCACGAAGCGGAACTCCTCGGTGGATTGCGTGAACAGCATGCGGAGTACCGCTGGCGCAGAACAACACCAGAAATCGCGCCAATCGACGTGGCTACTCCACCAGCACGAACCGCACGCCAAGACTCTCCCAGAATTCCCGCGGCGCCACCGTCTCAATCCGACCCACGTCCTCCACCGATTCGCTCGTGTACAGAACAGTGCGGAGTTGGAACCGCTCGACGAACAGCGCAATGTTCTCCCGCAACGCAGAATCGTCCGACCGATAATGGAGCGCGAACGCCTCGGACCATTGGCGATCACGTTGGTGCATGACCCAATCCAGGAAGGGAAACCGCTCGGCTCGGGTACGCATCAGGTCCGGCGGCACACGCGCGATCAACCCGAAGCAGTCAGGTCTCCCGTGCTGAATTTGCCAGGCATTGGCGAGTGGATTATCCATGCGTGCTGGCATGGACCACACAGAGCCGCCGCGGGCCTGCACGTCGGCGATCGTCGCGGCGCTGATGTGGTGCGGAGCCACGTCAGTCCGGATAATGATCGGCTGGAGGCGCCACTCGAGGGCTCCCACACCAATCATGAAGTACCCCAGCACGATCGCTCCTCTGCAACTTCTCTCAAGAAGGCGCTCCATCCCCCAAGCCGCCGCGAGGACCATCGGCACGATCGCGAAGTAGACAAAGCGATCAGGAATCCGCAGGTTGTCCAGGACCGGCAGTTCCCGGAACAGGCGATAGGGCAGCGGCACGATCCGATGTCCCGCGATGGTCAGCCATTCCCCGAGCGTGCAGATCAGGCCGAAGAGGAAGACCAGCAGCCAAAACCGGACCTCGGGTCCTCGCACACCGCCGCGAACCCAGAGCACGACCGCGACCGCCGCCGGGAGCAGGAGCGCAAAGGGGAGGTGGCCCACACCCGTGCCATTCGGGATGTTCAATGACGAGCGCACGCTAAAAAGGCCGAGATCGATCCAGTTGTAGTCCGATGGTAGAAACAGGTTGAGCGCGTCGTTGAGCCGCCGCTCCTGCGAGGAAGCGACGTAGTAGCCCGCTGATGTATAGACAGCAGTCAGGGGGATAAGGTGCACCAGTGAGACGGCGACAAATACTCCGCCCAGTGCCACCCCGGCGATAGCGATGCTCCGCCATCGGGAGAGGTCTTGAACGCACTGGTTCGAGGCGAGGATTCCATGGAATAGAAGACTGAACATACCCAACGTCTGATCGTTCAGGAATGCGAGTCCTGCCAGTCCTCCTCCCGCCATCCACCAGTACAGGGACCGACGACCAGACGATTTCATGGCCCGAGCCTGCGTATAGATCGACCAGAAGAAGAACTCGGTGCCCTGTATATTCAAGTGTCCATATTGAGAGAATAGCCGAGCCGGACAGAAAGTCCCAATGACCGCCATCGCCACGATGACCGACCAGCGCCTTGCACCGTATAGTCGACAGAGCGCGACGAGCGCCAGCCCGGACATGATCGATGAGATCATCATCAAAGCGTTGTAGCCAAGAGTGACTCGACCCATGGGATCGTTTGCCACAAGGAGCCCAATGGTAGGCGATGCCATCTTGTATAGACAGTTGTATAGCCAGGTGTGCGTGTGAAAGAGGAAGGGGAAGCCTTCCGGGTAAAAGAGTGCGACTGTGCCAGACCCTGTTCCCTCAAGGGAAGGATCGCCGTGAGCCACCCAGGCAAGATTCCAGGCGAACAGCATGTTGTCGCCCGACCACCCTGGCATCAGTGCTGAAGGAGCGGACCAGACCGGCCATGTGACCAGCACATGGCAGAGCGCCAGCACGAGGGCCGCGACGCCGTAGCCTCGTGCCGACTGGGAAAGCGTCAGCCCTCCCACGGCTTGAGGATGTCCTTCATGGTGCGACTGTAGCGGAAAGCGTCCATGCGTCGCCGCTCGTGGGCCTTCTCGAGCAGTTCACGTTCCTTCCAGGATCCCGCTGACTCTGGAGCAGGAAGCTCCTCCTCCCCGAGGAGTTCTGCCTCTACGACATCGTATAGACTGCTGAGGAACGTGGCTGTCAGAGAGAACGTTAGCAGGAAGGCCCCGATCAGCTTGAACCCTCCACCGACAAGCCACATGAGCGTCACGTGCAGAGCAACGCCCAGCACCAACCCGGGTCGGCGGAGAAGCAAGGCCACCCCTTTTCGCAAAGCAGATCGAACACCCACTCCTCCCCTCACCATCCAAGCCACTGCCACCAGGCAGACCGAAACCCACGCGAGCAACAGCCAGAACAGCAATCCGGCAAGCCCAAGGGCCGCGACGCGAAAGGTCTCGGGAACAAGGCCCGAGAGCGCGTAAAACCAGATCCCCACAAGCATTGCCACCAATCCGGCGACGGCCACCGCCGAGAAGCGCAGCGCCCGGGCCCCCACGTCCCACCATCCCGCCAGAAAGTCGCGCCCACGGAGTTCCTTCTCGCCCGCGATCAGGTTCGTCACTCTGCCGAACGTCGCCACCCAGGTGGTAAGCAGCCCGGTCAGGACGATCCAGCCGCTTGCGACCGTCAGCATGACAATCGGGGCGACTCCCAATCCGTCGATGGAACGCGCCATGACAACAAGCCATGTATAGACGACGGCTCCCGACACGACAAAGAGGATCATGTTGGCAAGAATTAACGCGACCAGGTGGTCGTAGGTGTCCCAGAACCACTGGAGCATGAGGCGCCGGAATGTCACGGTTGTGGCAAGTCCGCGCGGTGCTCGGGAGGCACGAGACGGACCTTGCGGATACGATGCCCCTCAAGCTGGACGACCTCGATCCGCCAGTCGTGATCCTCGATCGATTCGCCGCGCCGTGGCACGCGGCTGAGACGGTGGTACAGATAGCCCGAGAGAGTCACATAGGTATCACTTGTCAGGTCGAGACCCAACATTTCGCGGAGGTCGTCCAGGTCCACCGTGCCATCCACCAGATACGCTCCGTGCGCATCCTGCACCTTCAACTCGGGACGATCATACTCGTCCATGACCTCTCCGGTGATTTCCTCAATGATATCTTCGCGGGAAAGCAGACCGCTGCAACCACCATACTCATCCAGGCAGATGGCAATCTGTTGGCGCTGCCGTTGCATCTCGCCAAGCACGAGATCGAGGCGGCCCAGCTCGGGCACGAACAGGGCTTCATGGATGAGCTTGCGCGGGTCGGGAGGGAGCACCGGCGAGTCGAGGAAGTCGTGCACATTGAGATAGCCGGTCAGGTTGGTCACCTGGTCGTAGTAGCAAGGGAAGCGCGTGTAGCCGGTGCGGCGCGCGATGTTCAGGAACTTCTCGGAAGTCAGGTTCGCCAGCGAGATTGCAGTGACGTTATTGAGGGGACGCATGACCTCGCGGACCAGTGTCTCGTCGAGACGCTGAATCGCGCGGACCATGTCGCGCTCGGTACGAACACCGCTGGTCTTCGCGACGGGAGCCTGCTCCGATCCACTGTCGATGGCACCAAGTTCGCGCTCCCCTACCGCCAGCAACAGCTGGCTTTCGAATTCCACCAGCCATGCCTGAGGACGCGAGAGTCCGAAGGGACGGGAGAGTCGTTCGCCGCCGCGAACAAGGCCGTCCCAGAACGACCAACCCGCGGCGATGATGCCCGGCAACCCGAGCGAATCGTCGGTCAGCCAGGCGGGTGCCTTGTCGACGCTGCTGGCACGGTTGGGTGTGTAGAAGTGAAGGGTCAGGACCGAGTGGAGCAGCGCGAGCAGAAGGAATGGGCCCAGGACACCGATCCCCACCATGGCAACGGCCCGGAGGAGACCGTCTGCCGGGAGGTGCGGCGCGGCGAGGGCGACCAACGTGACCATCCCGGGCATCAGGACCATGAGGGCCGCCAGTCGGCCCAAGCGCGCGGCACAAAGCGCCTGATGGGTGCGCTGCAACACCGTCTCGCGGGCCTCGGGACTTAACGCTTGATCTGATTCACGCAGGAAATCCCAAGCCCAGCGGAGGTGTAGCACCTCGAAGCGCTGGACCAACACGCGCGCCGCCAGGCCAGCGACTACGGCAGCAGTGGCACCAAGGGGAAGCTGTTCCATCATGAGAGCTCCGCCGGCGAGGTTGCGACGGGAGGAACCAGCTCGACCAGAACTTCCCCGATGCGATTATCCTCCGCGCTCTTGACGGTCAGCCGAAGGCCATGGGTCTCCACCACATCGCCGTCCTTCGCAGGGCGCCCGAGCGTGTTGAAGATGAAGCCGCCAACGGTCCGCGCCACATCTTCATCCAGGCCGACGCCCAGCTCTTCATTCAGTTCCCAGAGTTCGACGCGACCGTTGACGCGAAGCGACACCTCGTCGAGCCGCTGGATCCAAAGCTCTTCGCCATCGTCGACGTCCTCGATGTGACCCACGATGCGCTCAAAGAGATCATGCAGCGTCACCACTCCCGCGAGGCCACCGTACTCGTCCTGAATCAGGACCAGGTGGGTACGGTTGGCGCGAATCATCTGGAGCAATTCGGGAAGGCGCGTCTTCTCGCCGGAGACAAGGGGGTCGCGCATCAGCTGAAAGGGGTCCTTCGGG
>WGMQ01000069.1 GCA_016125005.1 bacterium | reverse complement strand
GCGCTGGTGGTGGCGGGGCAGTTGTCCGCGATGCTCGAGGCGCTCACCGCCTCGGACACGCGTGTCGCAAGCCGAGTGGCCCCCAGCGGCCCCGGTCCGGGAATGCCGACGCTCCACACGCCACTCCCGGCCTCCGCACCGCCCCGCCCGCAAGTCCCCCAAGTGCCCGTCGCCCCCAAGACCCCGTCCAACCCGTTGGACGTGGAACTCTACGGCGCCGTCAACCCGCCCAAGCGCAACGACGACGGCACGATCCCGTTCTCGCTGGATTGATTACCAAACAAAGGCCCCAAAGTGCTCCGTCTGCTCCCTCTCCTTCTCGCAGCCTGCCTGTTGGCGGGGTGTGCCCAGTTGGGTTCGCTCCTTCAAGCGACGGGCGGAACGCCGACAGCCAGCGCCAAGTCCGCGCGGATCGAGCGCATTGATCTTCAGGGAGCCAGGGTGGTCTTCGACGTCGAGGTGACGAACCCCTACGCGCTGCCGCTTCCCATCACGGCTCTCGATTACAGCCTCGCGTCGGGCGAATCGACGTTCCTGACGGGGCAGAAAACCTCTGCAGAATTGATCCCGGCCAATGGAAAGGCGACGGTGGAACTCCCCGCCGAGGTTGTCTATGCGGACCTGCTCCGCAGCGTCCAAGGGGTGAACCTCGGCGCCGTCGTTCCGTACACCGCCAAGGTGAACATAAAGGCCGACGCCCCGGGCATTGGTCCCATCGAGCTGCCGGTCAGCCACTCAGGCCAGGTGCCTGTTCCCGCGCCGCCGGAAGTCAGCCTCGAAGGGGTGGAGTGGACGAAAATCGGTCTCGACGAGGCGCAGGCCACCGCCCGCCTGAAGGTCCGAAACACGAATAGCTTCCCGGTTGATCTGGAGAAGCTGGACTACAAGCTGTCGCTCGCCCAGAAGCCCGTCGCCGACGGCGCCGTCAGCGAGGCGCTGCACTTCGAGCCGGACGCCATACAGACGGTCACGATCCCACTCAAAGTTTCCGCGGCCAAGCTCGGATTCGGCATCATCTCGCTGGCGCGGGGGAAAAGCTCCGACTACCAGATCGACGGCACGATCAAGCTGGGCAGTAGCTTCGGCCCCATCGGGACGACGTACAGCAAGCAGGGTAAAGTGGGCTTCGGGAAGTAAGCGGCCGGACGGCCCTCACCCCGTCTCCAACCAACGAACGTAGTCGGCGACGCTTTCGGTGAGCGGCGTGAAGGGCTTGTTATAGCCGGTGGTCTGGAGCTTCGTCGTGTCGGCCTGGGTGAAGTATTGGTACTTGCCGGCGAGGGCCGCGGGCATGTCGATCCAGTTGATCTTCGGTTCGCGACCCATCGCGGCGAAGATGGCGTCGGTCAGGTCGAGCCAGGTCTGGGCGCGTCCCGTGCCGCAGTTGAAGAGGCCGTTGATCGACGGGTGATCGTAGAAGTAGAGCATCACCTCGACCGCATCCTTGACGTAGACGAAGTCGCGCATCTGGCGGCCGTCCTCGTAGTCGGGGTGGGCGGAGCGGAAGAGCGAGATGTGGCCCTTGGCGAGCAGTTCGTGGTAGGCCTTGTGGACGACGGAGCGCATGTCGCCCTTGTGGCTTTCGCGGGGGCCGAAGACGTTGAAGAACTTGAGGGCGACAACCTTGTCGTAGTGCCCGTGGGAGAGCGCCCACTCGTCGAACATCTGCTTGGAATAACCGTACATGTTCAGCGGGCGAAGGAGCGGCGTAATGGCGTCATCGTCCCGGTAACCCAGCGAGCCGTCGCCGTAGGTGGCGGCGCTGGAGGCGGTGATGAAGCGGGCGCCTCCGGCGAGGGCCCACTGGCAAAGATGGCGGGTGTAGTGGTAGTTGTTGCGGAGGAGATAGTCGGCGTCGCGCTCGGTGGTGGCGCTGCACGCTCCCATGTGAAAGATGGCGTCGGGAGTGGCAATGGACCCGGCGAGGACATCGCGGAGGAAATCGTCCTTGTCGAGGACGTTCTCATAGCGAAGGCCGCGCAGGTTCTTCCACTTCTCGCCGGTGCCGAGACGGTCGACGATGAGGATGTTGTGGTGGCCGCGCTTGTTCAGCGCAGCCACCAGGTTTGATCCAATCAGTCCGGCTCCGCCGGTGACGATGATCTGGCCGAAACTCATCCGT
The DNA here is from genome assembly GCA_016125005.1 of bacterium. Lineage (GTDB taxonomy): Bacteria > Sumerlaeota > Sumerlaeia > SLMS01 > SLMS01 > WGMQ01. The sequence goes on along the minus strand of WGMQ01000069.1, from coordinate 13,921 downwards.
CGCCTTTCAGTGGTCAGTCAGCCATGACGATGGCGAAGACGAGCGGTGCCACGATGCTCGCGTCGCTTTCGATGATGAAGCTGGGGGTGTCGGCGGCAAGCTTGCCCCAGGTGATCTTCTCGTTGGGGACGGCGCCGCTGTACGAGCCGAAGCTGGTGGTGGAGTCGCTGATCTGGCAGAAGTAGCCCCACAGCGGCGTGTCGATCTCCATGTCCTGCTGGAGCATGGGGACGACGCAGATGGGGAAGTCGCCGGCGATACCGCCGCCCACCTGGAAGAAGCCGATGGAGGTCTCGGAGGAGAGCTTCTGGTACCAATCGGCGAGCATCATCATGTACTCGATGCCGCCCTTCACGACGTGGGGATTGCTGAGATTCCCCTTCATGACGTGGCCGGCGAAGATGTTGCCGGTGGTGGAGTCCTCCCAGCCGGGAACGATGATGGGGATATTCTTCTCCGCGGCGGCGACCATCCAGGAGTCCTTCGGATCGATCTGGTAGTACTTCTCGATCGCGCCGGAGCGGATAATCCGGTAGAGGAACTCGTGGGGGAAGTAACGCTCGCCCTTCTTGTCGGCGGTGGTCCATTCCTCTATGAGGGCGGCCTCAAGGCGACGGATGGCCTCTTCCTCGGGGATGCAGGTGTCGGTCACGCGGTTGAGGTGGCGGGCGTGGAGAGCCTGCTCGTCCTCTCCGGTCAGGTAGCGGTACTGGGGAACGCGGACGTAGTGATCGTGGGCGACGAGGTTGAAGAGGTCTTCCTCGAGGTTGGCGCCGGTGCAGGAGATGCCGTGGATCTTCCCCTGGCGGATCATCTCGGCGAGGGAGATGCCGAGTTCGGCGGTGGACATGGCACCGGCCAGGGTGACGAACATCTTGCCGCCCTTGGCGAGGTGGTTGCGGTAGCCGTCAGCCGCATCGATCAGCGCGGCGGCGTTGAAGTGGCGGTAGTGATGGCGGGCAAAGCGGGCGACTGCATTGAAATCGTTCAACGCGGCACTCTCCTGAGCGATGGTGTCCGGCGCCGTGCGGCGTCCGAGCGCGCAAGGGGTGCTGCGAACAGCCGCCGGGGTCAATGGGAACGGCCATTTCAGGGGACAATTCCAAGGATGCCGCCTTGACGAGGGCTAACTTTCCGCACGATACTGAACGTGTCATTGCTCAAAGGACCCCCCATGAAGCGCGCCAGCCACCTGATCTATACCGACAAGCGAACCTCCCTCCAAAGCAGCCAGTCCACCGACGGCGATGTTTTTTACCGCTCGGAGGAAGGCGTCCCCGTGCTCTGGTTCTTCGCGTTTGGCGCCCGGAATGTGTACACGCCCGGCGATACGGTGGAGGATCGCGGCGGAGAGGTCGGCAATCGTAACCCCTACGAGACGCAGATCGAGACGGCCATCGTGCGCCTTGAGCAGGCGGAGGGCGCCCTCCAGAGCGACCGGTACCTGTGGCCGATGCTTTCCGCCATGACGGTCTTTCGCCGCAAGCTCATGTCCCGTCCCAAGCAGGCCTTCATCCGCGTGGCAGCGCCCTGGGTGATCGGGTTGGAGGATGCGCAGATCGACCGCTGGCGCGCGGCGACGGCGTTTGCGGAGAACTGTGCGAACTTTGTCAGCTCGGGGCGCTCCACGGAGGGCCTGCGCGCGCTCGGCGAGTTGGAACCGTTTTGCCCCTTCGTTCCCGGTGGCCACAGCGGCGACATGGACAAGCTCCTGAAGCACCCGACCCATTCCGAGGAGGAGCCGGTGCTAAAGCTCGGGCTGCTGACGCTCGGCAGTCCGGATAATCGCGACGTCTTCGAGAAAGCCATCCGCAAGGAGGTGGCGGACAACCTGGCCGCCTGGCAAAAGCTCCCCGAGAAGGCCGCACCCGTGCCGATCATTCCTCCCTCCTCCTCTCCCGAATCCGCATCGCGCCGCCTATTGAGGCAACTCTCGGACCTCTTCTCGAAGAAGAGCTGACACGAAAAAGAAACCTCCCCCCGAAGGCTGACCTTCGGGGGGAGGTTGGTTCAGGGAAGAACCGTTGCTCAGTCGTTGCGGTAGGAGCAGACCGACAGGTCGTCGAACTGGGCGTTGGTGTTGGACTGGGTGATGAAGCCGAGCTTGCCGACCTCCAGCGTGTTGTCCTTTTCCTTGATCTTGGTGTCGCCGTCGACCATGACGCGCAGGTTCGTGCCGTCGGCGATGACCTTGAGCAGGTACCATTCGTTGTTCTTCATGTCGAGCTTGTTGCTTCCGATGACCTGGTGCTTGCCGTTGGCCACGCGGACCAGGAGTACCTTTTTATCGCCGGTGTGAAGGGCCGCGTAGTAGTAGTTACGCAGGTCGACCTGGCGGAAAACGATGCCGGCGAGGCGCTGGCTGCTCTTCCCGCTCTTGGTGCGGATGCGGGCGCTGACCTCGAAGTCGGCGAAGGGCCGCTGGTCGAGGAGGAGGCCGCAGTAACGCTCGCGGTTTTCGATGCGGCTCATCTGGACGATATTGCGGGGATTGTCGACGTCGTCGGCCATGACCTGCCACTCGCCGGCGGGTTCCTCACCGAGGGCCACGCTGGTCATACCGGGGGGATTGGTCTGCTCGTCGAGGGCGTTATAGTCCCAGGTCCAGCTCTGCTGGCAGGTACCAGTGCTGGAACCGCTGAGGAGCGGCGCGTCGCTGGAGGTGCCGGGCGAGGCGGGACGGGCGCTGGGAGTGGCGATGTCGCCGGTCCAGTTCTCGGGGTAGGTGACGGTGAAGGTGTCGTAGAACGCGCGGGTGGAACTGCTGGCGACCATGCCAACATACCCGGCGCTGAGGAACACGTTGTCGCGGCCCTCGAAGACCTTCACGCCGTCGAGATAGGCGGTGATGGCGGAGCGGTTGCCTTCCTCGACGTTGTACTCCATCTTGAGCTGGTACCAGCGCTTCGTCTCGATCTTGCGGGTGCCCTTGAGGGCTTCGCGGATGAGGTCGCTATTGGGGAGGGCATCGCCCTTCCCCTTCACGATGCGCTGGACTTCGATCTTGTTTCCGCGCGAGTCGATCATAAGGGCATAGCCCTCCGCGGTGCCGGGTGAACCGACCAGGATACCGGCGGCCTGATCCTTCCCCTCGTCCTCGATCCAAACACGGGCCGAGATGTCGATGCGGCGGGCGGAGGGGCTGCGTTCCAAGAGGAGAGCCGTGTAGCGGTCCGCCACGTTGGCGTTGCGCTGGGCGACGACCTGGGTGCCGGTCGGTGCATCGTAGTTCGTCTCGACGCGCCAGAGGCCGGGAGCCTGACCCGCGGTCGTTTCCACCTTAAAGCCGGACGGAACCGTCCAGGGGCGGTCGGCGTCGAACGTATAGACAGCGAAGCGGCCGGACGGCTTTAGCGCGGCGTCCTCGCGACGGATGGCGTCGAGGCTGTATTCCTTGGCGCCTTCGTACTCGCCGAAGACCTTCTTCGAGTTGGCGTCCCAGTTCTCCTTCTTGCGACGGTCACGGAGATCGCCGCGGGTTCCGCGCGGTGTCGGAGTCGGCACCGGGGTGGCGGCAGCGGCCACTTCGATCCCGCCCGAAAGAGCGGAGTGCAGGGGCTCGGCAGGCGCGTTGGAGGCAAACGCGGCCATGAGGGTGCCCGTGATGAATGCGAGGGTGTGTCGTGTCCAGGTCATGGTGAGTTCCACCTTTCGATGCATTTTTCGCTGAATGACGTCGGTGACGCAACGGAATTGTTGCATATAGTCAACTATTGCGTGTGAGGAACAACAAGCGCGTGATGCCGTACTGGCGTTCCTCGCCCGGCAGCCAGCCCTCGATGGGAGGGATGCTCTCGTCCTCGTGGATTTCGCAGACAGCGAGACAACCGTGGTCGCAGCGGCGCTGGAGTTCAAGACTTTCCAGAACCGGGATGCAGAGCCCCGAGTGATAGGGAGGCATGAGGAAGAGCAGAGTGAAGGGGGGGTGTTTCTTGTCGAGTGACGCGAGGATGGCGGGGCTTGGGCCTTCGAGGATCGTGGACTGCTTCTCGAAACGGAGCTTGGTCACATTGCGGCGGATGACCGCGGTGGCCTCGCGGGACATGTCGACGAAGACGGCACTGCGGGCGCCGTTGCTGAGGGCCTCCAAGCCGACGGCGCCGCTTCCCGCAAAGGCGTCGTACACGACGGCCTCGCGCGTGTGGGGCCGCAGGATGTTAAAGAGCGCCTGGCGCACGCGGTCGCGCAGCGGGCGCGTCGCCATGCCTTCCGGCGTGTCGAGATGGGCGCCGCGCCGATTGCCGGAGATGATCCTGACCGTCATTGGTGGTTCTCCCGTGGCTGAAGCCGCGCGACCAGGGGGCTGTTGAGTCGGATGTGATCCTCGCGGAGAGCCGTCTCGATGTCCCCCAGCAGTTTATCCGCCCCGCCCTCGTCATCGGGTGGAACGGTGAGAATCCGAAAATCGTAGGTGATGCGCGCAAACGGGAGCGGAAGGAAGAGCCCATCCCATGAGCGGAACCGGATGGCGCGGGAGCAGCCAACGCTGACACACACCACCTTGGCGTTCGCCAGTCGGGCGATGCGCGCGATGCCTTCCTTGGGGACTCCCGCGGGGCCGCGCGGGCCGTCGACCACGATGAAGCCGACGCGCCCATCGTTGATCGCATCGATGATTCCCCGGGAACCCGCGACGCCCTTGCTGCGGGAGGAACCGTGTACGGTTTCGATGCCGAACGAGTGAAGGACGCGCGCCTCCAGTCGACCGTCGCGACTAGGGCTCGCGAGGGCGCAGGCCACGCGGCCCGTGCGCTTGGTGTGGTTGGCGAGGCGAGGCAGGCAGAACGTGGCGCCATGCAGCGCCGCGGCAATCAGGCGTGGTTCCTCGCAGATCTTTGCCACCGCGTCGCCGATGGGCGGTTCCTCGCGCCAGGTGGACATCCACAACCGCAGCACGCGAATGCCGACGGGAGCCAGAAACGTGTTGATGAAGGCGAACTTCAGTTCGCGCCACTTACTCATAGAGACGGCGATCCTTTGCGTCAGGCTCCAGCGGCACGAGGCCCGGGGCTATCTCAAAGCCGGGATAGACACCCGCCTCGAAGGCCAGGGGGATCTTCTTGCGCGGAAGCGGGCGAGCGGTCTCCGTGCGAAGGGCATCGGTGCGGCGCCGCGGCTCGAGCAGGCGCATGGTTCCGTCGATGCGCTCGGGCGACACGCCGCGCTCGATCCAGCGCTTGGTGCCGCGATCCTTCCACGCCACGAGACCTCCGGGGAGCAGTAGCAAACCTGCTTCGCCGACCTCGCCGTTCGATTTCGTTCCGTCGACAAGGGAGGCTTCGAGGTCGAGTCCCTGCGTGCCGAGTAGTTCGGGCCAGCGCCGGAGTTCGTCGCGCGTGATGACGACTCGGGCCGCGGCCAGTCGCTCGGCGTCGGACAGCAGGTCCGCCACCCGCGCCCGCTTCGTATAGACAGGATAGCCGGTCAGAATTCTTGTATAGATCGACGCACGTCGCATCCACGACTCGGTGCGCGAGGCGATCTTCTCCAGATGGCGCGCGGCACGCTCCCGTGCCTTGGCAGCGCGTTCGGGCTCTGCGTATAGATCCCACAGCCGGGCGACATCCTCATGGCGTCGCTCATTGCGCAACGCCCGCACCCATGCCTTCAACCAATGGTTGTTCTCCGCTGCACCCATCCATTGGGGATCAGTGCGGGCAGACGCGGCGAGCAATTCGGGGCGCGGCATGGGATCGGCCAATGGCAGGAAGATCAATCGCGCCAGCGCGTCGGTTACGAACAGCACACGCGCCCGGTCGATGACAGAGCCGCGAGCGAGGCGCACTTCCTCCCCCACCAGCGAGCGATCAACGATCTGCGGATCCCGACCGGTCCAGATGTATAGACGGCGACGGCGCGACGCCGCGGCCTCCGCCAATTTCAGCGTGGGCTCAGGATCGTAGGACGGCAGGTTGAGAACCTCACTGGACATGCTACCCACGCTTGTCGAGGCGTAGTCTTTCAGATTCTCCAGAAGGACCATGGCCAGCGGACCGTCTCCACCGACATGGCTGAGCGCGGCCTCACCGGCGGCAGCGGCGTCGATGGCGACGCTTCCCGGCCAGCCGACGCGGAGCTCGCCCAGGGCCTTTGTATAGACGCTGCGGTCACCAACCAACAGGGCGCGACAGAGACTTGTATAGACAGAAACCTCGGCGGTGGAACCGAGGTTTCTTTCACCATCAAGGACGGTGACCCGCTCGTTGCCCCGTGCCGTCCGCCGCGCGTCGGCGATCAGGAGGTCGCGATGGCCCTGCGCCACGGGAACCGTATCGTCAAGGAGCTTCAGCTCGCGCCCATACCAGTAGTGGGCGGCGGTGCGGCGATCCCCTTCGAGCGCGCGATCGGCGTTCATCCGTGCTTCGGCAACGGCGAGGCGCTTGCGCTTGTCGCTCAGCTTCTCCGTGTCCTTCATGGCCTTGGCGGCCAACGGATCGGTTGGAAGGCGCTGCGCCAGCGTGCGGGCGGTGCGCAGTTCGCGGCGCTCCTCGGGCGTGGCAAAGGGGCGTCCAACAAAGACCCACTTGGCCATGTCGAAGGGGAGCGCGAAGAGTGGAAAAAACTGGCCCTGCGCGAGTCCTGCTACCGGAGATGCCAGCGCGTTGAAGACGAATCGCCGTGACTCATAGCGCCGATCCGCGCGCGCTTCCAGATAGCGTTGGCGCGGCTCGTTGAAGCGCACCAGCCGCTCGAAAACCCGCGTGGAACCGTCGCGCGCGTAGCCTTTGAGTGACTCGCGAGTCTCCTTGAGCGTCGGCGTGGGCTGCTCCGTTGCGACGGCGAGCAGCATGATGTTTTCGGCGATGCGGGGCGGGCGCTTCCCGTCCGTTGCTTCCTGCTCGGCGGAACGTTGCGCAGAGGCCAAACCACGCACTTCGCTGGCGCGCCCAAGGAGACTCGCCCGGACCGCCGCGGAAACGACTCCATCGGCTTCCGCGTCCTGTGCGCGACCCACGGACGCAAGGGCGACAACCAGCAGCAGTGCCTTCGCAAGGTGCCTCATGGGCGCCTCCGCGCGCGACGAATGCGCGACACGTCACTGTCGCTGAGGAAGCCTGCCTGCAGGAGATTCTCCAGTTCCATGTCGCTTGCTTCCAGGTATAAATCGAACTCGGGCGGCAGCTTGTCTTCCTTGACCGGTGGTGCGACCGCAGCGATCGGCTTGGGCAGGATCCCCGGGTCGCCTGCGGCCTTCATTTGCTTTGCCGTCTCCGCGTCGATGGCGCCCAGCACGACCGCGGCCTTGGGCGGAAGGTTCCGAATTTTATCCTCTTCCTTCACCCGTTCCAGCATGCGTCGACTCATCGCCGCACGAATCGCCTTCTCTTCCTCGGGCGAGATTCCGCCCTTCTTGCGAAGGCTCTCGACGTCGCCGAGATCCATGCCGAAAACGGTCGACCGGTCCTTAACCCTGGAGCCGATCCACCATGAGAAAAAGCGACTGGCAAGAAAGAGCACGATGATCAAGATGACGAAGATAACGCCCCAGAAGAGCACATCCTGAAAGGCGGCGTCATTCATCGGCGGGCGTCAGTTGAAGTACTTCTCGACGATGCCCGCGGCCATTTCGCGCGAGATGGCCTGACCGCCGATTTCGTACTGCGCGGCCAGCTGGTTGAAGGCTCCCTTGAGTTCGCGGACGTTGGTGGTGATGCGTTCGGCCAGGAACTCGATCACCTCGTTGCCGATCGGCACACCGCGACGTTCCGCCTCCGCACGCAGGATCGCCTGTCGGGTCTCTAGGTCGGGCGTCTGGATGTCCACAATCACGCCCTGCCCGAAGCGCGAGCGCAGGCGCGAGTTCAGGTGGGCGATGTCCTTTGGCGGACGATCCGACGTCACGACGATCTGGCGGTTCTTCTGGAAGAGCATGTTGAAGATATGGAAGAACTCTTCCTGACTCCGTTCCTTGCCGGCGAGGAACTGAACGTCGTCGAGCAGGAGCACGTCCGCGGCCAAGTGCTTGGTGCGGAACTGGGCCACCTTGTTATTCTGGATCGCGTCGATCAGCTCGCTGGTGAAGTACTCGGTGCTCGTGTAGAGAATGCGGAAATCGGGGCGCTTCTTCTTGAGGGCGTTGGCGATCGCGTGAAGCAAGTGCGTCTTGCCGAGACCCACGTCCGAATAAAGGAAGAGGGGGTTTCGGGCAGAGCCGGGATGTTCGGCGACGGCCTTGGACGTGGCGAAGGCGAAGTTGTTCCTTGAGCCGACGATGTATGAATCGAAGTCGTATTCGGGCATGACCTGAAGCTGTGGGTAGCCGTCCTCGACGAGGCTGACGGCAACCTCGCTGCTGCTGCGCGGATTGGCTGCAGCAGCCATGGTGGAGGACCCGCCCAGCGTATCCATGAAGGCCTGCAACTCGCGATACTCGGCCAGGGCGCGCCGTTCGTCGCCCATGTCGTCGTAGGTCTTGGCGCGGAGTCGCCGCGCCACCAGATTTCCGGGGTTCTCGGTCGCCAGTTTGTCGAGGATCTCGAGCGCCTTCTCGAAACGGGAATCGTTCGAGTAGGCCTGGGCGAGACTGACGCGTTCCTTTTCCACCTCAGCGGTGCGGCCCGCATTCTCGAGGTGACGAATCAGGAGGAGGCGCAACTCGGGGCTGCGGGGCATGATGGCAACAGCCTCGCGCCGCGCGGCGATGGAGCCGTCCACATCGCCTTCCTTCGTCAGGAGCGTGGCGAGGCGATCAAGTTCCTCGGCGGCCAGATCCATCTGGTTGCTCTCGCGGCGGAGGCGGATGATCTCGCGGCGGGTGTCGTGGCTGGCGGGATTCTCGTCCAGAACTTCGTGGAGGACGGCGATGGCACGCTCCAGCTTGCCCTGGCGACCGAGGAGCCCGGCCAAGTCGCGGAGCTTCTGGTTGGCCTCCGAGTCGAGCCCAAGGCTGCGCATGGCAGCGGCCGCACCGCGGTAGAGGTCAGCATTTTCCGGTGCGAGTTCCGTTGCCTGCTCGTAAACCTCAAGGGCCTCGCGGGTCTTGTTCTGTGCCACCAGGATGGGGCCCAGTTCAAGGAGTTGCTCGACAAGATCCTCGGTCTGGTTGGTCTTGCGCAGTAGCGCAATGAAGCCACGACGCGAGCTGACGCTATCCGGCGCGTCGGCCAGGAGCTGGCGATAGAGCGCGATGGCCTGCGTGGAGTGTCCGGCGGCCTCCTCAAGTTCGATGACAGCCTGAAGTTCCGAGACCATCTCCTCGGTACGCTCGGCTTCCTTGTATAGACGCGCCAAACGCTGGTGCAATGCGGCTGAAGGCTTCTGCTTGATGAGATCGCGCAGGAGGCGGATGCTCTTGTCGCGGTCGGATTTCTGAGCCTTGAGGAGCTGGTCCACACGGGCACCAAGCTCGTTTTCAGAACCGCGGGAAAGGAGGATGGCGATCAGGCGCTCGAGCGCATCAACGCGCTTCGGATCGGCGGTCACGATATCGCGAAGAAGCGATGCTTCCTCGTCCTGGTGGGACGGCAGGTTGGCCAGAATGCGGGAGAACTCGACGCGGGCCGCGAGGGCGCCCTGCTTGTCTCCCGCTGCATCGGATGCCTTGATAAGGGCGCGGTGCGCCTTCCGGTTATCGGGGCGCAGCGCGAGCACTTCCTTCGCGCGGGCCAGCATGACCTTGTGATCGTCGTCGGGCGACATCGCATCAAGGTCCTGGACCAACAGATTGAGCTGACGTTCCTTGTCGCCCATTTGGGCAAGCAGGCCGAGGGTGGCCTCGGTCATTTCGCGGTTGAGCGAGCCGGTCGCGATCAGACGGTCGATGGCGGTTGCCGCTTCGTCGTTCTTTCCCGCGGCGAATTGAATCCGCGCCAGCTTGAGGAGATGGGGCTGGGCCTGCGGAGCCCGGTGCGTGTCGATGAAGAGTTGGGAAATCAGTTCGAGAAGGGCAGGGCTGTTGGGATCGGCGGAGAGGAGCTTGAGGATGCCAGCTTCGTCGTTTCCGGCGACATCAGTCCCGATGGACCCCTTGAGCGCTTCGGTGGCGGCGGCCACCTTTGTCGCGTCGCCGATTCGCTGCCAGACGTGAAGCGCCAGCAGGCGGAACTTGGCGAGTGGCTGGATCTTGACAAGCCGGTCCAGGTAGTCGCCAAAGGCGCGTTCTTCGGCGTCTCCGGCCATCTCCTTCACGAGGACCTCAAGGCGCGGGAGAGCCTCCTCGGTGCGACCGAGTCGAACGAGCGCTTCGACAGCGACCAGCCGCGCACCGCGATGTCCGCCGCCGGCACCGATCAGGTGACCAGCGGTGTCCAGAACGGCGGTCCAGTCCTTCGCCATGTACTGGAGCTGCATCAGCTTCTCGCGCACGGGACGCGCAGCATCAGCGCCGGCCTCGGCTTCGAGCAACTCGGCCATCAAGCGCATGGCATGAACATTGGAAGGATTCGCGGCGGAAATCTCCTCGACGATGAGCATGGCGGCGCTCACGTCTCCACCGGCGTGGTGTGCCTCTGCGAGGCGAAGCTGCATTTCCTCCGCTTCTGCATTCATCCCAAGGCGGCGACAGAGATCGGCGGTCATGTCGAGCAGGGTCACATCCTGGGGGCGCTCCTTGACCAGATGTCCGAGAGCGACCAGCGCCTCGCGCTGCTGTCCTGCCTCGATCATCTGATAGGCGATCTCGGTGCAGCGTTCGGCGGTGTCGTCGGTAAGACCCGCCTGGATGCTCAACTCGATCGCCTGCACGCGGGAGGCGGGATCCTCGGCGCCGAAATCCAGCTTGGCGAACCCCTGATCACGGGCGTCCTTGAGCCGATTTTCCTTCCTGAGATAGGCGATGTACTGCTGGGTTTCAGCGATGGCCTCTGCTGTCTTCTCGCGACTGGCGAGCAGGGCGATGATCATCGGATAGACATCGAATGCTTCGCTGCCAAGGTCGCGGACCTTTCGGTAGGTTGCGAGGGCGACCTTGGGCTTGCCGCCTTGCTCTGCCAGGTCGGCGAGCGCCATCAGTTCGGCGGCCGCCGTGTCTCCCGCGCCGACCGCGAGGAGTTCCTCCGCCAGTTTCTCGCGCATCGCCAGGTCATTGGGGAACGCTTCGAGGTGCATATGTGCCGTCGTGCTGATGCCGTCCACGTTCTTGGCATCGCGATGCACTCCCATGAGGCGGATGGTGGCCTCGGAGGAATGGAGCAGGTTTCCCTGCAGGAGACGGAGCTTCAGTTCCTCGGTCAGGGCGCGGATATTATGCGGATCCTGGGAGAGGACGCGGCGCAAACGCTTCTCCGCCTCGCTGATGAGGACCATTCGCCGGCCCGTGTCGGCGGTCGCCTCGGCGATCTGCCTGGCGGCCTCCTCCAGCACGACCTTCAGCTGTTCGGGAGAATCGTCCGAGACCAGCAGGATGGAGAATTCCTCGGCCAGTTCTTCCACGGCCGCGTCGAATTCGATGCGGCGACAGCGCGCGTATAGATCGATGATGTTGCCGGCCTGGTCGGGGCCGCCGGGGGGTTCGGAGCGAAAGCGCTTGGTGTTGAGATCGATGGTCAGGTAGCGGCCAGTCATGTCCTGACAGAGCGGACAGAAGGAAGCGACCTCGTCGCCGTTGAGCTGTATCGATTCCGGGTGGTAGTCGATCAGTTCGAGCACATCAATCGCGTCGAGATCCTTGAGAAGATCATCAATCACGTTGTCGGCATATTTCGACATCGATAGGCCCACTTTCCCGGCAGACACGCTGGAGATACTATTCCGCCTGAGTCAATCGGCGGAAATGGGACGGTGTCAATAAGGCTGAAGGAGGCTGGCTTGGTCGGTCAGTTTCCGTTCGCCTTCGTGCCCTTGAATTGCTCGAGGTTGAAATACATGATGAGGGCAACCTTGTCGACGGAGGCGTTCTCTCCGCCCTGGTCCCGACCGTCCTGCCAGATGCTGTAGATGCGGCCGAAGGGGTTACCCGAGCGGCTCTTCAGCGATCGATAGACGAGCGGTTGGCGCCAAGGATCCAGCGGTGGAATGGGACCATCCACGTAGGGACCCTGCCAGTTGGGAAGCCCCGTGTCGAAGCGCGCCGCGCTCCATCCGTCCACGGATTCCGGAATGGTACCCGTATCGGCAGCGAGCTTGAGCATTCCGTCGGCGTACTGGTTGAGTCGCTCCTGATACTTGAGCTCGCCGAGAGAGCCGCGGCCCTCAGCCTCGCCTTCCTTCTTCGAGGCATAGCCCTGCATCTCGGCCTCCCATTGCTTGTTTGCCTCGTTGACGGCAACCTGGAGTGAGAGGGTGGGAAGCAGCTGGCTGAGCGGCGTCGTGTCCCAGGAGGACCAGGCCGCATCGATATCAACGGGGTTTGGGGTCACGCCAAGGATCTGACCGGCGACGGTAACGACGGCGGATTGGCCTGCCTTGAGGGTCACGTATACTCCGGTGCCCTCCGCCTTGACGAAGACGGTACCGGAGGCGACGGAGATGCGGCTGGCGGAAACGGAACGATCGGCAAGGAAGCGGGCGCCTTCCGTGGTGGCGACGAATTCGGTGGCCCGGATGGTGAGCGGTTCCGCCTCGGGGCGTTCGTTGGCCTGTACCCAGACGGCGCCGCGCGCGAGGGTCAGTTCCACGTTGCGAGTGCCACGTTCGGCCTTGGTGAGGTGAATCTGCGACTCCTGAGCCAGACGCAGTTCGTCGGAGGCGTCGCCGACGACCAGACGGGCAGTGGCTGTGTCACGGGATTGAACTTCAACTCCGCGTATCAGGGGCGTGTCGCCGTGCGCGGTGTTCCACTCCTGACGCCCATACTCGCGCCACATGGCGGGTCCTTCCGGACCGAGGCCGAACAGCAGGGCTGCCTTGCCATCGGGGACGGAGGCATCTTCGGCGCGAGGAGGGGTGAGAAAACGGGGTTTCGCAGGGGTCGGGGATGGAGTCGGCTCGGCCAAGGCGGGAGCAGCGCCGAAATCGGCGGGGCCGCCGAAGGGGAGTCCACCGCCAGCAGCGGGGTCCGGTGCACCGAAGGGATCGCCACCAAAGGGATTCCCGCCTCCGGCATTTCCGCCGCCGAACGGATTTCCCCCGAAGGGATTTCCGCCGTCAGCGCCACCGCCGAAGGGATTGCCTCCGAAAGGATTCGCTCCACCAGCGGGGGCTGCACCCCCGGGTGCGTCAAGATACCGTCCGAATCCGCCGAAAGGCGCGGGCTCGGCCGCCGCAGCCGGTTCGGCCGCGGCAGGACCGCCGCGCGTGATGCTCTTGAGGTTAATCTTGAGGAAGCGGAGCTGGCCGTATTCGGTCTCGATGACGACCTGTTCGGCGTCATCAGTGACGATCTTGCCCTTCACCTCCATGCCGCTCAAAGTGGTGATCGCGTCGGCGCGGACGAATGCCGGGGAGAGAATCAAGGCGGCAAGTGCCACCGCACCGAAACTGCGTCGTAGAAAGCGTGTCATGGGTCGATGAATGGCGGCCTTCCGGCCCCGTGTGCCCCTTTGGATTGTGGAGAAAGGATGGTGCGCGGCTGGGCCGGTCGTCAAGGCAGCTTCCGCCCGCCGGATGGGCTAAAAACGCGAAACCGACCGTCACGGGGACGGTCGGTTTCAGGAAGCCTCGTTCTCTGAAAACTGAGCAGATGTGTTGTTGTTATGCGAGCACGTTTCTTTTTTTCTTCCGGTCCTGGTGGCGTTTCGCCAAGGGACGCTTGCGCGTGCCGTGGCGGCCAACCGGGACACTATTGGAAGTCCCTAGAAAGGAGGTGATCCAGCCGCACCTTCCGGTACGGCTACCTTGTTACGACTTCGTCCCAATTACCACTCATACCTTCGGCGCCTTGCTCCTTGCGGTTGCGGCAGCGACTTCTGGTACAAGCGACTTTCGTGACGTGACGGGCGGTGTGTACAAGGCCCGGGAACGTATTCACCGCAGTATGCTGACCTGCGATTACTAGCGATTCCTCCTTCATGCAGGCGAGTTGCAGCCTGCAATCTGAACTGAG
>WGMQ01000013.1 GCA_016125005.1 bacterium | reverse complement strand
GGCTCGGGAACTACCGCCGCCTGCTGGTCCGCCACGAGTACTACGGCATGAACTTCCTCGCCTTCGTCCAACTCGCCTGCTCCATCATCTGGCTCAAACAATTATGAGACCACTTCTAACTTATTCAAGTGTCCAGAAATGGCCGACCATCATAGAGTTCCTATCGTTACGAATGATACTCTGCTTTTTCTCGGCATCCCTCCATATCTTAATTGTGAGCCCCACGGTAGCAGTACCAAAGACAATTACGGTTGCTAGCACATCCCAAACTCCCAATAGGATTGCCGGAATATATATAATGAAACTCATGAAGGCAGCGCTGGCCATCGCATACGGAACTGAAAGTCTTCGCTGGACGAGAAATAGAAAAGTAATGATACCGGCACAAGCTAGCTGGGCGGTTACAAGTCTTGAGAAATCATTCATGGTTTGGCATTTAACAGAATCAGTAAAGGCAAGGAGCATTAATGGAATAGGTGGGAAGGCGGCGGGCACCAACCATGAAGTCCAACTTTCGAGCAAGAACCGCTTATGTTTGTCTTTTTTCTCAATCTCAGGGCGATAGGGCTTTTTCATAATGGGGCGCAAAGCGACCCATAGAACCAAACACACGATAGAAGAAACCACTACCAACACGATGTTCATCAAAAAAACCTCTGGTCGACCGTGACTGAGGCTGACAATCCCCCTCGGCCCGGTCTTGGGGTAGACAAACTTAAGCGTGCAGTGACTCCTATAGCAGAGTTCGAGGCCAGAGGAAGGCTGGAAAATCCGGAAGGAAAGCCTAGGAGTGGTCTCATAATCGTTTGAGCCAGATGATGGAGCAGGCGAGTTGGGTGAATCCGAGGAAATTGAGGCTGTAGTACTCGTGACGCACGAGCAGGCTGCGGTGGTTGCCCAGCCCGGCAAGAAGCCGCTCCACCTTCCAGCCCTCTTGTAGCGGCGACCCACTGCTGAAACCGGCGGTGACAGGTCTGGCTGGGCGGGCAATCCCGGCGTAGTTCCCGCCAGCGGGAATTGAATGCGTTGGTGCTGGTTTACCGCAGCACGAGGAGTGTCGAGAAGATCGTGAGACCACCTCGAGCCGCATCAAAGGTAGGGTCGGATGCCGGCGATATTCGCCAGCCAGACGATCACGCCCTTCTGGCTGTGGAGGCGATGCTCGGCCTGGTCCAGCACGATCGAGGTCGGGCCGTCCATGACGTCGCTCGTGATTTCCTCTCCGCGGCGGGCCGGAAGATCGTGCATGACGTAGGCGCCGAGAGCCGCCGCGGTCAGCAACTGCGCGTTAAGCTGGTATGGCTGGAAAACCTTCACGCGTTCCGAGTGCTCGTGCTCCTTCCCCATGCTTGCCCAGATATCTGTATAGACAGCGCGGGCACCGCGGACCGCCTCGTCGGGATCGCTGGTGACGGTGATGCGCGCGCCGGTGCCACGGGCCTGCGACTCGGCCCACTGTATATACTCACGGCTGGGCATATAGGCATCCGGGCAGGCGGCGCGGAAGTCCATGCCGAGCAATGCGGCCAGGCACATGAGCGAGTGACAGACGTTGTTGCCGTCGCCGACATAGGCGATGGGGAAGCCGGAGAGATTCCGCGTCCCCTCCTTGACCATGAGGGCCATGTAGTCGGCCAGCGCCTGACAGGGATGCTCCTCGTCCGTCAGCGCATTGATCGTTGGGGCATGGGCTTCGCGGGCGACCGTTTCGGCGCGTTCCTTGGAGAAGGTGCGGATCATGATGAGGTCGCACCAGCGGTCGAGGTTTCGCGCGATATCGGCCACGGACTCACGGGTTCCCATGCCGATGTTCAAATTGCTAAGGTCGATCGTGTTTCCCCCGAGTTGGCGCATCCCGATCTCGAAGGTCGAGCGCGTGCGCAGGGATGCCTTCTCGAAGATCATCGCCATGGTGCAGCCATCGAGCACCGGTGTGCGGCGTCGATCCGACCAGTCAGACTTCAGGTCAAAGGACAACTCCATGATCTCGTCCACGTCGGTGCGGGACAGGTCCATGATGGACAGAAGATCGCGTTTGTTCGAGGAATTGTGAGTGATCATGGGTCGGGGGCTTTCAGGAATTTGATCTTGCTGCGGGGGGTAGTCCAGCCTTCGAACTGCTGGAGAAGCTGCTCGGCGGTCGTATCGAAGAGGACTAGGGCGCGGTGCTCGGGCGGCACGAAACCCGACGCGACCATGCGCTCGACCATTGCCTGGAGCGGATCGAAGTAACCGGCGATGTTGAGCACGCCGCAAGGCTTCTCGTGATAGGTAAGCTGAGTCCACGTTGCCGCTTCGAAGAGTTCGTCCATGGTGCCGAATCCGCCGGGGAGCACGATGAAGGCGTCGGAAAGCGAGGCCATCAGGGCCTTGCGCTCGTGCATCGACTTCACGATCCGCATGTCTGCCACGCCGACGTGGCCAAGCTCCGCGGCCATGAGGCGGTCGGGAATCACCCCGATCACGTCGCCCCCCTGCGAAAGGACACCATCGGCCACCGCGCCCATCAGCCCGATGCCGCCACCGCCGTAAACCAACCGGATCCCGCGGCTTGCCAGCAGGACACCCAGCGCACGGGCCTGCTCGACGAAGATCGGATCGATTCCACTCGATGCGCCACAATAGACAGCAACGGAATTGATCTTCATGGTGTCGGTGTGGCTCCTTGATAGGGGCTGCGTGCCGTCATGGTGGATAGCTCCAGATAGCCATCGAGCTGCGTGATGACCGGAAGGATGACGCGACTTTGCCGACGTGCGTGGAGGCGACGCCCGTCGCGAATCTGGTCGCCGAGGCTTTCCGCCATGACGTCCAGCTGAAGCGCACAGTTGCGGAAGGGGCTCCTCGAGGTGACCGGAATCTCGTACTCGCGACGCGCCATTTCGCGGGCGAGGGCGGACATCTCACGGGCCTCCATCAACGAGGGAGAGTCCCCCTGATTGCGCTTGAAATACTCGAAGTAGGTCGCGGCCCGCTCCCGATACTCGGCAGCCAATTGCCAGGTGGGCCAGGCGACGATCATCGCCGCGAAATCCTGGAGTTCGGGCTGATCGCTTTCCCACCGTGCGGGAAGACCGCCGGGGCCGATCTCCGACAATCCTTCGCGCTCGCGGTCGCTGCGCGCCAGCACCGATTGCAGGTCGCTGATGGATCTCCGCGTCATCACATCGGTGTCACCGACGCGCGCATTCTCGCCATTCATGTAGTCGCGGACCATCAGCTCGACCTGACGCCTGATGCGGCTTTCAAACCAAGCCACCGATTCTGCCTGGTTCGGTGCCTGGACCGGCGCCATCTGAACGAGGGTGTCCAGATCGCCGAGCAATTCCGAGGCAGATGCCTGGATCTCCCGCGAGTCGGCACCGGAAAGAAAGCCCATCCGGAGCGTCTCGAATCGCGGATCGATGCGAGCGCGGGTCGCTGTCCAAGTTGCCGTGGATGCGAGGTCCCCGACCAGAACTCGCGGCGGGGGGATGAACTCGGTCGACTCCGGGGCGATGGTCGGCGCCACAGGGGACGGTGCGGGCGTCGCGGGCACAGTGCTGTCGACTGGACCCGAGGGAGTCGGCAGAGGAGAGGGAGAGCCCGGCTCTGTATAGACAAAGCTAGGATAGTCCTGCGCCTTCGCAGTTCCCACCAGCAACACAGTCGCGAGGATCATCCAGCAGCCCGACCTCACAGCTCGCGTGCCTCCGAATCGAGGATCACCGTCGCCACGGCCACCAGGCGCGAATGAGAAAGCGAAAGGTGCGTGGAACCGACCTCGCGCTCCGCCGCAAGTTCCGCAGCGCGCCGGTGCAACGCCAGCGAAGGCGCGCCAGCCTCATCGCGGAGCACCTCGACGTCGACCCACTGGATGCCGTGGGCGATGCCGCGGCCCAACGCCTTGGCGAAGGCCTCCTTGGCGGCAAAACGGGCAGCAAAATGCGGTGCGGGATTGACCTTCGCCAGGCAGTAGGCCTGCTCCTGCACCGTGAAGAGTCGGTTGCGCAGGCGCGCCGAGGACTCGAGATGAATCGTCTCGAACCGCTCAATCTCGATGGTGTCGATGCCAAGACCCAGAATCACTGGCCGGACTCCCTCCTCAGCTTCTCCAGCAACTCCAGCCGACTTGGAAGGTAGGGGGCAAGGGCACCGGCAGTATCGAGCCGCCCGCTTCGTTCAAACTCCTCGCGCGCCCGATCAAACTGCTGCGTCGCCATGAGGGCGTCCGCCCAGGAGAAGCGCAGCGCGGGATCGCCGGGTGACATCTCCACTGCCAGGCGGAATAGGCTCTCCGCTGCATCGGGCTGGAAGTCGTCGTATAGATTTCGCGCAAGCATGGCCACACCCTGCGCCGATGCGGGATTCGTCTCGACCAACGGCCACAGTGCGCGCCGGGCGAGCGCATGATCCTTACGCTGCGTCGCGACTGTATAGACAAGAAGGTTCACCGCGCGCGTATCACCGAGGCCATTACCGAGGCGGTCCTCCAACTCGTATAGACGAACGCGTTGCGTGTCCACATCGGCGTGCTTCATTTGGGCCGACTGAAGTCTTATCAGAGTCTCCGGTCGGCGATTCTCGAGAAGGTAAATCGGCAGGACCCCTGCCTTGACCTCACCCACCGTCGCACTAAGCCGACCATCGCCGGCGATGCGATCGCGCGCCAACGCGAACGGCTGCAATGCCGTGAAGGAAAGTGAATCCCCAAAGATGACGTCGCTCACGTCGGGGGAGAGCCCTTCGTCTTCCTTTGCGATCTCCCAGTGAGCCTGTGGCAACGCATCCGCGACAAGGCCCGCCAGCGCAATGATGAGCGCGGGCTCCTCCTTGAAGTAGTCACCGACTTCATCCAGCAACCCGTCGACAGCGCCCAGGGCGTGAAGTTCATTCTCCGGTAGTTGCAGTGCGAAGTGCTCGAGCAGCGCGCCCTTCAACTGCTCCCCCATCGCGACGCAGAGCTCGCGGGTCGGTCCGGCCGTGGGCTGGATGCCACCGGTCCGGCGTCCCAACTCGGCGGCGAGGGAATTCGACACGGCCAACGCCTTGGCGCGCAGCGATTGCTCCTGTCTATACAGCTCGTGGACCGCAACCCAATCGCCCGCGACATCCTCGCGTCGATAACGCCGTAGCTCGGGCGGAAACCCGGGCTCGCCAATAACGGCGGCCATCCAATCGCCCGAAGGCGAGAGAGCCACCCGGTGTGTTGCGACGCTCGTCAGTTGGAGGGTTGGCGTGGTGATGGAATCGGCCCACTGAAGAATGGCGCGCGACTGACCACCACCGTGACGCCAGGTGCGTACCGCAAGCACGTCCCCCATCTGGTCCATCGCGACTGAGAGATCAGCGCAGTCCACCTCGCGCGTGAGGCTAACCGTCGTTCCGTCGTCTTCGATGCGCAGCACCGGGCCCGGCATGGATTCGAGCTGGTGCGGTAGCAGAGGAGTTCCCCACGCGGCCTCTTGCACGGGAAAGGTTCCCAGCTTGGCGTAGGCCAGCGGGTCGAACCAGGGCCTGTTCCACCGCCCTGTTCCGATGTTCCAGAGCATCGAGCTTGTATAGACACGCTGCGGGGCCGAGGCATTGAAGTCGAGGATCCGCTCCTGGGCGAAGAGCAGCGTGTCATCGGTCAGCCAGTGAGCACGACCGGGAGGGATATTTCCGTCGAGTTGCTGGGCAATTTCGAAGAGTGGGCCGCTGCGAATCGAAAGATGGGAAACCGTCTGGAGGAGAAGGCGCTCGCCGGAACCATCGACCTGTGCCTGGATGACCGGATCCGCATCGATTGGCTGCGCCTGCGCGCCAGCGGCCACGGGCCAGGCGCGCGCGCCATCCTCGCCGCCGGTAACGATCACCCCTGTGTTGGCGATGGCCAGCACCTTGGGAACAAGAGTCAGCTGCCCCACCAGCAACCCCTGGGGGGGCTTGGGGAATCCAGACCGGAGGTTGAGAGGTCTCGCTGTATAGACAGGAGCCCTGCGAGCCATGCGGCTGGCGACTCGTTCCGAGGGATTGCCAACCTCGACGGTGGTGACATCTGTCGCTGCCTCGATTTTGCTGATCAGGCGGGGCAGCGCGACGGAGAGATCCTCCGCCCCCGAGGGAGCGACCGTGGCGGGAGGTGGCGCAGGCGCGGGCTCCTCGCGCGAGCAGCCCTGCCACAGGCCCAACACGCAGAGCGCGCCAAGCCACGCCAGCAGCGGCCTAACGGCGGTCTTCATCATCGTCGGAATCATCGGCAAGGAAGTCCTCATCGTCCTCGGCATCGTCGTCATCATCGCCGAGGAGTTCCTCCAGATCCTCCACATCCTGCACCAGACCTGTCATGCGCTGTGCGGGGAGGCCCGAGTCGAGGAACTCGGCCCCGTCGGCGCCAAGGACGGCCTCGATTGCCGCGCGGAGATGGTCCTTCGGCTCGCCCCCCTTCAGCTTCGCCAGCTTGTGGGCGAATCGAAGGATGTTCACGCCATCGCGGCTCGTGAAGGCCAGGTTCACCCCGTGCGCCTTCTGGAGGAAATCCGCGACGTACTGCACGGCCTGCGCCTCAGACCAAGGGACGTTGAACTGGAGAATCGCGATTTCCTCGTCGCGCGACGGGAAGGAGACCTCGATCTGCGGTTGGAGGCGCGACTGGATATACTCGGGAATCTCGTAGGTCGAGGCGTCGTCGTTCATCGTGACGCAGACACGGAACTCGGGGTGGGCGGCGATCTTGATGCCGGCGATGATCGATTCCACATAGCGGCGCGCATCGAGCAGCGGCGCCAGCGACGCCCAGCTCTTCTCCGACATGCGGTTGCCTTCGTCCAGGATGCACACCGCGCCGGTCAGCATCGCGGTCACGAGCGGCGATGCGTGATAGGCGATGCGTCCCTCACCGGCGATGACCGGCGTCACGATCAAGTCCTCGGGGCGCGTGTCCATCGTGCACTGCATGATATAGACATCCTTGCCGATGGAGCGCGCCACCGCGTAGGCAAGGGTCGTCTTGCCGACGCCCGGCTTGCCGACCAGTCGCGGGTTGAGAGGCGTGTCCCCCTCCTGCACGATGAGCCACGCGGCCTCGAGTTGCTCGCGCACCTCCTCGCTGCCGATCCACTCCATGCGGATCGAGTCGGGGTGGCTCAGCACCAACGGGATGCCTTCGACTTCTTTGATCTGGGCCATGCGGACGTTGCGGTCTCCGGGGGGGGGTGGGCTTGGCGTCGACCCAACGACTCAAGGGCAAGGCACCTCTCAGCGCAAGCAAGGATGGGTGCTGGCTTTCCCATCCCTGACAACTCCGCACATGGAAGCCAGGCCTCACGCCCGAAGGGCGAACCTTGTAAAATTAGCCCGGTCGCAATGCCTCAAGGCCGCAGCGCCGGGAACCAGGAGAAACGAAGAATCGCGCGCCGAAGGCGTGCTCCTGTTCACCACGGGAGAAGCAGGACGACCCCTGCGGGGCCGAGTCGCTACTTCCCACAGTTCCCAGGGCTGCGGCCTTGGGCCTTACCCTGGGCTACGAGAAATAGGTGCGCCCTCAGGGCGATCCGGGCGAAAGCTTCCTCAAGAGAATCCAGAAGAGCCGCCTCTCTTGCCCTACTCCGTCGTTTCCTCGGGCACGATAGCCTCAATGGTCACACCGGGGAGGACTTCCGGAAGCTCCTCGCAGATAATCCGCACCGACGCCTCGATTGCGTATTTCAGCGCGTAGTCGTCCATCAGCACCTCGGGATTGAGGCCGCTCTGCGAAAAACCGCCGTGCCCGCGGCGAATCACGAAATCGCCGATCTTGCGCCGTTCCAACCCCTCCAGGATCTCGCCCTGGATCTGGATGCGGGACTGCCCCAGCCCGTAGCCGATCACGTAACGAATCCAAGCGTCGCCGCGCTTGATGTCGGTGATGCGGGTTTCGATGGTGATCATGCGGCTTTTCTGGATGAGCGGATCGGACAGCCGATAGGCGTAGCGCGTGCGCACCGGGTAGGGATAGGCGCGGAGCAGGTAGCGGTAAAGCCGCTCGCGCAGCGTGAAAAGCAGGTGATCCTCGCGCGTCGGTGCCAAGGCCAGGTCCGGGTCCTTGTTAACGTCCTTGGCGCCGCGCTCGCGGTCCTCGTGAAAGCCCTTGGGACTGTCCCAGACCGGCGGCGCCAGGATGAACACGATACCCCGGCTCGTCTCGCCGTCGGCCAGCACGGTGGGCGGCTGGATCTCGCTCTTGCGGCGACCGAGTTCCCGCTGCACCTCCTCCGACTGGATAAAGGGACGGAGCGAGTCCTGCGATTCGATGCGCAGGCGGAAGCCCTTCCGGTTCACTTCCTTGATTTCTGCCCCCTCGGGAAAGGGCAGCATTTCGGGACCAACGGGCTTGATCTTGGACGCGCATCCAACAACGAGCGCGAGCACGCATGGGAGCAGGAGAAAACGGAGGGACGGGTGCATGGGGGTCGCTTGCCTGAAAAAATGAACAGCCGGAGAGCGATCGACGTTGGTTGATCGCGCCCCGGCTGTCGCTCCGGTGAAGCTCTGGTAAGCTTGGTTGAGGTTACTTGGCGAGGGCCAGGTTCTGGCGCTGGAGGGGCAGGGCCTCGGGCACCACCACGATGACGGCGCGGCGGTTCAGGCGACGGCCATCGGTCGTGTCGTTGGAGCTGGAGGGGCGGAACTCGCCGAAGGTCGTGGCGCTCACCTTGCTCGGAGAAATGCCCTGGTTGTCGACCAACTCATGCACCATCGTGAGGGCACGGGCCGCACCCAGTTCCCAGTTCGAGCGCCAGCCCGAACGGACGATCGGCTGGTTGTCCGTGTGGCCTTCGATGATGAACTCGTTCTTGGGGAAGCGGTCCTTGAGGATCGTCGCCACTTCGCCAAGGAGCTTCTTGCCGTCCTTGGTCAACTCGGCCTTGCCGGGTTCGTAGAGGAGGGACTCCGCGATCGTCAGGGTCAGGCCGCGGGAGGTTTCCTCGAGCTGCACGTTGAGGTTCTGCATCTCGGTCTGGAGTTCCTGCAGCTTCTGCTGCTTTCCTTCCAGGGAGGTCTGGAGCACATTCAGGGTGCCGCGGGCTTCCTTCAGTTCGGCTTCCTTGGCGACAACAGCGGCGCGCAGGGTGTCGGCCTCAGAACGAAGGCGGGCGGCCTCTTCCTCGCTGACCTGACGGCGAGCGTCGGCGGCGGCGATTTCGGCGCGGAGATTCTCCATCTCGGCGGCCTTGCTGCTCACTTCGCTCTCAAGGGCGGAGCGGGTGAGGGAGGTCGTCTGGACCTCGGCCTTGGCGGCGTCGAGCGAGGCCTGTGCTTCGGCCAGCTGCTGCTCCAGTTCGCCAAGACGGGTCTGGGCGGCGGAGAGTTCAGCCTCGCGCTCGGGGGTCAGGCCGGTCGCACGCAGGGCGGCGATCTCCGACTCCTTGTTGAGGACCTCGGCGCGGAGGTTCTCCAGCTCGCGATTCTTGTCCTTGAGGGTGACCTGGTCGTAGGCGTCGCCTGCGGCGCCACCAACCAGAGCCGTCGACGTGCCGCCGATGATGGCACCCGTCGCCGGGGCCGCCATGGTGGCGTTGCCGATGGAAGCACCAGCAACCGCACCGGCAAGACCGCCGCCGGCAGCACCACGCTGGGCCCAGCTGCAGCCGCTCGTCGTGAGGGCTGCGGTTCCGATCAACATCACTGCTGCTGTAACTTTGAGGGCTTTCATCTGCATGACTCCTGTAACGGTGGCTCTGCGGTCAACGTGTGCCGCCCCTCAAGGCGGTTCCGCAGTTGAGATTGAGACCAGCCATGAGGATGCGGGCCGTACCACGGCAAGAACAAAATGGAGGGGAAGAATGGGGATTATTTGCGCGCCATCGGCGCCGCGTTGCCGCTAGCCCGGCGGGCGGATACAAACACAAAAAGCCGGGCAGCGAAGGGAGAACCCTTGCTGCCCGGCCAAAACGCAGGCGCTGGAGCGCGCTGTTACTTGATTTCGCGGTGGACCGTGTGCTTCTTGAGGAACGGGTTGTACTTCTTGAGCTCGATGCGCTCGGTCGTGTTCTTCTTGTTCTTCACGGTGTGGTAGCGGGAAATGCCCTTCACACCGGCGGCGCGGGACTCGGTGCATTCCAGAATGACCTGGACCCGATTCTGTTTCTTGGCCATGGCGGCTAAACTCCTGAAATGATCATCGACCTGCGGAGGACGACGGAAAGATGTCAGTCATAGCGCAGGCATCACACTGGCCTGCGGGGAACCGGGAGAGTCCATACCACCCCCGGCCGCTGCAAGGGAAAACGACAAGCCGGTGTTGGCCGTTACAGCACGATTCCGCGAGCACGACTCGAAACGCCGATGGCCGACACCACCGGACCGCCGATGATGGGAATCCGACCCCGAAAGGCGTCGCATCGCGGCGGTGAACGGCAAAAAGCGGGTCCGCAGATGACGCAGATGGCGCAGATACGCTGGTTTTGGGATGTGCGGGGGATATGATCGGTACGATGCGGACGCATGGGTGACAGTGCATGTGCTCAGGTGATGGTCTGGGTGGCCTGTCCGCCCGCCGAATACATCCTGAAAGGATGACAGCCAATAGCCGGTGGTTGAGGCCGCAGAGGCCGACACCACCGGACCGCCGATGATGGTAATCCGACCCTGAAAGGCGTCGCATCGGCGCTGAAAAGCCGGCTTGTGGGACAAGGCCGAACCAGAAAAAAAGAATCACCACAGAGTGACTGTATTGGGCTGTCAAGCGGCGGATGGCATTTTTTCCTCCCTGAAGGGCAGATTGTCGCGGACCATGGCATTGAGGATCGTGAGGAGTTTTCTGGCGCAGGCCGTCAGGGCGACCTTGCGCTCCTTGCCGTTGGCCAACAGTCGCTGGTACATGCGTTTGATCGCGGTGTTGTGACGGACGGCCGAGACCGTGGCCATGTACAGGGCAGAGCGCACGGTCGCTCTTCCTCCCCAGATGGACCGCTTGCCGCGTCGTCCTCCGGAGTCGCAGGCCCAGGGCGCCAGCCCGGCGACTGAGGCGATTGCCCGCCGGTCGAGCTTGCCGAGCTCGGGGAGGAAGGCCAGCAAGGCCTGTGAGGTGACCTCGCCGACCCCCTTGGCGCTGCGCAGAAGCGCGGCGCGCTCCTGCCAGAGCGGGCTGGATCGGATCAGTTCGGTGAGTTCCTCCTCGATGCGCTGGCGCTCCTCCTCGATGAACCGAAGGTGGCGCGCGATGCTGGCGCGGGCTGGCTCGCTCGTGGCGGTGTCGAGCCGGTTTTCCTCCGCGACGGCGGCCTCGATGAGCTGGCGGCGGCGGCAATGAAGCTCGCGGAGCTGGCGCTCGTCGCTGCTGGGCAGCGGGCGGCAGGGAGGCTGAATGCGCGCGGAAAACAGCGCAATGATGCGCGCATCGACCTTGTCGGTCTTGGCAAGGCAGCCCATCGCCCTGGCGAAGTCGCGCACCTGTCGCGGGTTGACGACGGCAACGGGAAGCCCCGCCGCGGCAAGGGCGGCAGCGCAAGGTGCCTCGTAGCCGCCGGTGGATTCCAGCACGACCTGGGCAATGGCGGAGCCGCCTTGCTCGGCGCTGCGAAGGAAGGCGACGAGGCCCTCATGGCCGGGATCGTCCTTGGCGCAGAAACGACGGTTCTGGCCGGTTGGCTGCATGTGGACGTCGATGCTCTCCTTGGAGACATCGATGCCGACGAAGACTTGAGTTGCGTTCATCTCCTCTGATGTTCCTTTCTTGCGATGCGGGTTTGGCATGCAAAGATGCTGACCCTCGCGACTGTTCGGATTATGAACAGAGAAGCGGAAACCGACCATCACTCCGTGGCGGTCTTTTGGATGGACCCAGGCACAGACCGATCTGGTTTCCGCCCGCCGGAGGCAGGCCGTTACCTGCCTCCGGCAACCTCATGTAAACCTGTTCCCCAAGGGACGACTCCAAGGCAAGACCGGGGGAGACTTGGGGCTCCGCCCCATTCTCCCCTCGACCCCTCTTAAACCCCGATAAGGGAGTTTTGGGGAATATACAAGGCACAGAGACACGGAGAAAGGCGCACAGAGAAGGCGGGATGGACACAGTTTCTTGCCCGACTTCCTCGGTGTCTCCCATGTAACCTCGGCGGTCGTACAAGGCCTGAAAGGCCGACAGACCCAAGCCCGGTCTGACCGAGCAACGCGAGGGAGGGCCGGGTTGAAGGACAAGGCGACCGCGGTCTGAAGGACCGCCGCTCGGTTCTGTCACGCGAGCCCCATGAAATGGACCTGCAACGTCATCCGTTCGACCACGGAGAACCTCCAAAGGCCCCAACCCGCGACCGGTTGGCCGCATGTCCCGGCAGGGACAACCGATGGTAGCCAGCCAATTCATTGGCTGGAAATGATCAAAAAGGGGGCCTCGTGCCGGATGGCACGATTGAATGGTTGGGCGATGACCCTCATCCTAGGCGATTCAGGCGTGCCGTCCGGTACGCGATCCGGGTGCGTTCGCCGACCAGCCAATGAATTGGCTGGCTGCCAT
>WGMQ01000054.1 GCA_016125005.1 bacterium | reverse complement strand
TCGTCCAGCATCTTGAGCGTGTCGTCCGCCGTGGGGGAGAAGGGGGGGCACAGGTCCGACTGGCGGCTGGAGCGGCAAAGGTACTGGCAACGCTGCCGAACCCAGCGTGAAACCACCACTTGAGGGGTATGGATGAACTTGATTTCCGAGTAGCCGTGGCTGGCCGGATCATTCAGCAGGCGCGCAATATATTTCTCGCGGACTTCCATGGGATCCCCTCGGGTCGCTCAACCGCGGAAAATACCAAGCAGGGCCTGTGCCCGGGCAATCGAAAGGTGTCGGATGTTTACATCAGAACAAACAAAAAACGGCGCACCGAGTTGGCGCGCCGTTCTATTCACTTGGTCTTGGGATGAAACCGGTTAGGCGGTGGCTTCGACCGGAACCACGATGTGGATGTAGCGCTTGCCGGACTTCTTGGTCTCGAACTTCACAACGCCGGTGACCTTGGCGAAGATGGTGAAGTCCTTGCCCTGGCCCGCGTTCTTGCCGGGGTACCACTTGTTGCCGCGCTGACGCATGAGGATGGAGCCGCCGGGGACGAGCTTGCCATCAGGTTCCTTGGCGCCAAGGCGCTGGGAATTTGAGTCGCGACCGTTCTTGGATGAGCCTACGCCCTTCTTGTGAGCCATTGATCGGGATCCTTTCTATGCAATCGGGAGGAGGGATCAGGCGAGAGCCTGGCCATTCTTTTCGACGGAGATGACGCGCACTTCGGTGAAGGGCTGACGGTGGCCGCCGGTGCGGGCAAAGCCCTTGCGGCGACGCATCTTGTAGATGTCAACCTTCGGGCTCTTGCCCTGACGGATGACCTTGGCCTTCACGACGGCGCCGACAACGCGGGGCTCGCCGACTTCAAGGGCGCCTTCGCCAGTGCTCACCGCGAGGACTTCCTCAAGGGTGACTTCCTGGCCGGCTTCAACTTCGAGCTTTTCGAGCTGGATGACGTCACCGGTGGTGACGCGATACTGGTGACCGCCTTGGCGGATGACAGCGTACATGGCGACTTGGTCTCGCTTTCCTCATGAATGGTCCCCCCGTGTGGGAGGACAGCGCGGTCAGGCGGCCATGGAACATGCCTGACTCGCAGAGCGCGGAAGGGTCCCCGCCACCCCTGCCCATGTCAAGCGCAAGTCGCACGGGAATCTCAAACGGCCTGAAGTTCAGTAGGGATACCAGCCGGTCGGTGGAATAATCGCAATCCGGCGTGCCACCGGCACCGCCATGACGGGGGTTGACGAAAGCGATGTCTCGCGTTTGGAGGCAGTATACATGATGCTGTAATCTCCTGGGGCGGACAGGAAGCGGCCCGGGATCGAGGCAGTCCACCGATTCCCCGTCCCTGTGCGCACGAAATCGATCGTCTGGTAGCTGGAGATCGGTTGGCTTGGATCGAACTCTTGTTCCTCGTAAACTAGGAAGCCTTGTACCTGATCGGCCCCCCCAGCCCCCGTGTCCACCCAGACCGAAGTGTCTGCCGGGGTGTATAGCGTCAGATCGGGCGTCACCGACAGGATCTCGGGGGGGAGGAACCCGAAGGCCGAAGGACCACCCACGAAGCGGTTCCGCAACCTGCCGCCATCCCGGCTCGTGTAGGTGCCGTCTCCATCGTCGTCAAGTTGCGGCGATTGCGGCGAATTCCGTGGGGATCGTAGCGTTGAGATGGCACTGCGGGCCACGGCGAAGGAATCGGCAAGCGAGAGGCCTTGTATGGCGGCGCTAAGGTAAAAGGACGTGAAGCTCATCTCGCCGATCACCCCACCGAACGACGCCAGCCGGTCCGCGCTCGTGCTGGCGATCATGCTGCGGGTCACCTGCGTACCCGGCGTTGAAGTGACGACCGGAGCGAAGCCGCCCGCATAGCACATGTCCAGATAGAGGATCACTTCCGGCAGTGGATCGGTTCCGGTTTGAGCCGTATCCAGCATCGCGTCCAGCGCAGTAGTGGTCAGGATCGACCGGGGGGAGGTCGAGCCGTCGAGCAGGAAATACGCCTCCCCTCCAGCATCAAGGTCCCCGTGGTCCAGCAGCATGATGAAGAGTGAGGAGGCGCCATCGGCCCACTCGGTGATCGCCTGCCGCAGCGCGGCTTCGGTCGCCGGACCGTCCACGTTCGGGTTGGGGACTTCAGCCGTTCCGCCTGAATTGGGAAGTGTCGGGAACGAAGACAAGTACTTGATGTCCTGTTCTGCATACCCGCGCGCGACCGCCACCCGATGTGCGTACTCTGCCAACTGTCTGGTTTGGTTGCGGATGGGATTGCCTGCATAGTCGCCGCCGCCCGCCAGGATGATTAGCTTTTCTCGGGAGCGTGCCGTCACGGTGGGCACGGGCGTCATGGTCGGAGTGACCGTCGGCGTGGGAGTGGCGACGGGCAGGAATTCCTCGTTGGGGGCGGCGTAGGAGACGATCGACACGTCCTCCAGGAGCATTCGGGCATTGGCAGAGTCAGAGGGATTGAACCCCAACGCAACGAAGACCAGGGAAACCCCCTCCCCGTTGAGTTCTGCCGGTGGGCGATACCAAATGTCGTATCCCTTGCTGTCGCCCAGCATTGGCGAAGCGCTGCCATTGCCGGTGCTGGAAATGGTTTTCTGCCATGACACGCTTCCGTCTGTCGACTGCACCTTGATGGTGAAGTCAGGGACTGTGCTCCTCGTGTCGACGTCGGTACCGACCACGAATCGGGCCCGGTAGACACGCTCACTGTCCAGGGTCAGGCCGGTGCCCGCTGTCTTCCAGTAGCCCACATGGTTGGTGTTGCCGTTCAGGTCGACATAGAGGCTCCCGTCGGAGAAGCCGCCCGTCGACGCGGATTCGACACCGCTCCAAATGATGTCCACCTCAAGGCGGTCTGAATTAAAGGTCCAGGCTCCCAGCGCCGGGCTCGATTGCGAGAATTCGGTCTGCTGGAATGCCAGATCACTGATCGCAAACGACTTGGCGGCAGCGAAGGTATCCAGACCGACCTGAACCCCTGCCGCACCAAGCCCGTCCGTTCCCAAGAGGTCAAAATTGGCGTACGCGTCGATCGAATCGCTGCGCCGAACCGTGTAGAGGGAAAATCTGCGTGCGTTGGTTTCATAGGGCAGCCCGGAAAAACCGCCAAGCGACCTCAGAGAAACGGCGCTCACTTCCTGAAAGTCGGCATCGGCCAAGCGGAGTCGCAGCGACGGGGTGTCGGCGAAGGACTGCGCATCACTCGTTAGTACATAGTCGAGCCGGAGCATCTCTTCGCTCGCCGGGAGCAAGGCGGGCCTCATGCCAGCGGGGGTGGGCGATGGTGTTGGAGTCCCTCCGCCCGTTTCAAACGAGAGCGCCGGGGAACTCCAAAAGCCAAAGGTGCTTCGCGGGTCTCCCATCCTCATTTGCAGTGCGCCTGAATCGGTGCTGAAGGTGGGAGCTGTGAAGTTGGCCGGTGCTGAAGCGGCCGTCCACCCCTGTGCCCCTGAATCGAAATCGTAGTAGGCGAGCGACGGTGGAGCGGCCGAAGCCATGTGGGGAGCCAAGATCCCCAAGCTACCCAGCAGCCATCTGTTTCCAGCCACGCTGACGCGCATCCTGACTCCTCCGAGTGTTCGATTGAATGCCATAATCTGCTGTGGGGCATGCGGGAAGCCAATGAAAAACTTTCTTGCGCTCGAAGGATCGCGCACTGGTCTTGCGTTATCCGGAGCGTGCCCCATAGAGTCCCACTCCCCGCAGCAAGCGGGTTTAGTCTGCGAAAGCACAGGTTGCCTCTTCCATGTCTCTGGCCGTCTCCCCGGAAAAGACCTTCGTTCCCCTCGACCAACGCCCCGACAAGCGCGGGCGGTTCGGTCAGTTCGGCGGGCGCTTCGTTCCGGAAACGCTCGTTCAGACCCTGATGGACCTGGAGGAAGCCTACGACAAGGTCTGGGCCGACCCGAGCTTTCACGTCGAGTTGGACACATTGCTGCGCGAGTACGCCGGGCGTCCGACGCCGCTGACCCGCGCCCACCGCACCGAGGAAGCTCTCGGCGGCCACCTGAAGATTTACTTCAAGCGTGAGGACCTGCTCCACACGGGAGCCCACAAGCTCAACAACACGCTCGGCCAGGTGCTGCTCGCGCGACGCATTGGCAAGAAGCGCATCATCGCGGAGACCGGCGCGGGGCAGCACGGCGTCGCAACGGCCACCGCCTGCGCGCTCTTTGGCCTGGAATGCGTGATCTACATGGGCAAGGAGGACACCGAGCGCCAGGCCCTCAACGTCTTCCGCATGAAGCTCATGGGCGCCAAGGTCATCCCGGTTACCAGCGGCACGGCCACGCTTAAGGATGCCATCAACGAGGCGATGCGCGAGTGGCTGGCCACCTGCGAGGAAACCCACTACATCTTTGGCACCTGCGCCGGTCCCCACCCCTTCCCCCGCATGGTCCGCGATTTCCAGATGGTCATCGGCAAGGAAGCTCGCGAGCAGATTCTCGCCCGCGAAGGTCGCCTCCCCGACCATGTCATCGCCTGTGTCGGCGGCGGGTCTAACAGCATCGGCATCTTCCATCCCTTCTATGACGACACCAAGGTGGAGTTCTGGGGCGTGGAGGCGGAAGGCAAAGGCATTCCCAGCGGTGAGCACGCCGCGACCATCACCATGGGCAAGGTCGGCGTCTTCCACGGCAGCCGCAGCTTCGTCCTCCAGACGGAAGACGGCCAGATCACGCCCGCCCACTCCATCAGCGCCGGGTTGGACTATCCCGGCGTCGGGCCGGAGCACAGCTTCTACGCCGAGTCGGGCCGCGGGCGCTATGTGCCGATCCGCGACGATGAGGCACTTGCAGCGCTCCAGAAGACCAGCCAGTTGGAGGGCATCATTCCGGCTCTCGAAACCTCCCACGCGATTGCCCAGCTACACAAAATGGCCCCCGAGCTGAAGCCGGGAACATTGGTCCTGCTCTGCTTGTCAGGTAGAGGGGACAAAGACGTCTTTTCTCTCATGAAGCATATCGACCTCAAGTAGGACGGGAGGAGGTACCCGCAGTGTCCGGCATGATGATCCAGATCCTGATCGGGCTGCTGGCCAGTCTGGCGCTCGTTGTGACGACCGTGATCGTGGGATCGGCCCTGTTAAGGAACCGGCGCCCGCTTATCTTCATCATCGTCCTGCTGGCCATGGGCGGAATTCTGGGGCGAATCGCCGCGACCACCCGTGACACCGCCGCACAGCAGTGCCGCATGGAGTCCGCCTCCAGCCTCAGCGGCATCCTGCCCGACGCCTCCTCAAACCTCTCGGCCGGTGAGATCTTTCTGCGCGCTCTGGGCTGGGAAGGCGGCATCCCCTCATCTGAAACTCCAGTCAGCCCCAGGCAGCGCCCCGTCGACGTCAAGCCCCCTGCCTATCCGGTGGCGTGACGCACCGGGGATGCCCGGCACGTCACGCGTTGCGAGTGATCCTTGATCAGTTCTCTCCCAGCAGTCCCCAACCCGTAACGCCCGTGGTATTGTCACCAGCGTACCAGTCGGAGAAAGCCGAGACGCCAGTGACGGTGAGGATGTTGCCATCCGGGCCCGAAGGCGTGACTGCGAAGGTACCCGAGAGGACTCCCGCGCTGAAGCGGTAGACCGTGTTCACCGGGTTTGTCAGGGCCGCATCCGCAGCGGGATCGAACTGCCAGGTCAGATCGACCGTCCCGTTCAGCGGTGTGGCGGAACTGATCTGGAGGTACTCGCTGATCAGGTCCACGGCGGAGATGCTTGTCGGTACGGTCCCCAGTGGGCTGATGCGCTGCAAGGTGATCAGCTCATCGGCGCTCAGGTTGGTGCCGTCGATCGTAACGAAGCTCGTGGCACTGAGCGGGAAGGTGACACTGGTCCCGGCGGCTACGGTGAGTTGCAGCGGTGTGCCAGCAGAGCTGTTGAAGGTGACGCGGTAAACCCCCGGGTGGGTGATCAAGCCCGGGAAGGGGATCGTGCCCAAGTTGCCCGCCGGGTCCGCCGCGAAGACACGCACCGCGTAGAGCCCATCTCCCTCGGCCGGACGGTTGATGGTCGCCATGCCGGTTGCCTGCGTGGCGGCATCCACATCCACCAGAGTCACCCACGGTCCGCCACCGGTGATGGGGCGATAGTCCAGCCGCAGGCGCATATCCGACGCGGGTGTGCTGGTGGAATCGACGTTGAACTGAATCGTCCCGCTCGTCCCGAAGACACCGGTCGGAATCGAGACATTCGTGACTGGAGCAATGGTGTCGAGGATCATGGATTGCGAGAGAACCGCGCTGCTGGCGCCACGCGCACCGACGGGGCGAACGTAGACCGTTTGTTCTCCCTCGGTGGCGGCTAGCGTCGCGCTGACGACTCCATCGCCTAAGGTGTAGGCAGGGGTTTGGGCGGCGCTGAAGGTGGGCTCAAGCGCCACTTCGACGCCCTGTGGCAGGTCACCGCCCCGGTTGCCGAGGAAGGCGTTGATGGTCGCCTGGTTCGTCCAGCCTGCGAGCGGATCGTTCAACGCGTCGGCATCCTGAAGGGCAATGGAGTCGAAAGTCGGTTCCACATAGCGACCTGCATAGACGACGCTCTGTCCGGTCGGGAAGCTGAGCGCGAAGTTGATCGCCGCGGGTGTGGTGACTGCATCGGACGCCCTGACCACCGGCCCCGGGTCTGACGGGGTTTGGGCGAGGACAGCGCGGTCAATCTCGCCGAGGGCCAGCGTGCCGGGATTCTGGCCGATCCAGCGGATGTCCACTTCGGTCTCGGCCAGGAACGAGTTGGTGGCGACTAGGCGGTTGGGCACCAATTCGGTCAGCGCGTAGCCGTCCGGCAGATGGGTGGCTGCGACGGAATTGGTGCTCCGGCGGAAGGAGAACTGCCCCCCTACATCGACTGTATCGAAGGTCGCCTCGACGGCAACCGAGTCGGTCATCGGGTAAAGGTAGGTGCCCGGTGTGCTGAGGGTCCATGTGAAGGTGCTGTCGTTGGCCGAGTTGAACACAACCGTCACTTGGCCGGGGAGATCCGCGCTTCCCGTTGGATTGGCCGATTCGGCGTTCCCCGCGGCATCCGTGGAAATCGCGGTGAAGGCGTAGCTACCGGAAGGGCTACCGCCCGTGGGTGTATAGGACCAGGTTCCGCCCGTGAACGTGGAGCCTGCGGTCCAGTTGCCGCTGTCCTTGCGATAGAAAAGACGGGTGGACGCCACGCCGGTTCCCGAACCGTCGCTGGCCGAGTAGGAGCCGGTGATGCTTCCCGTCACCTTCCAAAGAAGCGACGACGCAATGGTCGTGGAGGGAGCGATGCGATCCACGGTGATGGTGCGGCTGACCGGGGAGGCATTGGTGTTACCCGCCTGGTCGGACGCTGCGCCCGCCAACACGGTGATCACCACATCTCCGTCGCCCGCGGGCGTGATGGAGAAGGTGTTCGCACCGGTGGCGACCACCGTGCCGTTGGTCACCGTGAACTCCGAGGCATTTTCAAAGTCGATGGATCCGCTTCTCAGTCCGCTGCCAGAGACGCTTCCCGTGAAGGAGGCCGCGTTTGTGGGGCCCGTGCCCGTAATGCCGTCAATGGTGAGAGTCACCGTGGGAGCCACCGAGTCATAGGTGATGGTGGCGCTCTTCACAGGACCGGCGCCCTGGGCGGTGATTGCCCGAACCCAGAGCGTCTTGCTCCCATTGGCGAAGTTCGAGAAGGTGAACTGGAAGGACGGATTCGCGCCGACGCTCACAAAGCCGCCGGTGGCGCTGGATTGGGACGCCTCGAAGTCGATAATCGGGAGCGTGCCGGTGGTCGTGGCCTCGACCTGCACGGTCAGGCTGTTCGTATAGCCGGTGTCGGGGCTATTGAGCCCGTCGAGGTCGGATAGGATCAGGGTCTCGATGCTGGGTGCGGCCGTGTAGGTGATGTACTGCGTCCAGGCGTAGCGGATCGGGCGTTTCCAGTCGAAGTCCGCATTCCCAGGTATCTGAAACGCCCCGGTGCGGTAGGCGAACGCGTCGTTGATTTGGGCGGGCCGTTCTATTGCGGAGGCGGCCAGCGTATCGCTGTCCGTGATCCACGCGACCGCATAGGTGCCCGTGGAGAGAGAGAGTTCCGAGGGTGTACCGCTGCTAATGGGGACAGCGATTTCGCCTTCGGTCGCGGTGTTGGAAACGATGCCCGACTTCCAAAGCAGATCGTACCCGGAGTCCACGCGGTAGATGGCGAACTGGTAGTTTCCTCCGGCCACATGAGAGTAGAACCGCATCTCGTCCACGAGGGCCACGGTGTTGGTTGGGATCGTGATGTTCGTTCCCCACAGCGTGTTCTTCGGCGAGGAGGCGCCTGCCTTGTACTTGATGACGCTGGAAGGCTCGATGCCCGCACCCGCGTAAATATAGCCCAGCCCATCGGTGAACATCGACCGATAGATCGTGTCGTAGGGCATGGTATAGGTCTGTCCCTGGCGGACGAAGGGGCCGGTGGCGCCGCCCGTGTCGACGCGGACAATACTGCGGGCGGTGCGGAACCAACCTTCGTCGCTCGCGCGATCGAGGAAGCCCTCGAAGAGATGCAGTTCGTCAGCCGCCAGTTCGTAGCCCTGGTCGTAGGTGGGAACATCGCCCGGTGCCCCAAGCAGGATGCGGTGCACCGTCGTGCTGCGCGTCGTGTTCACACCTGCCGTCCCGAAGAATGTCCCCATGAGCGCATAGCCGTCCACCGGATCGACGCTCAGGTGGGAGGTATCGTCGCACAAGGTCGGAAGGGCCAGCGTGCCCACGACAACCGGTGTGGCCGCGCCAGAGCCCAGGTTCACCTTGATCAGCCGGGCGGGATTCGAGTCCGTCCCGAAGTAGCCGATGTTGTTCACCTCGTCCAAGGCTGTGTGCGTGATGACCCCCACACCCGTCGGCATCGCGATCGTGTGGAGCAGCAGCGGCGTTGTGTAGCTGGTGCCCAGGTCGACCTTGAGCAGTTGCTGTCCCGATGTCGGCCACGGGAGCAGGTAGGCGTAGTTGTTGTCGAAATCGTAGATGGCCGCGCTGCGCCAACTGATGCCGCTTGATGCGACCTGAAGCTCGCTGACAATGGAGGGAGCGGCATCGCCGACACCCGGATCGAACTTCACGAAGCGTGCATCGGTTCCGTTCCCCTGGACGGTTGCATAGCCAAGACCGCGGGTAGAATCGAAGCCCAGGTTGCTGGGGGCCGCGGGAAGGGTATTCACCTCAAGGGCCGACACCCGGCGCGGCGGCGCGTCGGTCCCCGGGTTCAGGTCAACCTTGATGATCTTCCCCGGATGCAGGCTCGAAGTGGCTCCAAAGAACCCGTATCCGTTGGCGGAGTCATAGGCCACCGACGTCAGGTTTCCTTCATTCCAAGGGAGCGATGTGGCGCCGATGCGGGTCGCTGCCGACGTGGCACCACCTGACTCGACCTCGATAATCTTGTCCGACTCGTCCAGGAAGTACGCCCCGTAGTGCATGAAGTAGGCCTTCCCCTCAGCCTCGTTGAAGGCGGAGAAGAATGGCTCATCCTCGCCGGCGGCCAGCGTTGTGTCCGCTACGAAGGTCGGGGTGGCATCACCGGCCCCGACGGCGTACTTGCTGACCTTCTCGTCCCGGCCCACGAGGATTGTGCCGTTGGTCTCGTCCACCAGGACGCTGAAGCTCCGATCCGACCCAAGCGAACGCGTCGCCACCACCACGGGGGCGGTGGGCGTCGCGTCCAGCCGGATCTTCATGAGGGTCGCATTGGTCACTTGGTCGACGAAGTAGGCGTAGCCCCGCGTGGCGTCGATGTCGCCCGAGCGCGTGTATTGCCGGCCCGTGGAAACCGATCCCACGAAGACCGGCGCCGCGGAACCAGCCGTCACCTGGTACTTGCCGATCACACCGCCTTCGGAGCTGATGTAGAGATAGCCGTTGGTCGCGTCGAAGAGCATTTCCTGCGCGCTGCTGATGGTGCCGCTGATGTCGAGCGACGCCACCTTCGCGGGAGCGGAGCTCCCCGCGCCCGGATCGATCTTGAGAAGCCGCGCGGGCGAGGTCGCCGTCGCAAAGTACGCGTAGCCGTTGATGGTGTCGAAGGCGGCGCAGCGCAACTCGCTATCGCCGGGGTCGAGATAGGTGGCGGCCACCCGCTGCGGAAAGTCTGTTCGGGTGGCGCCGAGTGACACCTTCACGATCTTCGCCGGAGAATCCAGCGTCCCTACGAGGCCGATTCCATTCGCCAGGTCCAGCGCCATGTCGCCCAGTAGGTCCTCGTCGCCGCTCAGGCTGGCCTGCCCGATCGGGAAAGGAAGCGTCGACCCGGCGCCCAGATCGACCTTCACCAGACCGCTCCCATCGTCGCCAAGGGCGGAGAGATAGGCGACCCCCTGACCCTCGTCGATGCGGATGCTTTGGACCGACCGGATGTAGAAGAACGACTCGCGGTCAAGATAGCTGTATCCGGCGTCCTGGAAGGCGTTGGTTCCCGGCGTGGTAATTCCGGCCGTTTGCGCAGATGCCTGCCCCGGACACAAAGTCGCGATCATGGCGATGAGCGTGCCGATACCCGCCGCGGAGCCCCAGAGATTTATTCTCATGGTTGTAACCACCGAGTTGTTTGGTGACCTTCTGTTTGCACTCCGTTGATCTGTTCGGCCGGAGGACATGTCAACGCGAAACCCGAACATGGCAGCGTGACCATTGGGTGACGGGTTCGGCGGATAAGACGACATTTTTGATTTGCTACCGAGTCTGTTACGAATTGGCATCCTTTGCGCTTAACCCATTCGCGCAGGGTGACAACTCACCCGATGCTACACATGGAGAGAACATCATGAGCTTGAATGGCAAGGTTGCACTGGTTACGGGTGGAAGTCGCGGGATTGGCGCCGCGACGGCGATTCGTCTGGCGAAGGAGGGTGCTGACGTGGCGATTACCTACGCCAAGTCCCCCAAGGCCGCAGAGGAAGTCGTCGCGAAGATCAAGGCGCTCGGCCGCAAGGCTGTCGCCATCAAGGCGGACTCCTCGGTGACCGCGGAAGTGACGGGCCTCCTGGCCCGCGTGAAGAAGGAACTCGGCGGCATCCACATCGTTGTCAACAACGCGGGCACCTTTACCGCCGCACCGCTGGGCCAGGCCAGCGAGGAAGCCTTCGACAAGGAAATCGCCATCAACGTGAAGGCGATCTTCACGATCCTGAACGAAGCGGCAAATGTGCTGGAGAAGGGGGCTCGCATCATCAATGTCGGCAGCGTCGTCGGCGGTCGCGCTCCGTTCGCCGGGCTCTCGATCTATGCCACCAGCAAGTTCGCCGTTCAGGGCATCACCCGCGCCGCTGCCCGTGACCTGGGCGCCAAGGGCATCCTCGTCAATGCGGTCCAGCCCGGCCCCATCGCCACGGACATGAACCCCGACGAGGGGGACTTTGCCACCGTGCTGAAGGCACAAACCATCCTCGGGCGATTCGGAGTTGCCGACGAAGTCGCCGGTGCCGTCGCGTTCCTTGCCGGCCCCGATGCCAACTACATCACCGGAACCACCCTCAATGTGGACGGCGGAATGGAAGCCTGATTGGCAGTAGCCTGGCGGCGCCTCCCGGAAGGAGGTGCCGCCAGGTTGTTATCGCACACGAAAGCCCAACACGGCGTTA
Source organism: bacterium (assembly GCA_016125005.1). Lineage (GTDB taxonomy): Bacteria > Sumerlaeota > Sumerlaeia > SLMS01 > SLMS01 > WGMQ01. Next base: position 64,392 of record WGMQ01000054.1, on the reverse strand, counting down.
TACAGCGCCATCCCCAAGGGGGTAACGTCTTCCCGCTTCGGATAGGCGAACTCCACCGCGCAGAGCTGCTTCTTGTCGCCGGTCTTCTGAATCAGCATGATGTTATAGACCCAGCGTTCACCACCGAAGACCGTCTCAGTCTCCAGGCCGATTAGGTCCAGTCCTGTCTCCAAGAATAGCTTCTTGGTGTCGGTGACCTCGTAGCCGCGCTGGCGCTCGAACTCGCGGCGCAGCACGGTCGACCAGAACTCGAGCGATTGTTCGTGCTCGACGCGGAAGCGAGTCACGCGCAGACGCGCGTCTCCCGCGGTCGCGGCAACCAGCAGGTTCTCGCGGTACTCGATGGGCACGAAGCCTTCCGGCACGATCCGGTCATCTCCCGTCGCCAGACGGAACGGATTGCCATGCAGCAACCACGGCAGGGAGCGGCGCGGTCCCGAGAGGGAGGGGTTACGGCGGGTTGCCATGACTTCGTCGATGCCGAGCTTTTCCATCCAGGTGAAGGGGGACGGCGGACGCACCACATTGACCTGCTCGCGGGCGCGCTCCTCGACGCTTATCTGGATCGTCGCAAACTGGACCTGGTTGTCCATGCCGCGAAGCGAGCGCTCGATCTGCTCGATTTCCTCCGTCAGGCGCCTCAGGTCCTGCTCGATCAGGAGCACGTCCTTGGTTTCCTCCGCGGTTTCGAGGAGCTTCAGCAGCCGGTCGCGTGAGGCCTTCGCCGTGCTCAGGCGCCCCTCGACGTCGCGATAGGACTCGGTGATGTCATCGCTCGAGACATTCCGGTCAAGGACCTCTCCGAGCGCCTCGATTTCGCGAAGCGTTGCCTGCAACTGGTCGGGGGGAACGCGGATCGTGATGTCCCGCAGCGACGAACGCGAAACGATCCCGCCCTTCTCCTCCGCCAACTTACCGATCCGCTCGATCGCCGTGGAGCGCAGGCTCACCATGATGGCCAGGCTTGCCGTATAGACGATCTTGCGATCCGCCACGGGTGACGAAGCCGCCATCTTGCGCGAAGCAACCTCTCCAGACTCCAGAATGCCATCCCACGCCGTATAGCCGAACGAAGCGCCGGAGGGTGCCACTCTGCTCATGTCGCTCACCATCATCGGCGGTGCCGAGTCGCTGGTGGCGCAGGCGGTGGTCAGCATGACGATCATCGTGGAAAACAGTAGTTGCCGCATGGGGATCCCTCCAAATCTAGTCGTGCCTAGAGGCTACCGGGAAGCGAGGAGCGTCCAGCGGAATATCGGGAGAGTCCCGCAGACGATCAGGCACTTTGAGGTTACCACAGGGGGATATGCGAGGATGAAGACAATCGTGGTGACTCGTGACTCTGGCGCTGGAAAACGCGGGCCCTTTTGCCACCCGGGTCCCCGAAATTTACGCGGCACTGATTGAGTGCAGCGCGTTCGTTACCTGGCGCCGAATTGAGGTTGGTGAGCCACCGATCCTATTCCTTTCGTTCCATTCCTGGTTAGCACCGGGCCCTGCGGCTGCGAGGGACAATCACCGTCACCCGGTTCTCTTTCGCCCGATCCTCAATACAGCGTCCACTGGGTGGGATCGACGACTTCGATCAGCGTCAGCCTGTCCGCCGGGACGGGAAACGGGCCGGTTGCGGTGATGAGCGCGGCGGGGAACAACACGACAGAATCCACTGAAGTGGCGGACTCGATGCTCAACTGGAATGGTCCCGTGGTGCCACTGACGGTGCCGACCAGCAGCCATCGCTGGACACTTCCCGGGTCGATGACCACGTCGATGTCATCAAAGTTCCAAACGCCGGTGGTCCCATCGTCGGTCGGTGGGCCGGAGATGATCCGGTCTCCCGCGTCGGGACGGCCGTTCTCGTTGGTGTCATGGAGCAGGTAGGGGAGGTCGGCGAGTTGTGGCTGGGTCAGGTCGGGGTTCAGGCGGAACTCCATGCCGGTGATGCGGATGGGGGATTCGTCGCTCTCCAGCTCGAAGTCATGAATGGCGGAGGGGCGTCCGCCCAAGACGGGTGCGTCCTGGGGGGCGCCCCGGTCGGAGCGGCGCACGACCAGGGCGGGTCCACGCAGGTCATCAATGTGGATGCGGGTGCCGAACTCGGAGGTGGAGCCCGTGGTGACGTGGGTGACGGTTGCGGTCAGGTTTGGGTGGAGGACGAGACCGGGCAGGATGTTCCACTCGCCGCCCGCGACGAGCGCCTCGCCGAGAAGGATCATGCCCTCATCCGAAGGGTCACAGAAGACCTGTACCAGGCTTCCATTCGGCGCAGTCGAAGTGCCGCTGATGACGCCTGCCTCGAACCGGGTGATGGCGGGCGGAGCGAGCGACTGATTGCCCCCGTTGCTGAGGTGAATGCCAAGGAACCCGGAAAGCTCGTCGTGGTCGCCGATCGCGTTCCAGGTGATCGTGTTGGCGATGGTCGCGGCGCCGTCCACGTGCACGCCGTGCATCCCGTTTGCGACGATCTTGTTGCCCACGGGGAGGGCAAGCTGGGCCCCGGCCCGGTTGATCGTGAGCATGCCACCGATGGTGTTGTTGTTGGCGCCCTGATCGAGCCGAATGCCGTCCTCTGTGTTCGGACGGGGGGCCGGGCCGAAGTTCGTTCGCGTGCCGATCCGGTTTGTCGCGATCTGGTTGCCCGTTGAGCCGACCCCTCGAATCAGGATCCCGTTGCCTTGGTTGCGGACGATGACGTTGCCCGCGCCGTTGCCTCCGCCGATCAGGTTGTCGGCGCTGTCGAGGATCGTGACCCCATGTCCCTGGTTACCGAGCTCGACCGGATCGTCGGGCGCGCGGCCGCCGATTTCGTTCCCCCAGACGCGGTGCTCTCCGCCACCGGCCAGCACGATGGCTGCGAGCGGGTCGGTATTGTTTCCGTTGGTGTGCAGAGTGTTGTGGGGTCCGCAAACGCAGCGTTGGCTATTGAGCAGGATCGCCCCCGCCAAAACGTTGCCCGTGAACTCGTTCCCTGCGATGGTGATTTCCTCGCTGTCCTCTGTATAGACACCGACCATGTTGTCGGTGAACTCGTTTCCTGAAATCGGATCGCTGCTGCCGATGAGGTGCCCCGTGGCTCCGCCCGTGACGAGGACGCCAACTCCGTCGGGTCGAGAGGTGAGGGGGTCCCCAGACGGTGGAGCCGTTTCGCCCTGTCGCTCGAAGGTGTTGCCGATGATGCGGTTCACAGAGCGCCCCGAGACCTTGCCTCCGTTGATATGGATTCCCGCACGGATGTTCGCCGCAAAGCGATTCGCGTCCCCTTCCTCGCGACCGCCGATGCGATTGTAACGGGCTCCATCCTCAAGGCGCAGTCCCACGCCGTTACCGCGATGGATCGGGTTGTTGTCCGCGGGGCCGCCGATGCGATTGCCGATGATTGTATTGCCGCCCGAGGGCGGATCCGTGGGGTTTTGCGTGGTGGTGGGATCGCCGCCGCTGGCCAGCACGATGCCAGCGTCGCTGTTGTTCATGATCACATTGGCCCCCTTTCCATCCAGGAAAAAGGCGCCGTCGAAGGCGAAGAATGGACCATTGCGCTGCCCGATGATGTTTCGCCAAGCGCCCCCTGCCACGCGGATACCCACGGCGTTGCCGATGCCGTCCCGCCCGTCGTGGTGGCTGCCGATCTGGCAGTTGAACACTCGGTTGCGGGTCGATGCTTCTCCCGAGATCAGGATGCCCTCTGTCGCATGGTTGTTGATGTGGACGTCGAGCGACGTCGAGAGATCACCAATCTCGCAGTCGCTGGCATTGACCAGGGCGACCCCCGCGCCTCCGTTGCCGCGGGAAACCTCACTGCTAATGCCCGAGATTGCCAGGCCGATGTGGCAGTGCTTCACATCGACGAAGGAAGCGCCCCCGGCGGTGCCATCGACGCGAATCCCATCGTCGCGGTTCCCGGCGATACTCGTGCGAGCGCCAAAGCTCGAGTTCTCCCGACGGCCGACCAAGATGCGGGAAGCCCCCGAGCGGATATGGATCCCGTGCCCTTGGTTCGGCGCCGCCGCCCCCGTGTCGTATTCAAAGCCTACCCGTACCAAATCCACAATGCAGTCCGTGGCGGAGGCGCCCTGAAGCAGGATCCCGTCGCCCACGTTGGAGCCCACGTTCAGGTAGCGCACAGCGGTGCGGGCGGCCTCGACGGTCACGCCGGGACCCTGGTTCGAGAAGACCTTTGGGAAGATACCGATCGAGCTGTCCGCCCGACCCAGCATGTTCCCGGGCGAGTCACTCGCCACCAGCACTCCCCCTTGCGCGCTCTGCATGACGTCACCAAACGCGAGCCAGTTCGCCGTGGCGCCCCCCATGATGACGACACCGTGGCCACCCGATCGCAGGATGTGCCCGATGTCCACGTCCGGCCCGGTCACGCCCGGGCGCGTCATGCGGTTGAACCGCACCCCGCTCCCCTCCAGTCGCACGCCATCGCCGACTGCATCCTCGACCGAGAACGCATCAAGTACGTTGAGCTGGGCGTTTCCGTCGAACAGAGCGCCGTGAGCACCGGGAGATAGCACCTTCACGCGCGCGGCCTCGCAACCGAGCGCATCACCCGTGAACCGAACTCCGTTTCCCGCAAATCCCGTTACCGTAACATTCTGTATCCGGCTGCGGATGCCATCGAAGACAAGGCCGTCCCCTCCAGCAGTGGCGCCATTGATCGTCACGTTGGTAAACTGGACCTCGTCAAAGTTCCCGAACGTGGGGAGCGGTGCCCCGGGAGTCAGCACGGTCGGATCGGAGAACGTGACGATGATCTGATCGCGGACGCCGGCTCCGGGACTCCCACTCACGAAGTTGGACTCGTAGGAGGAACCCTCTGGCGGGTCGGGTGGGGGCGAGGTCAGCGCGCGCCCAAGTCGACCGGAGGCATGGAGCATCGCTTCGCGAAGAGTCAATTGGCCGTCGGCCGCGGTGTTGTCGGCGGTGGTGCTGACGAAGAGGGTGCCGCCCGCGGGGATGATGGCTGGAAGCACCGTACTCAGCGGGAACCCATTGCTGGTTCGGTTGCCGACTTTCACTGTCACCGTGCCACTGGCGAGATCCGAGGGAGCCTGCACCAGCAGTTCGCTATCCGTACCGACCAGGACGGAAAGGGCCTGGCTGGAACTCCCCGAGAAGGTGACACGGTTGTCCTCCATCACGGCGGCAAAGCCGCTTCCCTCCACGCGGACCATTCCGCCCGGGATGATCGACGACGGCGACACTGCCGTGATCACCGGATCGGGGATGACCGTGAACAGCCCCATGCCATCTGCGATTCGCACGGTATTCGCCACGCCTCGATCCACGATGGCCACGGTGATGGGACCGGTCTCTGCCTCCTCGGGCACTTCCACAACAAGCGTGTCGCGGGTCGCCACGATCACGCGCCCGGCACCGCCCGTCTGGTAGGGATCGGTGCCCCCGCCGCCGAAGCGGACGATGTGGGCTGCTGCCTGGCCATCAAGGAACCGGCGTCCCGTCAGCGTGACAAAGCGTCCACGATGTGCGCGCCGGGGGCGAACCTCGACCACTTCCGGTGCGAACGGATCGCCTATCACCACGATCGAGGATTCCACCGACGGCGCGAAGAACGCCCTCTCGCTGAGGATGCGTGAAGCGTTGGTGAGCGCCGCCAGGCGTTCCACCGCGGCGCCACCACTGGCCACCTTGCCCAGCACGTTCACGAACTTCGCCACCGACTTTCCAAGCCGTGGGATGGCTTTCAGCCCCAGATCCGCCAGAGTCGAGAAGATCTGCTTCGTGATTCCCTTCGCCACCTCCAGAAAGACTGTGGTCACGAACTCCGCCGTCAGGGCGCGCCCCTCGTTCCCCTCGCGAATGATGGCCGCTGTAACCTCCCGCGCGGAACGATAGGCGATCTTTGCCAGCAGTTCGTTCCCAAGGATCGTCTTGATCGGAAGGAAGATGGAGGCAAAATCCACCACGGCGAGGACCACGTTGATCCCCTTCATGGCCGCGTCCTCATCGCCACCCTCGGGGAGCGCGGATATCAGCGGATCAAGCGCCGGATACACGGCGCCGCTGTACGACCTCACCATGTACACCCCGGCCCGATCCGCAGGGAACTCGAGGCCGTCTTTCGGCGGAAAGCTAGGCGCGAAACCCAGCAGGGCATCCGCCACCACGTCGATCAGGTTGAAGTTCTTCAGGACGTTGGTGGCCTTCACGCTCAGCGAGGAAACCGGCTGCGTCCCCTGCCGGGTATAGACGCGGGCCTCCGCCTGGGCAGCGGTCATCGCGTTGACCTCGGCGAGTCCGGAGAACTGCTCCGGGTCCAATGCCCACGCATGGGCGATCCAATCGAGCGGGTTGATCTTCTTGCCGAGCACCCCCAGGGGACGTCCCTCCAGATTCATGCGCCGAACCGGAACGTTGTTCGCATCCACGGTCGGGTCCATGGCACTCGCGAGAAGCACGTTGATGGCCCCCGGCAGGTCGCGCGGGCTCCCGTTCGCAAAATCGTAGTCCTCCGACACCGTATCCTCGGAGAGCTTTTCCCCCTGCGATCCCTTTTCCTCCAACTCTTCATCGATGCCCGCCGCCACGATTTGGCTGTACTCCGTCAGGGCGGCGACCAGCGCGTCCTCATAGCGCGCGTCCTGAAGAAAATCACGTCCGACCGCCAGATGGGAGTTCGCTACCTGTGCCGCCTGCACGACCCCGTCGAGCGCCCGGATCGCAGCCAGCCGAGGATCGGCTTCCACCGGATCCGACGAATGGATGCCGGGGGAGAGGAACACCATCGCGGTCGCGGTTGATTCCGCACCGAGCACGGCCTCCGTCATCGAGTCGGTGATGAACGCCATGAGCTGCGGAGCCTCGGGGTCCTCCGCGGTAGCTGCGATGAGGGCCGTCTCGCCGACCGGCACCAGCACCATCAGCGTTCCCTGCTCAAGCACCGCGTCCTCGATGGTCGAGCCCACATCGTGACTGACGAAGACTCCCGCATTGGGCACGTCAAAGCGGACCGGAACCGCCCGTGCCACCCGGAAGGTGTAGCCGGCCTTCTCGAAGTCCCCGCCATCGGCGGAGACAAAGACATCGCCCGTCGTGGTGCCGGGAGGAATGGCGAATAGTAGGTCGCTTCCCTCGACGGTGGCCGGGATCGAAGCCCCTGTCTCACCGATCCGAACGGAAAACGACCCTGCCAGCGCCTCCGTGGCGGACAATCGGACGTCGGTGCCCGGCAGGCCGGCGCCAGGCACTAGGTCGCGAAAGGTCACGGCGAACGCACTCGCCCACACGAAACTCCACATCGCCACCAGAATCGACAATCGTCTCATCGCGGTGCTCCCAGGGACTAGTTGGACTCCTACATCCCAACCATCGCCCCGACGGTTCTGCAACCTTCAATTCTCCCCGCACTCTGCGATCGAAACCCGCCTAGGGGAAATGGTGGTAGAGTTTCAGTGTTCCGAGAAGGTCAGCAACTCTCGGTCGCCCCCCGAACCGCCAACGAAAAAGGGCGCCGGATTTTGTCCGGCGCCCCGAGATGATGATCGTCGATGTGCTGCAGGTTAGCTGGCGCTGCCGGCGGGCTCGGTTTCGAGCTGTTCGCTGGCCTCCGGCTTGTTGATCTGGAAGACCACTTCCTTGTCCTTCAGGCTCGCGACGATTTCGCTGCCCTCGGGAATGTCGCCCGAGATGAGCGAGTGGGAGAGTGGGTCCTCCAGGTGACGCTGGATCGTGCGGCGGAGGGGGCGGGCGCCGTATTCGGGGTCGTAGCCCTCTTTGCCGAGGAACTCCTTCACCTCGTCGTCGAGCTTGAGCGTGATGCTCTTCTCCGAGAGGCGCTTGTTCACGCGCACCAGCATGATGTCGAGGATCCGGTGGATGTCCTCGCCGGTGAGCGAGTGGAAGACGATGATCTCGTCGAGACGGTTGAGGAACTCAGGGTTGAAGACCTTCTTCACGTCGACCATGACCTTTTCCTTCATGGCGGCGTAGTCGGCGGCGGGGGAATCCTCGGCGCCGAAGCCCATGGTCTTGGCCTGCTTGAGACGCTTGGTGCCCACGTTGGAGGTCAGGATGATGACCGAGTTGCGGAAGTTCACCACGTGGCCCCAGCTATCGGTCAGGCGTCCGTCGTCGAACACCTGAAGGAGGAGGCTGAACACGTCGGGGTGAGCCTTCTCGACCTCGTCGAGGAGCACGACCGAGTAGGGGCGCTGGCGCACCTTCTCGGTGAGCTGGCCACCTTCTTCGTAACCGACGTACCCGGGAGGCGCACCCATGAGGCGGCTGACCGAGTACTTTTCCATGTATTCCGACATGTCGATGCGGATGAGGGCGTCCTGGTCGCCGAAGAGGAATTCGGCGAGGGCCTTGGCGAGCTCGGTCTTGCCGACGCCCGTGGGGCCGAGGAACAGGAAGCACCCGGTGGGGCGCTGCGGATCCTTGAGGCCCGAGCGCGAACGACGAATCGCTTTCGCGACGCTTTCGATCGCTTCCCTCTGGGAGATGACGCGCTTGGCCAGCTCCTCTTCCATGCGGATGAGCTTCTTGCTCTCTTCTTCTTCGAGACGGTTGATCGGGATGCCGGTCCACTTGGAGATGATGTAGGCCACATCGTCGCCGGTGATGGTCTGCATCGATTCCTTGTTGGACTTCCGCTCGTTCCACTCCTCGACCAGCTTGTCCTTCTTCTCGGTGAGCTGGTCGCGCTCGTCCTTGATCTGCTGGCACTTCTCGAATTCCTGGGCGATCTTCAGCTCGCGAAGCTGCTCGCCGAGGTCGGCGACCTGCTTCTCGAGGTCCTTGATCTCCTGGGGCTTGACGCTGGCCTGAAGGCGTGCACGAGAGCCGGCCTCATCGATCACGTCGATGGCCTTGTCCGGCAGGAACCGGTCGGTGACGTAGCGGTCGCTGAGGCGCACGGCCTGGTCGACCGATTCGTCGCTGAAGATGACGTTGTGGTGCGACTCGTAACGGGGGCGGAGACCCTTCAGGATCTGGATCGCCTGGTCCGGGTTCGGCTGGTTGATGATGATGGACTGGAAGCGACGCTCAAGGGCGCCGTCCTTCTCGATGTACTTGCGGAATTCCTCAAGGGTCGTGGCGCCGATGCACTGGATTTCGCCGCGGCTGAGGGCCGGCTTGAGCATGTTGCTGGCGTCGATGGCGCCCTCGGCCGCACCCGCACCAACGAGCGTGTGCAACTCATCGATGAAGATGAGCACGTCCTTGCTGCGGCGGATTTCCTGCATGATGGCCTTGAGGCGTTCCTCGAACTGGCCGCGGTACTTGGTGCCGGCCACGATGGCGGCCAAGTCAAGCGACAGCAGGCGCTTGTCGCGCAGGATCTCCGGGATGTCCTCGGAGACGATGCGCTGGGCGAGGCCTTCGACGATGGCCGTCTTGCCGACGCCCGGCTCGCCGAGCAGGATCGGGTTGTTCTTGGTGCGGCGGCAGAGAACCTGGAGGATGCGCTCCACCTCGTCCTCGCGACCGATGACCGGGTCCAGCTTCCCTTCGCGGGCGAGCTGGGTCAGGTCGCGGCCAAAGGTATCCAGCGCCGGTGTCTTGCTCTTCTCGTTCCCTTCCGCCTTCGGGGCGGAGGAGGACGGTCCCTTGGACGGAGAGCCGGAGCTGTTCCCTTCGATCAGGTTGAGAACCTCGCGCTTCGTGCGGTTGAAGTCCACGTTGAAGGACTTCAGCACGCGGGCGGCGAGGGTGTTCTCCTCCTTGATGAGGGCGAGCAGCAGGTGTTCGGTGCCGATCCAGTTGTGCTTGAGCTGCTTGGCAATCTGGCGTGTCGATTCGATGACCTTCTTGGCCTCGACGTTTTGCGGGAAAATGCCGACGGTCGGGCCCTTGCCGACGTCGAGGAGCCGTTCCATCTCCAGCTTCAGGTCGTCGAGGTCGACTTCCATGTTAAGGAGGGTCTGGACAGCGAGGCCTTCACCCTTGCGGATGATGCCGAGGAGGAAATGTTCCGGGCCGATGTAGTCGTGGCCGAGTCGCCCCGCTTCGTTGCGGGACTGGCGCATGACTTCCTTCCAGCCAGGGGTGAATGGGGTATCGTTGAGAGCCATTGGATCAGTCCTCCATGTCCATGATTTCCGGGTACGGCGGGAGTGGGCGCAAGCACCAAACGGATGATGTGCGACAACCCTTGTGGGGAGCGGGTGGGGGAGGGGTCGCAGCCCCTTCCGCCCGCGGTGGTTACTGTTGGGCCTGCGCGGTCAGGATCTGGCGAATGAGCGAGGCGCGGACGATGTCCCGCTCCTCGGTTTCCTCGCCCGCCCCGTGCCTTAGCACCAAGTGGCCGGGCTGGACCTCCGCCACCAACGCATTGAGACCCGCGTGGGTCAGGTGCGGAAAACATCCGTGGTCGATCCCGAGCCGAACACGGCTCAGAAGCTTCATCGCCTCGTTGGAATCGATCTTTCGTGCGTTGGTCAAGACGCCGTAGCTCCGCCAAATCGTATCGAGCGCCGCGACGCCCCCTTTGGTAAGGAGCAAGGATCGAGCCTCCATTTCCCGCTCCATGATGGCGTTGACCGTCGCAGCCAGCAGTTCCTCGATTTCCTCCACGGATCGTCCCAGCGTCACCTCGTTACTAACCTGGAAATGATCGCCCGTGTGGTCCGAGTTCTCGCCGTGGAAGCCGCGCACGGTCAGGCCCTGACGCTGGAGCGGCGCGGCGAGGCTTTCCACCTCGCGCTTCAGCGCCAACGCCGGTAGGTGCATCATCACGCTCGCCCGCAACCCCGTCCCAAGATTCGTCGGACACGCGGTCAGGTAGCCCAGCCGCGGATGGAACGCATAGGGGAGTGCCCGCCCGATTTCTGCCTCCAATTGCGTCAGTGCCTCCTGGGCGCGCGCCAGTTGGAAGCCCGGCTCCAGCGCCTGAAGCCGCAGGTGGTCCTCCTCGTTCACCATCACGGAGGAGCGAAGGTCGTGGGCCACATAGACGGCACGGCTCGCGCCGCCCCGCTCCATTTCCTTGCTGACAAGCCGCGCCTCCTTCATGAAGCCGCGCTCTGTCCCGGAAACGTCCGTCATTTCGAGGCTGTAATACTCGTTGAAGTGAGGCGCCTGGGCGAAGGCCTCGCCGATGTCGCGACGCACCCGCTGGAGGATGAGCGACGTCGCATGGGGCGCGAAGGGGTGCCCCGCCACGTTCCGCGCAAAGCGGACGCGCGTGCTCACCACCACCGCGTCGCAGGGCGCCGCTTCCGACAGCCACTGCACGCTGTTCTGGACCAGGGTCGACGGCAGGCTCATGGGGCTTCCTCCCGCATCTTCTCCTGCAGGGAGCGAATCTCGTCGCGCAACACCGCAGCCCGCTCGAAGTCCTCGTTGGCCACACACTCCTCCAGCTCATCCTTCATCATGCGAAGCCGTGCCTGCATGTCCATGGTGGGCGCCGGGGGCGTCGACACCCGCTCGCCCCGATGCTCCGTTGCGCCATGCAGCTTCATGATGTCGCGAAGGATCAGGTCGCCGAACGAATCGTAGCAGTCCGCGCAACCCACCATGCAGGTGCGCTTGTAGGCGGAAAAATCGAGCCCGCACGAGGGACAGACGGCCCCCTCGGCCTCGACCTCCTCCGTCACTTCCTCGATGGCGCCGCCCTGTTCGTGGAGCATTTCCTTGAGCAGGTTCTCGACCGAGAGCAGGTCCGCCTGCTTCTTCTTCGCCAGCTTGGCGTGGTAGGGAGAGAGTTCGAGCGCGCACTCGCCACACAGGTTCATGTCCGTGGGCTTCCCTTGGGAGATGCGCGTGATGCGAATGGTGGCCTCGGCCTTCTGACAATTCTGACAGATCATCGATGGAACGCCCCTGCGCCGTTCAGGCGGACACTATACGAACCCCGGCGCCGCCAAGTCCAAGGCAAAACGCGGGGTGGGGGAAAAGTCCAAGACCATCCGCAGATGACGCAGAGGCCGCAGATTTGGTGGGGGCGTTGGCGCCTAGGTCATGCGCTCGATTGCAGCCGCAGTGCCCCGTCCCTCAATCCCGGACCAAACGCATTCTATCGCCATCGATTGCGACTCTGAGCGAGTGGTCCATTTCCCGATTCGGTGTATCGGTTGGAAAGGCGGTCCTCAGTGCGCGCAACAGGCGCGCTGCTGGGCCATCCTCGAGGGTTCCTCGTTTGGGGAGGTCAGATTCAGGCGTCAGGCCCAGGGCGCATTGGGACCAGACGAGTCGACTGACCCCACCTCCATCGACTATGTAGATGGCAAAGCGGTCGAGGCAGTGCATTGGCGTGTAGTCCTCGGCCGCGACGCGGCCATGCGACTCTGCCAGTTGCAGTAAGCTGGTCCCGGTCGTGACGTCATCGGCGAGTGCATAGAACACCGTGTTGGCGCGGTTACCCATGAAGAGGAGTCGTTCGTGCCCTGACTCGTGGGCGACCAACGTGCCTTGCAGCGGTGGCGTGACCAGCGAGCGGTCCGTCGCCCCGGAGGACTGTCGTGCCTGAGCGATCGCCGCATCGACATTTCGGCGGAACAACTGCTCGTCCTGAGCGGAAAAGTAGACCAGGACAGAGTCCCCGGACACAAGCTGGGGGTCTGCCGCTGGGTTGTCCGGGGCGTCCTCGGCGAAAATGGCATGTCGCAACGAGAGTAACATCACGGTGAAGAGCATCGCCCCCGTACGGCCGATAAAACTGCCCATTGTCAACGAGCCTCCAGCAAAACGGTCAGTATCAGGACCAGGGGGACGGTCACTCCGATGATCGCCCCGAGCACCCCCAGCTTGACGAACTGCCGGTCTTTCTCTGTTCGCTCCTCGGGTCGCTTCCTATGCTCAACCCATGCCAGACTTAGCGCTGCTATTCCGAGAAGGAATCCGGGAGGAATGCAGCAGGCCAGCACGCCGGAGCTGATTCCAAGGCACAGGCAAGTGATGGCGCCGACGCTTGCGCCTCCGCCGCGACTTTCCGGCGGCACATAGATAGGGGGCGGCAGATTGCGGCCAGACCGGTCAGAGCCTGTCTCTGCCTCCTGATCCCCTTCCTGTTCACTCTGCATCGCTGCCTCGCTCGCAAATCAGGATTCTACTGTCGGCACATCGGTTGGCAGAAGGAGCGGTGCTCATCGCCAAGCAGTGCCCACATTCTGAACGAGGGTCCCTTCATTCCATCCACCACATAACCAGTTGGGGTAGGACCATCATGATTGGACCGATTATTCCGAAGAGCGCCGCGAAAGAGCCCCAATCACAAAACCGTTTGCTGGCGTCCGTCCCCTCCTCGTGGGGTTTTCGGTGCTCTACCCATGCCAGGCGCATCGCCACAATCGCCAGAAAGAAGCCGACGGGCAAGATGGGTGTACACCACATTAAGGCAGAGCTGATCCCCAGGGAGAGACACAAGATAGCCCGAAGGCTTGCGCCACCCTCGCGGCTTGTCGGCGCCACCGCGATGGGCGGCGGCAGGTTGCGACCCGATTCGTCGCCGCCGATCTCTGTCTCCTGATCCCCTACCTCTTCACTCCGCATCCCCGGCATCGTCCGCAGGCCTGGATTTTTTCCGTCAGTACGTCGATGGCGATTTCGGCTTCGAGCACTAGGCCGCCGGTGTGTGTGGTGCCGATGGAGGCAACCCGCACGGGGTCGAGCGCGCCGCCGGATTCCTGGCCCAGAAGCACTCGCAGCCCCGATTGCACCGCGAAAAAGTGCTTCATGGTGAGGACCAGCTCCGTGTCGTCGGACACGTCGAGGGCCTCGGCGAACTCGTCGCCGTCGAGCGTCAGGATGGCCGCGGCGGTGTGTCCGTTCCAGCGGTCGAGCAGTAGGCTCCGTTCACCCACGGCGCGGCCGCAGCTGCGCTTGATGAGCTCGTAGCCCACAAGAGAATCCTCCGCGTCGAGGACGACGCGGAGGAGTTCGGTCACATCGTTGCAGGGCATGGCTTAGTTGGCTTCCGGGGTGTCGGGCGCCGGTTCGGCGGAGGCCACCTTGGTGGCGTTGGCGCCGCTGCCGGCCTCGAGGATCATGTGGATCTTCATCATCTTGATGGCTTCGTTCAGCATGACGTCCTCGAACTTGTCTTCCACAATCGCGGGCTTGGTGGCCTTGGAGTAGAAGGGCTCGCTGCCTTCCGTCTTGGGGGCTTCGGGCTGCTCGCTGCCTTCCTCGGGAGTGACCGGGGCGGGCTGCTCGTTCAGCTCGATGGACTCGGAGGGGGTCTCCTCGGTGCCGTCGGGGTTGGCGGATTCGGGCGTCTCGGGCTGTTCGTCGGCGGTGGTGGGAATGGTGGTGTCGCCGAGGAGTCCGTGACGGAGCAGATCCCGTTCGTGGTTCTTGGGGAGCGGGATGCCGATGTCAGGCGTGATGCCGATGTGGTGGATGGTGCGGCCGGAGGGCGTGTAGTAGCGGGCCGTGGTGAGGCGGATGGCGCTCGCCTTGGGGTTGCCGTCCTCGTCGTCATAGAGCGAGTGGCGGAGCTGCTCGATCGTCTGGACCGAGCCCTTGCCGAAGGTGTTCTTCCCCTTCGGTCCGATAATGACCGCGCGCTTGTGATCCTGCAGGGCGCCGGCGACGATCTCGGAGGCGGACGCGGAGCCTTCGTTCACCAGGACGAAGGTCGGCATGGTGATGATCGGGTCTTCCACGGCGCGGTACTCGCGCTTCTGGCTCTTGAGGCGACCGTTGGTCGAGACGATGATCTCGTGCTTGGGGAGGAAGAGGTCGCTGACCTCGATGGCTTCGCGGAGTAGGCCGCCCGTGTTGAAGCGCAGGTCGAGGACCAGGCTGGTGGCGCCCTGGGCCTTCAGATCGAGGAAGGCGCGGCGCATGTCTGCCGTGGTGCTTTCGCTGAAGCGGACGATGCGGATGTAGGCGATGTTGCTTTCCAGCATCTGCGAGGCGACGGACTCGATCTTGATGGTCGCGCGCGTGATAGTGAACTCGAGGGGTTCGGGCTCGCCTTCGCGGAAGACCTTGATGGTGACCTGGGTGCCGGAGGGGCCGGTCAGCTTGTCGACGGCGTCCTGGAGGGTCATGCCCTCGGTGGTCTCGCCCTCGATCTCGATGATGCGGTCCCACGGGAGGAGGCCGACGGCTTGCGACGGAGAGCCGGGGATCGGTGCGATGACGGTGAGGAGACCCTGACGCTGGGTGATGTGGATGCCGATGCCGGAGAAGTTGCCGCCCGTGTCCTTGTTCAGGCTGTCGAGCGTCCGCGGATCCATATACTGGCTATGCTCGTCGAGGGCCGTGAACATGCCCTGAAGGGCTGCCTCCAGCACCTTGCGTCCCTCGACATCGTCCACGTACTTGCCGCGGATTTCGCGGTAGACTTCGGCGGAAACGTCGATAAATCGGACAAATTCCTCGTTGTCGCTGTCGGTCTTAGGTGCCGCGTCGAGCCGCATTCCCACCAGCATCAGCGCCACAACCAGGCTCGCGACCGATCCTCCCAACAGCCACCGGTCAACGACGGTTACCTTCTTCATGAAGCTCCTCATGCGATCTTCCTGCTTTCTCCGGGTCAGAGTGGCGCAATCGCGACCACCGGTAAAACTAGTCCATCAAGTTCAATGCCGCCCAAGGCTGTCAAGGAAATGGCGGGCGGGTGAATTGCGTTGCGCGTCGTCCCCGCCTCATCCGTCCTTGCGTTCCTACCGGCTCTCGCTGATTGTGCCGACTGGTTTGCTGAGCGACAACTGCCGTGGGAGGCAGTCAGGAATCGTCCCGTGAAACGCATTTTTGGACAGTTGGCCGAGGAACGATTTGGTCGCGCCGCCGGGGAGATCCAGCTTCGGATCATCGCGCTGTACGCTGCTTATGGTTTCGGACTCGGGGCCCTCCTGAACGTTGTCGCCTGGGGCATCAAGGCTTACGCCGAGGAACTGCCCTGGTCCCTTGTGACCATTCATACGCTGCATCTCGACAACGCCATGCTTTACCTGTTCGATGGGTTGCCGCTGATCTTCGCGGCCCTGTGTGCACGGCTGGGTTACGTGCAGGCACGCCTTCACATCAACAACATGGCTCTGGAGGAGCGTGTCCGAGAGCGCACCATGGAGATCACGCTCGAGAAGGCCCGCACCAGCGCGATCATCGACAACGCGGCCGACGCCATCGTTACCTTCGACGAGCACGGAAAGATCGACCTCTTCAACAGTGCCGCGGAACGCCTCTTCGGCTACAAGCACTCCGAGGCCATCCAGCGCGACATTCGTGCGCTGATCCCGGCGTTCGAGGCGGTGGAGGGCGCCAGATTCCAAGAGTTCCTTGCGAAGGCAAATCGGGATAGAGAACCGGGATCCACCAGCCACTTCTCCGCCCTCTCGCACGATGGCACTTTCTTCCCCGTGGAGATCGACATCAGCGAGTTCCACCTGGGCGATGAAGTCTCGTACACCGCCATCATTCGTGACCTCACCGAAAAGCGCCGTCAGGAGCGCCTCGAGCGCTCCCTCCAGCACCTGACCGAGGCGGTGAACCAGTCCCAGGATCTGGAAGGGCTATACAACGCCATCCACGAGTCCCTTTCTCAGGTGCTCGACGTCACGAACTTCTACATCGCGCTGCTCGACCCCGGACACGAAACCTATCGAATCGTATTCTCGGTCGATGAACTCTACGGGGACCGCGAACAGCGGACGCTTCCCGTGGCCAAGTCACTCGTCAGCCTTCTGCTGGAGACCCGCAAGCCGTTGCTGCTGGCCGCGGGGGATTTCCGTCGCCTGACAAACGAAGGACGCATCCGTGCGAACACGGGTCGCCCCAGTGTCAGTTGGCTCGGCGTTCCCCTCATCAGCAAAGGCGAGATGGTGGGCCTCATGGCGGTGCACAGCCACGAGGAAGGCCTCGAGTACACACGGCGCGATGCATGGGTGATGAACTTCGTCTCGGGCCACATTGCCAGCGCCATCGAACGCGAGCACGCCCGCGATGAGCTACGCCAGAGCGAGAAGCGTTATCGCCGCATGATCGAGGAGGCGGGCGACATTGTCTATACAACGGACATCCCGGGTAAATTCACCTATGTCAACCCGCCCATCATCAGGCTGACCGGTTACTCGGAATCGGAACTGATCGGCCACAATTGCTCGATGCTCGTGGATGACGAATGGCGCGCCACCGTGCGGACCTTCTATCTGCGGCAACTGCGCGCCCGTGAGAAAGAATCCGTCTACGAATTCCCGATCATCACCAAGCAGGGAAGTCGGCGCTGGATCGAGCAAACCACCACACTCCTTTTCGAGGACGGCCGCCCCAACGGATTCCAGAGCGTGGTGCACGACATCACCGAGCGCCGCGACGTGGAATGGGCCCTCCGCGAGCGCGAGGAGCGTTTCCGCTCGCTCAGTTCCTCGTCGCCCATCGGCGTCTTTCAGGTGAACGCCGACGGTCGTTGCATCTATACAAACAAGCGTTGGCAGGAGATCACCGGGCGCGGCCTCGCCGAATCGCTCGGCGAAGGTTGGCTGGAGGCTATTCACCCCAAGGATCGCCAGACGTTCAAGATCGAGTGGATTTTCTCCCGCGATGAAGGGTCCTCTGTTGGGCGCGAGGCCCGGGTCCTGCGCGCCGATGGCGAACTGCGTTGGGTCAGCATTCGCTGGGCCTCGATGCAGGATGACTTCGGCCAGCTGACCGGATTCGTGGGTACCTTCGAGGACATCACGCTTCGCAAGCACACCGAGCAACTCAATCGCGTGCTCTACGAAATCTCCCAGGCCGCCGCCACGAGCGCTGACCTGCAGGACTTCTTCCGAAGCCTCCACCAGAGCCTCAGCGCCGTCATCGACACCACCAATCTATACGTGGCGCTTTACGAGCGCGACGCGGAAACCATCAGCTTCCCCTACGCGCGCGAATCCGGCGTGGACCTGAATCTCGCCACCCGCCCCGTGGGCAAGGGCCTCACCGGCTACATCGTGCGGAATGCCAAGCCGCTCCTGGTTGACGAAGGGGAACTCAACGCCATGTACGCTCGCGGGGAAGTCACCCCTGTCGGCAAGCCGACGAAGAACTGGCTCGGTGTGCCGCTCATCACCCAGGACGGTGTGATCGGCGCGGTGATTTTGCAGAGCTACACCAGCGACCGTCACTTCCAGCAGGAAGACGTGCAGACGATGACCTTCGTCTCCTCCCAGATTGCGAACGCGATCCAGCGCAAGCAGGCGGAGGAGGAGCGGCGCCGCTACACCCAGCAACTGGCCGACGCCCATTCTCGCATCAAGGAAGACCTGAAGCTCGCGGCCCGCATCCAGCATTCACGCCTTCCCCAGGAAAAGCTCGAGATTCCCCACGTCGAGTTCGGCTGGCTCTTCAACGCCTGCGAGGAAGTTGCCGGCGACATGTTCAACTTCATCCGTCTCAGCGATAAGCAGGTCGGCATCTATATCCTCGACGTCTCCGGCCACGGTGTCCCCGCGGCGCTGCTTTCCATGTCGCTCAGCCGCTCGATGACGGCCGTGCTGGACGGATCGGGCGCGCTCCTGCGCGAGGAGGACGGCGCCGTCCATGTCTGCTCGCCTGCGGAGGTGTCCGAGACCATGAATCGCCGCTTCCCGATGAACCTGGAGATCACCCAGTACTTCACCTTCCTCTACGGGATCCTTGACCTGGAGACGCTGGAGTTCTCCTACACGCGCGCTGGTCACCCCTCGCCGGTGCTCATCCGGCGCGGTGTCGCCACGGAACTTGACGAGGCCCTCGGCCCCGCGATCGGCATTATTCCTGACATGCACTTCGAGGAAGCTTCCATCCAACTCCGACCCGGCGACGAGGTGGTTTTCTACACCGACGGCGTCGACGAGGCGGCAAACGCCGTCGGCGAGGAGTTTGGGCTCCCGCGCATCCTTTCCACGCTTGCCGACAGCGGCCATTCCATCGAAGCTGACATCAAGCGACTTCGCGAAGGCGTGCGCCAGTTCACCGGCACCTCCGCCCAGAGCGACGACATCACCATCGTCGGCTTCCGAATTCGCCGGGGCCTTGGCTCCGCCGGTCCCTCCACCGCCAACTAACCAACCGACCCACGAGCCTTCCCGATGTCCAGAATCCTGATCGTTGACGACGAAGAAAACATCCGGTTCACCCTCCACGAACTCCTCCGCCGCGAGGGCCAGGGCTACGTCATCGACGAAGCCACCGACGGCGTGAATGCCATCGAGAAGGTTCGCCAGAACCGCTACTCGCTCGTCGTCATGGACATTCGAATGCCGCGCATGGACGGCATCACGGCGCTGCGCGAGATTCGCAGCATCGATCCCGAGGCCACCGTGGTTCTCATCACCGCCCACGGTACCCAGAAGCTCGCCATGGAGGCACTCCAGCTCGGCGCCTACGATTACTTCACCAAGCCCTTTGAGCTGACCGAAGTCCGCATCGTCGTGCGCCGCGCCATTGAGAAGGCACGCCTCCTTCGCATGATCGAGCAGATGCGCAGGCAGGAGGAAGCCCGCTATTCCTTCGATCGCATCGTTGGCCAAAGCTCGGCCATGCAGGATGTCTTTCGCCTGCTGGAGCGCGTGCTCGACAACGACGTCACCGTCCTCATCACGGGCGAGAGTGGCACCGGCAAGGAGCTCGTCGCCACTGCGATCCACAACAACGGGGCCAGGCGCGAGAAGCCATTGGTTAAGGTCAACACGGTCGCCATTCCAGAGGCCCTGCTGGAAAGCGAGCTTTTCGGCCACGAGCGCGGCGCCTTTACCGGGGCCGTCTCCCAGAAGCTCGGCAAGGTCGAGGCTGCCAATGGAGGCACGCTCTTCCTCGACGAAATCGGCGATATGTCCCTTCCGCTTCAGGCCAAGCTCCTGCGCGTCCTGCAGGAGCGTGAGATCGAGCGCGTCGGTTCCACCAAGACCATCAAGGTCGACATTCGCGTCATCGCCGCCACCAATCGTGACCTCGCCAAGATGGTCGAAAGCGGCACCTTCCGCGAGGATCTATACTACCGCCTCAACGTGGTTCCCCTCCACCTTCCGCCGCTGCGTAAACGGCGCGAGGATATTCCCGTGCTCATCGATCACTTCATCGCCGAGTACAACCCGAAGCTGCGCCGGAACATTCAGGCTCTCACCGAGACCGCCCTCCAGAAGCTCCTCAATTACAACTGGCCCGGCAATATCCGCGAGCTTGAGAACACCATGCAGCGCACCATGGTCATGGCCACTGGCACCACGATCCAGGAGGCGGACCTCCCGCCGAGCCTGCGCGGCGAATCGAAGCTCGCACAACGTCCCAGCTCCGATGAGGTACCTGTCGGAATCGAGGTTCTGAAGGACATCGACCTGGCCTCGCTTCTCAACACTGAGGACTTCTCAACCCCCCTGGCCGAGCGTCTCCAGCTGATCAGCGATCACCTTGAGAAGCATCTGATCCGCGCTGCCCTCAAGAAGGCTGGTGCGCATCGACAGGAGTCCGCCGACCTGCTCGGCATCAGCCGCAAGAGTCTCCATAACAAGATGGTTCGCTACGGCCTTTTCTCCGAGGAATCCTGAGGCAACGTCCATGCTCCAGCAGTCCACCCAGGGAGTCACCCCCGCGGAAACGGTGGTCATGCACGTGGACATGGATTGCTTCTATGTGTCGGTCGAGCGACTGCTTGATCCGAGTCTCAACGGCCTGCCCGTTGCCGTAGGCGGTTCACCGGACGGGCGCGGCGTGGTTTCCTCCGCCAGCTACGAAGCCCGTCGATTCGGGGTGCGATCCGCCATGCCGATGGGACAGGCGATGCGCCTATGCCCCCAACTCGTCGTGGTGCGCGGCAGCTACGGGATGTATGCCAAGCACTCGGCCGCACTCGCGGAGATCTTCCGCCGTTACGCGCCTGTGGTCCGCATGGCCTCGCAGGATGAGGCCTACCTGGATCTGACGGGAACCGGGCGTCTATACGGCACACCGCTCGTTGCCGCCGAGCGCCTCCGCCGCGATGTGCTCGCCGAGACCCGGCTCCCTTGCTCCATCGGGATCGGCTCCAACCGCCTTGTCGCCAAGGTGGCCAGTGATCTTTGCAAGCCGAAGGGCCTCCTATGGGTGCCGCCCGGCAGCGAGGAGCGTTTCCTCGCGCCGCTTCCCATCGAGCGAATCCCCGGCGTGGGGCATCGTATCGCCGAACGGCTCCATGCCATCGGGGCGCGCCGTGTTGGCGACGTGGTGACGCTCGGGGCGGCCACACTTGATAAGCACTTCGGCGAGCATGGTCGCGATCTATACAGCCGTTGCAGCGGCGTCTCCTCCGCGCACGTCACCGAGCACGAGCCAGCCAAGTCCATCGGCGCGGAGGAGACCTTTGATCGCGATTGCTCCGATGCGGAAGTGCTGGACGCCTCGCTGAGTGCTCTCTCCGAGAAAGTCGCGTCCCGCCTTCGCGCCGAAGGTATCGTGGCATCCACGATAACGCTCAAGTACCGATTCCACGACTTTGAGACGCACACCGCCGCCACAACGCTCGCCTATCCCGTGGACGACGAGTTGGCTATCCTCGAGGCGGCGCGCGGACTTCTCGCGGCCAAGTGGGGTGGCAGGCGAGCCATCCGTCTGCTTGGCGTCACGACCTCTGGTTTGACGGAATCCAGCGCTCAGTTGGACCTGTTGGCAGAAGAGGGGCGCGAGAAGCGCGACCGCCTGCACGCCGCGCTTGATCGTATTCGCGGCAAGCATGGCTATGGCGGCATTCGCCGGGCCAGCAGCGAGGGAACTTCATGAAAGCAATCCCCCCCATCGGGTCACCCTCCCTGATCGCCTCCAGTACCTCGTCGATGCTCATCGAACTGCGCCGGGTCGCACGAGGCTGGCGGTGGCGTGTGATTGCGCTCGGCTTTCTGGTCGCCGCCTGGTGGTTTAGCCGCGGCGCAGGTTTCGGTCTCGGCGCCACGGTCCATTTCCCCGGCGGCGCCTCGGGCGTGCTGCCGTTCTGTGTCACGCTCGCCCTCCTTGCCGCCATCATGGCGTCAGACGCGGTGGCCTGCTGGGAACGCTCGCGGGCCGCGGTGCTGCTTCAGCATTCGGTGTGCTCTCCCTTCGTGCAGTGCCTCCACTGGACGGTGACGGTCCTGGCCGCGTTGTTTCCGCTCGCAGTTGTCTATACGGCTTGGCCACTGGTTGGCGCGCTCCGCGAGGGCCTCTCGATCAACATCGTGCCCTCCGCCTTTTTCCTGCTGGTCGTCGCGCTCCCAACCCTCGTCGCCGGAGCAGGCGCGGGATTGCTCTCGCGTCTGGCTCTTCGGAACGACGCCCTGGCCTTTGCCGGTTCAGCGCTGCTTCTCTCTCCCGTGATTTTCTGGAGGCTCCGGATTGCCGACCCGGCCGATCTGTTTCAGCTCGCCAGCCCGTCACTCGGCGTGCTGATCCCCGCGCCACTTCTAGTGGGGGACGCGACCTGGGTGACGCTTTTCGGCGCTGCGCTCATCGCAATCGCCACCGTCCTACTGCGCCGATTCCGCGTCGATGAGGCAGGAATCCCTGCGTCTAGCTATCTATACGGCATTACGGCGACATTCAGGCTGAACGGCATGATCGCAACCGCCGCCGCCGTTGTGGGGCTCGCTGCCGCGATCGTGATCGCGCGCGGTCCCCTTGCTTTCGGCGAGGCCACACTCGGATTCATGCCCGGTGGCAGCGATCTCTCGCGACCCACGGCCCTCAAGTCCCCGCCGCCGCTTCACTCTCGCGAGATCGTCCTAGATCCTTCCGCGTCGGAGCCGATCCGCCTAACCCTCGTCTATACGAAGGCTCCGACAGAGCCCTTCGCCATCAGCTTTGGCTCGGCCCTCGAGGTTGCCCATGCCGACGGAGGCTCCGTCTCTCCGCTGCGACTCGAGGGCGGGACGGGTGCCGTTCAGGTTACCCCGGCCGATCAGGCGACGAGCTTCGGATTCCTCCTGCGCCCCAGCATTCGTGGCCGCCGTGTTTGGGAGGAGTGCTGGCACCCGGGTATTCATCGCTTTGCACCGCTGGGAGCGTGGTGGGGGACGAGCTATACCGTCGAGCCTGACGGCACCGCCCTCCCGCACAACGAGATGGCCGTCTATACAATTCAGGTTCCCCCCGCCGCTCCCCTCGAATGGAATTGCAGCACGGCGACATCGGAGCCCCAGGCCGACGGTACCATCCTGTTGCGCAGCAACGGACGCGGGCTCCCGGCCGCTCTGGTTGCATCCAACTCCGTCGATTTATGTACCTCGGGAAGCATCGCGCTCTGCCTGCGCACCCTGAATCAACGTGGCACCTTCGCCTCCCAGTTCCCTCGTCTGTACGAAGTAGAGTACGCCCGTCTAGCCCGGATTTTTCCCCGCGGGGGATCTATCAATCTATACGAAATTCCCGACGCGCAGAGTCCCGACCCTTTCGCCCTCTCATCGTTTCTACTGAACGAACTTTCGGAATCGCTTCCTACCATCGACGACTTTGAAAAGCCCACCCGTCCTCTCTTCGATGCGCTGTTCGAGCCCATCCATCGTGAATCCCTGCGACGCCTCCATCTGGCACGCTACAACTCCATCGAGTATCCAGATTTCCTCGGCGAGGGACTGGCGGCCTACCTCCACCGGTTTGCGTATGCAGAGGGGAAGCACGGCGACCTCACCCGAAAGACGCGTCGCGACCTCGCCTTTGTCCCTTGGAATGCACCGTTGCGCGAGCGACGCCCCTTCGATCTTGCGAAGGGCGAGCGCGAACTCTGGAGTGGTCCTCTCCTCCCCGGGGATCACTCCGCCATCGCCGTCCACCGCATCCTGGCGATTCACCACATGTTGCGCGGGGTGCTGGGCGAGGAGCCGTATCTCGGCTTTCTCCGGTCGCTCGATGAAGTCGATGACCTGACGCTCGCGGCGTTCCGCGCGCGAGCGGAGCGGGCCTACGGCAAGCCACTCGACTGGTTCTTTGCGGATTGGATAGATCACGGGGCGTGTCCCGACTACGCGGTGTTGGAGGGCGACGCGCTCCTCCTCCGGGAGACGGGAACGCGCGCGCTGACCTATCGTGTTTCGGTCGAGATCGAAAATCGCGGAACCGGTACCATGCCCGTCCCGTGGCGTCTCCAGACCGAAGGCGACCCCATCACTGGCAAGGAGTGGCTCGGTCCCGAATCGCGGGCCACGATCCAGCTCACCACCATCGATCGTCCGCTCGTTTTTGAGATCGATCCCGATGGCTGGATTGCCCAGTTCGTGCCGTCCGCAGAGCGCGGCACCCCGCCAAAAGCCCGCGTCTTCTTCAAGACAATACGCGAACTCTGATTGGCACGTTTTTCCTTTCGTGGTGCAACGAGCAGGTCTGCGAGGAGGCCAAAATGGCATCGGGCAAAGAGGGGAAGAAGCGCGGAGTCGGTTTCATCAGGTTGATGATTTCCTTCGCCGTCCTGTTGGTTTTGGGCGTCGCGTGGGCGTTGCTCTACACCGGTCAGGTCCGCGCCGTGGAAGTCACAAGCGGTTCGATGGAGCCGACCATCGCCATCGGAGATCGATTGCTGGTCACACTGCTCGACGGGAGGGCGCCGCTCTACGGTCAGGTGGTGGCGCTGAAGTCGCCCGACGACAATGGCCCCGACCTGGTCAAGCGCGTGGTTGGCGTACCGGGCGACAAGATCGAGCTTCGCAAGGGTATCCTGTACCGGAATGGTCAGCTGGAGAGCCCGCCCGCGCCGGGAGAGAATTGGCACCCGGGCGCCAAGGACTTCGAGATTCTGCTAGCTCCCAATAAGTTCTTCGTCGCGGGCGACAACCGCCCCAAGAGCCATGACAGCACCGAGTTCGGCGCCGTTGACGGCAGCATGATCTATGGCATTGTCACCTATCGGTATTCACCCTGGAACCAACGCGGTCGCATCGAATGATCGAAGTCCATGAGTTGGCCAAGACATTCCCCGGTGGGTTCTTTGGTCGGCCCGTGGCTGCGGTTCGCTCCGTGTCCTTTCGCTGCGCTCCCGGAGAGGCAACCGCGCTGGTTGGCTCCAACGGGGCTGGCAAGACCACCACGCTCCGCATGTTGGCAACGGCGATCCGACCCACCGGTGGCGACGCCCAGTTGGCGGGCTTCGACGTTCATCGTGATGCCCCCGAGATACGTCGCCGCATCGGGTTCCTTTCCACGAACACCGGTCTATATCTCCGGCTTACTCCCCGTGAGCTGCTGACGCACTATGCCCGTCTATACAGCATTCCCGCCGACAGAATCCCGATGGAGCTTGCGCGCGCAGTCGAATTGCTGGAGCTGGAATCGTTTCTGGATAGACAGTGCGACAAGCTTTCGACCGGCATGCGCCAGCGCGTGAGCCTGGCACGCACAATCCTCCACGACCCACCAATCCTCATCCTCGACGAGCCGACGCTCGGGCTCGACATCGACGCCAACGAGTTGGTGATGAGTTTCCTTGAGCGGTGCCGCGATGAGGGAAAGACAATCCTGCTTTCGACGCACGTGATGGGCGAGGTGGCGCGATTGTGTCGTCGGGTGATTGTCATGGCGGCGGGAAGTGTTGTCTTCGATGGCAAGACACAGGAACTCGTCTCCGCTCATGAAAGCGTTGAGGCGGGCGTCCGGGCCGTCATGCGAGGTGCCAGGTGAGACTCCGTGACGTCCTCACGATCTATCGCAAGGACCTACTGGAAACGTTGCGCGACCGTCGCACCCTGCTGTTCGTACTCGCCGTCCCTGCGCTTAGCATTTGCCTGATTTCGCTCGGGGCATCGCGCCTCGTGGGTGCCTTCGTCAAGGAGGTCGCCATGCGGGACATCGTGGTCGTGGCGACTCCGGAAACGCGCGCCGCCTATGAGGAACTTGCCCATCGCGCCTTCCTCGAAACCAAGGTTGGCAAGACGCTGGAGCGCCTCGCCAACCCGATCCTCGGGGCCATACTTCCCTCGCCAATCCAAGGATTGAAGCTCCCGGACGACATGGGGGCTGTTGTCAGTCAGCCCGCTGCCTATGCGGAATGGGCCCGCGGCCTTGCGAGCCAGATGCGCGAGCGAGCCGGGGAGGCCGTCTCGCGTCCCAGTCGCGCGAACATCGCCGTGCCGGAGTCCTTTCGTGGCGCGGGCGAGGATTTCTTCATCCAGACGGTGCGTGGGATCGGCATGGTAAAATGGATGACTCCGGCCGAGGTCGAGGTCGACGAGAGGATCACCTCCGACTCCCTTTCACTGGCGCTCAAGGAATTGCCCGATGCCAAGCGCATCCAGAGTGCCCTCGACAATCGCCGTATAGATGTATGGATGTCTATACAGATGCCGAAGGGGCCGATCGACGCCAAGCCTTGGAAGACCGCGCAGGTCTCTCTCTACTACGACGCGACCCAGCCGACTGCCCAGGAGGCGGCAAGCCGTCTTCGCCGGACGCTCGATGCGGCTTCCACAGCCATCGTCGCGGAGCGTTTGCGCTCGCTCCGGCAACCCTCACACCTGGCCGATCCGATCAATGTGGATGTCCCGGCTGCGCTCTCCAATCCGAAGAACGCCATGCGCTCGATGATCGGCGGGATGGTTCCCTATTTCATCATCCTGTTTGCCTACATCGGGGCCATGTTTCCCGCCATCGATCTGGGCGCTGGAGAGAAGGAGCGAAACACGCTGGAGACGCTCCTGCTGGCTCCGGTTGGGCGCCTGGAGATCGCGCTCGGCAAGTTTCTGGTCGTCGTCACAACGTCGATGACGAGTGCCTTGGTTGGCGTGTGTACGGCAGCGCTGATGGCGGCGGCCATCCTTCCGCCGGAGGTCCGTGAGATGACGTCGCTCAAGCCCTCGCTGGAGGGGCTCCTCGCGGTCGTCGCGCTCGCATTCCCACTGGCCTGCACCTTCGCGGGTGTTTTCCTGGGTACTGCGCTGTTTGCGCGATCATTCAAGGAAGCGCAAAACTACCTGTCGCCGCTCGGTGTCGTCCTCACGCTACCACCAGCCTACGCGCTGCTGCCGTGGTCCGAACTGAACGGCCGCACGGCGCTCATCCCGATGGTGAATACAGCACTCATTGCCCGCGACTACCTGGTCGGGAACTTCCATGCGGGATACTACTTCATGGCGATGGGATCCTCGCTAACGGTCGCTGCCGCTGCCCTCGCATTCTGCACCTGGCAGTTCCATCGTGAGTCCGTCCTCTTCCGTAGCTAAAGAAAGCGGCGACCCCTTGCGAGGTCGCCGATGTCTTCTTGGATAGATTGCTATCTTTCTATACGGAGGCGACCGGAGCGCGGCCGGGTTCGTAGGCGAGCCACGGCGAAAGCCAGCGCTCCACCTCGGCAACGGAGATTCCCTTTCGCTCTGCATAGTCCTCAATCTGGTCGGGATTCAGCTTCCCGACGCTGAAGTAGCAGGCCTTGGGATGGGCGAAGTAGAACCCGCTCACCGAGCTGGCAGGAGCCATGGCATTGCTTTCCGTCAGCGTCACGCCAACGGTGCCGGGCACGTCCATCAGGTCGAACAGGACCGGCTTTTCCGTATGATCGGGGCAGGCGGGATAGCCAGGCGCCGGACGAATGCCGCGGTACTTCTCCTCGATCAGGTCCTCCGTGGAAAGGCCCTCCACTGCGCCATAACCCCAGAAATCACGGGCGCGTTTGTGCATCAGCTCGGCCAGTGCCTCCGCGCAACGATCGGCCAGCGCCTGCGCCATGATCTTGTTGTAGTCGTCGTTCTGTGCGGCAAACTCGGCCACCAGCTTGTCGACCCCGTGCCCGGAGGTTACGGCGAATCCACCGATGTAGTCCGCACGCCCGCTTTCCTTCGGCGCCACGAAGTCGGCGAGCGCATAGTTCCACTGCCCCTCGCCCTCCTTCTGGATCTGCTGACGGAGGCAACGGAAGGTTGTCTTCACTTCGGTACGGGACTCATCCGTATAGATCTCTATATCATCGCCCACGCTGTTGGCGGCGAAGAATCCGATGACTGCCTTCGCGTGGAAGGCCTTTTCTGCGATGATGCGATCCAGCAGCGCACGAGCGTCCTTGTATAGACGCGTCGCTTCCGCGCCGACCTTGGCGTCGGAGAGAATCTGGGGATAGCGACCCCGCAGCTCCCAGGTGTGGAAGAAGGGAGACCAGTCGATGTACTGGGCGATCTCCGCCAGATCCACCTCTGTATAGACGCGGGTTCCGGTGAAGGCGGGTGTCGGAATGTCCTCCTTGGCCCAATCGGTCGTGAAGCGGCGACGGCGCGCCTCCTCAAGGCCGATGAGACGGTCGCCTTCGCGGCGGTTGCGGTGGTACTCGCGCAGGCCCTCGTATTCCTTGTCGAGCTTGGCGATGTACTCGCCGCGATGCACCGGATCGAGCAGACCCTGGCACACACCGACAGCACGGGAAGCGTCGACCACATGCACCACCGGTTGGCTATAGCGCGGCGCGATCTTCACCGCCGTGTGGAGCTTGCTCGTCGTGGCGCCACCGATCAGCAGCGGAATCTTGAAGCCCAGTCGCTCCATCTCGGACGCGACATGGGCCATCTCGTCGAGGGACGGCGTGATGAGCCCGCTGAGGCCCAGCAGATCGACCTTTTCCTCGCGAGCCCGTTCCAGGATCGCTTCGCAGCTCTGCATCACGCCGAGGTCGATCACCTCGTAGTTGTTGCACGCCAGCACCACGCCGACGATGTTCTTGCCGATGTCGTGGACGTCGCCTTTGACCGTTGCCAGCAGGATCTTCCCCGCCGTGCTTCGGGCCGAATCGCCGGCCAGGCGCTTCTCCTCTTCCATGAAGGGGATCAGGTAGGCGACCGCCTTCTTCATCACGCGAGCGCTCTTCACCACCTGCGGAAGGAACATCTTCCCGGCGCCGAAGAGATCGCCCACCACGTTCATGCCGTCCATGAGCGGCCCTTCGATGACGAGGAGCGGGCGACCGAGCTTCTGGCGCGCCTCCTCCACGTCCTCGTCGATGTGCTCGACGATGCCCTTGATGAGCGCGTGGGAGAGACGTTCCTCCACGGGGGCGCGGCGCCATTCCTTGGTGGTTTCCTCCGCCTCTGCGGCGCCCTTGTCGCCCTTGTACTGGGCGGCGATTTCGATCAGGCGCTCGGTCGCATCGGCACGACGATTCAGCAGCACGTCTTCGACGCGCTCCAGCAGATCCTTGGGAATCTCTTCGTAAACCTCGAGCATTCCGGCATTCACGATGCCCATGTCGAGACCCGCGCGGATGGCGTGATAGAGGAAGGCCGCGTGCATGGCCTCGCGCACGCGATTGTTGCCGCGGAACGAGAAGGAAATGTTCGAGATGCCGCCGCTGACCTTCGCGCCGGGGAGCGTCGACTTGATGATGCGCGTCGCCTCGATGAAGGAGCGCGCGTAGTCGTTGTGCTCCTCCATGCCCGTTGCCACCGTCAGCACGTTCGGATCGAAGATGATGTCCGTCGGGTCAAAGCCCAGTTCGTCCACCAGGATGCGATAGGCGCGCGTGCAAATCTCGACGCGGCGCTCGGTGGAGTCGGCCTGTCCCTTCTCGTCGAAGGCCATGACGACCACGGCGGCGCCATAGCTCTTCACCAGGCGGGCGTGATGGCGGAACGCCTCCTCGCCTTCCTTGAGGCTGATCGAGTTCACCACACACTTCCCCTGGAGGCACTTGAGGCCTGCCTCGATCACGCTCCACTTGGAACTGTCGATCATCACCGGCACCCGGGCGATGTCGGGCTCGGACGCGATCAGGAACAGGAACCTGCGCATCATCTCTTCCGAGTCGATGAGGCCCTCGTCCATGTTGACGTCGATCATGTTCGCGCCGTTTTCCACCTGCTGGCGGGCGACCTCCACGGCCCCCTCCATGTTCCCCTCTTTGATCAGCTTGGCGAACTTGGGCGAGCCGGTAATGTTCGTGCGCTCGCCGACCATGAGGAAGTTCGCGGGCGGGCTGAGCTTCAGCGGCTCCAGGCCCGCATAGCGGCTCACCTTCTCGACCGGCGCGGAGGGGCGCGGCTTGATCCCCTCGAGGGCCTTGGCGATGATGGCAATGTGCCCCGGCGTGGTACCGCAGCAACCACCCACGATGTTCACCCAGCCGTTGCGCGCGAAGTCCGCCAGGATGCCCGCCATGTACTCGGGCGTCTGCTTTTCGTCGTAGCCCGTCGAGGACAACGCGTCCGGAAGACCTGCGTTCGGATAGACGGAAACGTGGCAATCGGCGAGGCGGGAAAGCTCCTCAATATAGGGGCGCATGTCCTCTGCACCGAGGGCGCAGTTGATGCCGATTGAGAACGGACGTGCATGTTCGACCGAGTACCAGAAGGCCTCCAGCGTCTGGCCGGAAAGCGTGCGACCCGACTTGTCCACGATTGTCACCGAGATCATCACCGGCACCTTGGTGCCGCGCTCGTTGAAGCACTTCTCGATGGCGAAGAGCGCCGCCTTGAGGTTCAGCGTGTCGAAGGTCGTCTCGGGGAGGAGCAGATCCACGCCGCCGTCCATCAGCGCGCAGGTCTGCTCGTAGTAGGCCGCAACCAGTTCATCGAAGACCACCGCGCGATAGCCGGGATCGTTGACGTCCGGCGAGAGCGAAGCAGTGCGGTTCGTCGGTCCTAGGGCGCCCGCCACGTAGCGCGGGCGGGAGGGGTCTTTGAGAGTCACCAAGTTGGCTGCCCGACGCGCCACCTGAGCCGCCGCCAGGTTCAGCTCGTAGGAAAGGTCCTCGAGCTGATAATCCGCCTGGGAGATGCGGTTGGCGTTGAAGGTGTTCGTCTCGATGATGTCGGCACCACCCTCAAGGAAGGCGCGATGGATGCCCTCGATGATGTCGGGGCGCGTGATCACCAGCAGATCGTTGTTCCCCTTCAGGTCAACCGGGTGGGACTTGAAGCGCTCTCCGCGATAGTCCGCCTCCTCCAGCTTGTAGGTCTGGATCATTGTTCCCATCGCCCCGTCCAGGATGAGGATGCGTTCCTTGAGGGCCTTGAGGAGCTGGTCCTGATTTCTGGCGTTGGCCATGAGCTGAAGTTCCTTGATTGGTCGGATGGAAAGCCTGGCAGGCTTATCGGCGGCGATCTGGTGCTTGCCCGGGTCGACGAGATGAGGTGGTAGCTGACAGCAGGGGCAAAGCATTGGTTCTATATCAACCTATCCTGATGCGATGATATGCTCTGGTTGTGAGTGCTTGGCAAGCCTCGTTTCAATTTTCTCTCTGCAATGTTCGACGCTTCACTTACTTTTGGCACGACTCTCGTATTCAGTAATCTGCATTCCAGACGGTTTCAAAATGAGAATGCTTCCGAACTCCCCGCCAATCATCCTGACCATCGCCGGCTCCGATTCCGGCGGCGGCGCGGGCATTCAGGCCGACCTGAAGACCTTTGCGGCTCATGGATGCTACGGAATGAGCGTCATCACCGCGCTGACCGCCCAGAACACGATGGGAGTTCGGGCAGTGATGGATGCCACCCCCGAGGTGATTGGCGCTCAGATGGACGCGGTATTGGAGGACATCGGCTGCGACGCGGTCAAGATCGGGATGCTGTCCCGTATTGAGACAGTTGTCGCTGTTGCGGACGCTTTGGAGCGTCACGGTGTCGGAAATATTGTGCTCGACCCGGTGATGATTTCCAAGAGTGGACACCGTTTGCTTGGAGCGGACTCTATTGCCGCAATGAAGAGCCGTCTTTTTCCCATTGCTCGCCTGATCACCCCCAATCTGCCCGAAGTGGAGGAACTGACCGGGTTCCTTCCCACGACGGTCGAGGAGATCGAAGAGGCTGCTCGTCGTCTCGGCGATCTGACTCCGGGTGCGGTTCTCGTCAAGGGCGGCCATATGGAATCGGATGTCGTGGTGGATGTGCTGTGGGACGGAAGCGAAGTGCACCGCTTCGAGTCCACCCGGTTGTCCGCCATCCACACGCATGGCACCGGCTGCACGCTTTCAGCGGCCATTGCCTGCCAATTGGGCCTGGGTCACTCGCTTCCGGAAGCGGTGGATCGCGCCCGTCACTATCTCCTGGCAGCCATCAAGGCCGCCTACCCGATTGGTCAGGGCATCGGCCCGGTCAATCACCTCTGGCCGTTCGGCCAGTCAGAATTCCAACTTTTTTCCCTCACTCCACCGGAGGACCCTCGTCATGGGTAGACCCCCTCTCAAGAAGGGCGCGATCGAGCGCTCGGCACTCGAGCTTTTCGTCGAAAAAGGCGTGGACGGCACCAGCATTCGTGACATTGCCCAGCGGGCCGGTGTCACGGAGGGCGCCCTCTATCGCCACCACCGCAGCAAGGACGACCTGGTCCGCCACCTCTATCTCCAGAGCTTCACCCATTTTGGAGAGATCATGGAGGCTCTGGCGAGTACCTCCACCAGCCCGTCGGATCGCATCCGCCTCATGATCGCCCAGCTCGTCGAGCTGCATGCACGTGACTCTTACGTCTTCCGCTACGTTCTGGTTCTCAACCATCACCTGCTCAAGGAAGTGCGTGTGGGTGAACGGGATTTCGTGGCTGCCCTGGCGCGTGCCATCGGTGGTCCGTCCTCCGACTTCATCGCCCAGCTGGTTCTTGGCATCATTGTCCAGGTGAGCGTCGCCGTCGAGTCGGCCCAGCTGCCGGGCAAGCTGGCGGACTACTCGCCCCGCCTCATCGCCGCCGCGATGGAGCTGGTGGGCAAGCCGCTCTAACTCGCTTGTAATCAGTTATGGTCTTAGCTTAGGGCCTCAAGCAGGGCGATTGTTGCCTGCTTGAGGTCCTTTTCCGTATCAAGCTGGGCGCCGACACAGGATGGGCAGCCGTGGACGCAGCGGCATTCCTTCACCATGCGGTCGGCCGTCACCACGATGTCCCTCAGGTTGCGATGAACCCGCTGGGCGATGCCGATTCCTCCCGGATAGCGATCCCACACGTACACGGCGGGGCGTTGGTCGAAGGGCGCCTTGAGCGTCGCCATCACGGAGAAGTCCCGCGAATCGCAGAGCACATGGAGTGGAATCGCGTGGCGAAGCAACGCCGCGAGGCCCCGCAGGCTCCCTCCCACATCGCTGGCACGTGCGCCAAACTTTCCGCGAAGAAGATCCTGGTCGAACGTCAGCCACGCCGCCTGCGTCTGGATCTCGAGCGTAGGCACTTGGACCGGGCCGTAGCCGATGCTTTCCTGGGTCTCGAACTTCACCTTCTTGAACTTGGCGATCACCGTCTGCACGCTCACGTCCCCAAGGCGCGAGCAGGCGATGGGGCTCCCCTTTGGACCGGGCAGTTCCTCGTCAATCTGGAGGACCTGCACCGTGGAGGAGGCTTCTGCATCGGTGTAATAGTCGACGACCTTGTGGCGGACGAAGGCCGTGCGCCGGTCCCAGTCGAGCTTCTCGACCAGATAGGTCTTCCCGTTGTGGATGTAGACCGCATCGTCATGGATAAAAAATGGCGCTGAATCGTAGTCCAATTCAGCGACAACCTCGTTATTTCGTCCCGAATCGAGAACGATAAAGTTCTCCCCGGCAGCGCTCCGAAGGGAAATGTCCTCCGCCGGATAGGCGTCGCTGGCGTAGTGCCACCGGTTGCCGCTGTGCCGGAGCAGGTGTTCGTCCTCCAGAAACTGAAGGACCGCGCCCGGATCGGTCTGGCAGAACGGTTCGCCGTCCTCGAAGGGAACCTCGAAGGAGGCGCACTTCACGTGGGCAGCGTAGATGGGGAGGTTGGAGGGGTTGATGTGGGCTGCTTCTGGTGACGCTCCAAAGAAGTACTCCGGGTGCTTCATGAGGAACTGGTCGAGGGGGGTGCTCCCGGCGATATAGATGGAGACGCTGGGCGAGCCTCGCCGACCGGCGCGTCCCGCCTGCTGCCAGGCGCTGGCGATGGTCCCCGGATAGCCCGCCATGATGGAGACCTCCAGCGAGCCAATGTCCACGCCCAGTTCCAGCGCGTTCGTTGAAATGACGCCAAGGATCTCCTTCGTCCGCAGCCCCTTCTCGATGGCGCGGCGCTCGTTCGGCAAGTACCCGCCCCGGTAGCCGGTCACCTTTTCCGGGTCACGGTGCAGGCGCGTCATGCCGCGCTTCAGGTAGGTGGTCATCACCTCCACGTCCATGCGCGAGCGGCCAAAGACGATGACCTGATGCTCGTTGGCGAGGAAGCGCATTGCGAGGCGACGTGCCTCCAGGCGGACGCTGCGCCGCACGTTCAACTCGCGATTCACCACCGGCGGGTTGTAGAACAGGAAGGTGCGCGATCCGGTGGGGGCACCATTCTCGTCGACCAGTTCCACGGGCTCGCCCAGCAGTTGCTCGGCCAGTTCCTTGGGATTGGCGATCGTGGCGCTCGAGCAAAGGAATGTAGGCTGTCGGCCATAGAAGGCGCACACGCGGCGCAGGCGTGCCAGTACCCCGGCCATGTGGCTGCCGAAGACGCCGCGGTACTGGTGCAGCTCGTCGATGATGACGTAGCGCAGGTTCTCGAACAGGCGAATCCACTGGGTGTGGTGTGGGAGAATCCCCGCGTGGAGCATGTCCGGGTTCGTCACCACGATGTTGCCCGAATCGCGCAGGGCGCGCCGTGTCGCCGGCGGGGTATCGCCATCGTATGTATAGATCTTGATGTCGCCGCCACTGGCCTGGGTCAGCTCGTAGAGCTCGCCGTACTGGTCGTGGCTGAGCGCCTTCGTGGGAAACAGGTAGAGGGCGCGCGCGTTGGGGTCCTCGAGGATCGACTGCACCACCGGCGCGTTGTAGCAGAGCGATTTTCCGCTGGCGGTCGGGGTGATGACGACCGTGTTGCGTCGCGCCAGTGCGTGGTCGATGGCGACGGCCTGGTGTCTATACGGGCGCTCGATGCCGCGCTTGGCCAGGGCGGCGCGAAGACCATCGGGAAAGTTCGCCGGCCAATCGCCGTAGACGGCGGGGCGCGCCGGGATCTCGTGCTTGTGGTGAAAGCATTCCTTCAGGCCCGGGTGCTCGAGCAATTCGGCGAGCACCTTCGTGATGTCGTGCTCCACGTCCGGGCGCTGACCGTCCGGCTTGACGATGGGGATGGTGGGAAAAGATCGCTCTGGGCGTGCCAAGGTTCGTCTCGATTCAGGGCTGGTCGGCCGTCATGGCGAGCGAGATCGGAATCTCGACCACTTCGTTGGGGCCGATGATGAAGACGCGGTCGCCGTCCTTCGGGCTGATGGACGCGGCCGTCGCCGACGCGGCGGAGCAGAATCCCGGGAGCGTTAGGCTCGCGCTCTGCAGGTGGAAGCACGATGCCTTCACGCCGGTGCCCTCGCGACGATCAAGGAACTTCAGCGCCGGATGCGGTCGCCCCGCGATCACGAAGCCTTTGCTCGCCACCTTCGCCAGATGGAACTCGAAGGGGGCCAAATGTTGGCTCTCACGCGACTCCTTCAGCTGAAAGTCCTCCAGAAAATCGCGGCTGCTGGCAACACCGTTGTGGATTCGGAAGAAGCTCGTTTCGGAGAATTGCCGCCGCCAGTAGATCAACCCCTCTTGCAACTCCGGATCTTCAGCATCCGCCGGATCCAGCACGTCGCCGAGGATGATGAGCAACTCTGGCTCGAAGAAGTTCAGGAGCGTCGTCAGCCGGTTGAGCGCCGAGGCCTTCGCCGTGTTCGGATAGGGTACGTCAGCAGACGGGAAGGCCGTCGATCGGGAGAACAAGGGATCCGAAATGACAAGGGTTCGCTGCTCGAACCAGAAGAGCGCACGTTGCGGGAGCAGTTCGAAGGTCTGGTCGGCGAGGGTCAGGCGCAGCATGGGGTGTCGGAGCGTGAGGTTGAATTCCAGCGAGGATTCGCACACGACCGAGGGCTGGTAGTCCAGCGTTTTCCCTCGTTTAGTACGATGGCGTGAAGTGACGGGTCCGGTCCAGCAGCTCAGAATCAGGGACCACCCGGGGGAGCGACCGCCGGCGGGCCAGCGCGGCCGCCAACCGCGGGGCCGCCATGAGCAATCCGCGACGATAGTACGGCAGCCGCCGCGCAACGTGCAGCGGCACCCGCGCGCTCCACTCCGCCAGCAACAGTGGCGATGTCAGATTCGCGATCTCGAACAGCAGATGGTTGCGTGCCTTCATGCGCTCCACGCCTTCGTGCCCGTATCGCTTCCGCATCGACCCTCCGCCCACGTGGAGCGCCAGCGCCTTTGGCGCGTACACTTGTTCGAGTCCCGCCTTGGCGGCCCGCCACGACAGGTCATAGTCCTCCCAGTAGCCCGGCTCGTAGATCGACGCCAGACCACCGAGGCGCATCCACTGGTCGCGTCGATAGGCGGCGGCGCCCGCCTGCACGAACAGGCAAGGGGCTACCGACTCGGGGTCGCTCCACGCGGGCGTCACGCGCCCACCCTTCCAGACGGCTCCCATGCAAAGCTGGTTGGGCTTACCGTCGTACCAACCCATGGTGCGGGCGCTCACCGCGAAGAGCCGGTCCGAAAGCTCCCCGTCGAATGGGGCCAGCAACTCGCCGACGAATTCCTCGCGTGCCACCAGGTCGTTGTTGCACAGCACCACCAGCCGCCCGCGTGCCGCCAGCACCGCGCGGTTCACCGACCACGCGAAGCCGCGGTTGTGGGGATTAGCCAGCAGCGTCACCTTGGGGAATCGCTCGCGGACCAGCGCCACGCTTCCGTCGGTGCTCGCATCGTCGACGACGATCAACTCGTGGCTTCGTCCCGCATGGCGCGCGGACAATTGCAGGGACGACAAGCAGCGCGCGAGCCACTCCTCGCCCTCCCAATTGATGACGACGATCGAAACCTCTGGCTGGTGGCGGGTGTGGGGCATGTCAGCGCGGCGCGTGGTGGCAGGCGGTCTGGTGCGACGCATCGCCAAGCACAGGCAGCAACTCTGGGCGCTCCCGCAGGCATTGTTCTGTTGCCAAGGGACAGCGCGGATTGAAGGCACAACCGGACGGCGGATTGAGCGGGCTCGCGATCTCGCCCCTGATGACGCTGCTCTCGCCGCGTCGGGTCGGGTCAGGGATCGGGCTGCTCGCGATGAGCGCCCGCGAGTAGGGATGGGCCGTCTGGCGGAAGACCCGTTCGCGCGGGCCGATCTCCACGATGCGGCCGAGGTACATTACCGCGATGCGATCGCTGATGTAGTCCACCACCGACAGGTCGTGGGAGATGAAGATGTAGGTGAGGCCGAACTCGCGCTGCAAAGCCGCCATCAGGTTCAGGACCTGTGCCTGCACCGATACGTCGAGCGCCGACACGGGCTCGTCGGCGACGATAAGCCGCGGACGCAGCGCCAGGGCCCGCGCCAAGCCCACGCGCTGCCGCTGGCCGCCCGAGAACTCGTTCGGAAACCGGTCCAGCATCTCGTCGCGCAGGCCCACCTTGCGGAAAAGCTCTCGCACCATCTCGCGCCGTTCCCGACGCGAGCCGATGCGATGAATCTCCAGAGGCTCAGCAACGCTCTCGCCCACCGTCAGCCGTGGATTCAGCGACGAGTAGGGGTCCTGAAACACCATTTGCATGTCGCGCCGCAGCGCGAACAGCTCCGAACGCGATGCTTTCAGCACGTCCTTGTCGCCAAAGCGAACCGTGCCGCTGGTGGCTTCCTCCAGGCGCAGCAACGTGCGTCCCAGCGTCGATTTTCCGCAGCCGCTCTCGCCCACAAGCCCGAGCGTTTCCCCCTCGTTCACCGTGAAGGATACCTGCTCCACCGCGCGCACGAGGGCCTTGCTCCCTCGAAAGAATCCGCCCCCCACGGGGAAGTGCTTCGATAGATCGCGCACGTCGAGGAGGGTCACTGTTCATCCTCCTCGATGAGTGGGAAGTGGCACGCCACGCGATGACCCGGAGCGATGAGGCGAAGCTGGGGATCGTCTATACGGCATCGCTCCTGGCTCCGCGGGCAACGATCCGCGAAGCGACAACCCTTGGGAACCTCGAAGAGCGCCGGCACGGTTCCCTCGATGGTTTGCAGCGGCGTCTCGCGTGTTTGCCCCGGGCGAGGGATGCTGCCGAGCAGGCCCTCTGTGTATGGGTGCGCCGGGCTGGCGAAGAGCTGCTCGACCGCGCACCATTCCACCACGCGTCCCGCATACATCACCAGCACATCGTCGCAGGTTTCCGCCACCACGCCGAGGCTGTGCGTGATGAGCATGATCGCCATGTCGCGTTGCCGCTGGATTTCCTTCAGCAGCACCAGGATTTGCTTTTGGATGGTCACATCGAGCGCCGTCGTCGGCTCATCGGCGATGAGTAGCTCCGGCTCGCCGAGCAGCGCCAGCGCGATCAGGACGCGCTGCTTCATCCCACCGGAAAGCTCGTGTGGGTATTGGTCCAGCCGCGTTTCCGGCTCCGACATGCCGACGCGGGTGAGCGCCTCGATGGCGTGCCGTCGCGCCGCGGCGCCCTTCAGCCCAAATTGTTTCTCCAGCACCTCGCCGAAGATCCGCCACACTGTATAGACAGGATTCAGCGAGGTCATCGGGTCCTGGAAGACCATCGCGATCTGCTTGCCGCGGACGTCCGGCAATTCCTTCGCCGGGATTGCCAGCAGGTTGCGTCCCTTCCACAGGACCTCGCCCCCCACAATGCGCCCCGGAGGACGGGGAATCAGGCGCAGTACCGACATGGCCGTGACGCTCTTGCCGCAGCCCGACTCGCCGACGACCCCTAGGGTCTTCCCCGCCTCGATGGATAGCGACACGCCATCCACCGCGTGGTTGACCCCCGCCTCGGTGTCGAACTCCACCTTCAGGTTCTTGATCTCGAGCAGCGCCAAGCGGGCGGGTTCCCTTTCGTTACTTCGGCTTTACGCCGTGGGGATCGACCTCGATGACCGGATCCGCCGCGAGCACGCGGTTCTCCTTCATCGCCGCTTCAATGTCGGCTTTCTTCTGCTCGTTGATCCAATAGGTCGGATAGTCGAGGTACGATTCCGTCCGCTTCGGGAAGTAATCCGCGGGGAACTCGATCCAGCGATAGTAGGCAAATCGAATGAACGGCGCGTTCCAGAAGGGGATGTAAAAGGCCTCGTCCTGGATCATGGCGTCCAATTCGTGCATCGCATCCAGGCGCTTCTGCTTATCCATGTCGAAGCGGTAAATATCGATCAGCTCATCGGCGCGCGGATTCGAGAAGGCGAAGAAGTTATTCGTCTGCGGCTCCTTGGCCTGGGTGCTGTTGAAGTACTGGAACGGCTCCGGGTAGAAGCCTCCGGTCATGCTGAGCATGAAGGCCTCGGATGCCTTCTCGCGAATTTTCTCGAAGTAGGTGGCGCCTTCTAGCGACTGGATTTTTAGCTCGATGCCCGCCTTCTTGTAGGTGTTCTGCACGATGTTGAGGTGTGCCTCGAGCGACTTGCCACCGGTCATGAGCGTCACGCTGGCGCGCTGCCCCGCCTTGTTCACCAGAATGCCATCGGCACCTCGCTGCGTAAACCCGGCCTTCTGGAGGTGCTCGCGTGCCTTGCGCGGATCGAAGCCATAGGGCTTCAGGTCTGGGTTCGCGAACTCGGTCCCATCGAACGCCGAGACCTTGCGGAAGTAGGCATTGAACATGAGCTGGGTGTTCAACTCCTCGAAGTTGAACATGTACTGAAGGGCTTTGCGGAAGTCCTTGTTCTTGAGGATCGGCGTGTTGAGGTTCATGCCGAT
This sequence comes from bacterium, assembly GCA_016125005.1. GTDB lineage: Bacteria > Sumerlaeota > Sumerlaeia > SLMS01 > SLMS01 > WGMQ01. The sequence continues at coordinate 24,974 of WGMQ01000054.1, read as the reverse complement.
GCCCGACATGCCGTCGGGGGTATCGGTGAAGAGCATCTTGCGCGCCGCGTAGCCGCGCTTGAAGATGTCGATGTCCATCTCGGTCGCCCAGCGTCGCGCCCGATTGACCTGAATGAAGTCGAGTTCACCACGCTTGAAGAAGTCATACACGCGGTCGTCCTCGGGTACGACCCGCACAACGATCTTGTCCGCGTTGTATAGACCAGCGTAGTACTTGTTCTTGTAGCCCCACCAGTTCGGATTGCGAACCAGCGTGACCGACTCGCCCTCCTTCGACTCGCCGATGGTATAGGGACCGGCGGTCACGGGGACATGGTAGTTGGTGGCGACCTCCCATCCCGGCTCGATCTTCATCACATGGGCCGGAAGCGGAAAGATGCCGAGATCCTCCAGCACGCGCCAGCTCGGCTGGCGCCCAGTCACCTTGATCGTGTGGGTGTCGATCTTCTCCACCGACTCCAGCACGTCGCCGGTGTATTGATTGACGAAGGGATCGAGGATTCCCGGGTTGAGCGCCGTCTGGTAGCCGAAGACGAAATCGTCCGCCGTGATGGGCTTGCCGTCGCTCCAGGTCGCCGTCGGATCGAGGCGGTAATAGACGGACTTGTTGTCGTCCGTGATGGCCCACTCGACCGCCAGCGCCGGGATGTAGTTGTCCGTGTTGGGATGGCGACCCACAAGGCCCGAGAACTCCGTATAATTCCTTCGCCAGTTCGCCCACATCTCGTTGGAGTTCGGCCCAATGACGCGGAAGGTCTTGGGGTAGGACGAGATCGCGTCGCGGAGCGTCCCGCCCTTGATCGCGTGTTCCGGGTCGCCGATGGGCGGATCGTCCCAATTGGTCTGCCACTTCAACCCCTCCGGGAGTGTCGCGGCGGGCGCGGGGGCCTCCTCCGCATGGGTCATCGCGGCAACAAGAAGGATGGCGGCGGATGCGAAAAGCGTCTTCATGGGCAGTCTCCTTTGGGTTAGTCGTAGCGCGACTGGCGGCGCGGATCAAAGGCCTCGCGGATCGATTCGCCGATCATCGTGACCAGAATGAGTGTGAAGGTGAGCGCAACGAAAGGCGAAAGCACGAGCCAGAGCTTGCCGCGGTTCGAGGAGTCCATCGACTGCTCGATCAACTCGCCCCAGCTTGGCGTCGGCGGCGGCAGGCCATAGCCGAGATAGTCGAGCGACGTCAGCGCGGAAATCCCCGCGATGATGGCAAACGGACCGAACGTGATCAGTGGCGTCAGGCAGTTGGGGAGCAGGTGCTTGAAGACGATGCGGAACGTGGAGGCACCCGCCGCGCGTGCCGCCAGCGCGTACTCACGCGTCTTCTCCCGGTAGACCTCGGTTCGCATGTAGTAGGTGATCCCCATCCACTCGAAGATCAGCATCACCGCCAGCAGCGTCCAGAACGTCGGCTCCACCACTGTCCTCAGTAGGATCACCACGTACAGGACGGGAAGCAGACTCCAGATCTCGATGAAGCGCTGCGTCGTTAAGTCGAACCAACCCGCGAGGAATCCCTGAAGACTCCCGATCACCACGCCGATCACATAGCCGCAAAGGGTCAACATCAGCGCGAAGAAGATCGAGAGACGAAACCCGTAGAGCAGGCGCGCGGCCACGTCGCGCCCCTGGCTGTCCGTCCCCAGCAAATGCCGATCATCCGGCGGGTGCGGAGGCGGGATCGGTTGCTCGTCCTTGTCCTTATAGAAATCGAAGTCGTTCTGGCTCGGGTTGAAGGGAATGAGCGGCATCATCACCCAGTTCTCCGTCCCCTCCCACTCCTTCTTCAGCCGCACGTAGTCGGTCTCCGCGTCGGTGAAGCCCCACTCGTCCTCTTGTCCGAAGACCTCCATCGCCATGAATTTGTACGTCGGGAAGTAATACTCGCCGTTGTACTTCACGATGATCGCGCGATTATTCGCGATATAGTTGGAGAATAGGGATACGAAGATCGCCAGCGAAAGAATGATCAGCGAATAGAAGCCGCGGCGGATCTGACAGAACCGCGCGATGCGTCGGCGCAGCAGCGGCGAAATGCGAAACCAGGTCCACATGGATCAGTTGAACCTCACGCGCGGATCCACCGCCGCGACGCAGAGGTCGCTCAGCAGGTTTCCCACCAGCATCAGGAGGGCGCTGATCACCGTCAGCCCCATGACCACCGGATAATCGCGAGCCGTGATCGACTCGTAGAAGAGCAGTCCCATGCCCGGGATCGTGAAGACGCGTTCGATCAGCAGTGACCCCGCCAGCAGGAGAGCGATGTTGTTGCCGAAGCTGGTCGCCAGCGGGATGAGCGAATTCCTCAGCGCGTGTCCCACCACGGCGCGGCGCCACGAAAGGCCGCTCGCCATCGCCGTCCGCACATAGTCCGCTGCCAGGTTCTCAAGCAGGCTGTTCTTCACCAGCATCGTCATGAGCGCAAAGCCGCCGATCATGTAGCAGAACACCGGCAGGATCGAGTGCCACACCACATCGCGCACCTTGCCCAGCGTCGAGAGCTTGTCGAAGTCCGGTCCCTTGAAGCCCGCCAGCGGAAAAATCTGATGGTTCACCGCCAGCACAGACAACAGCAACGCACCCAGCGCAAACCCGGGAATGGCGTAGCCGATGAAGATCAGCACGGACGTCGAAGTATCCAGCCATGTTCGGTGCCGGATCGCCTTCAACACACCGAGCGGGATGCAAACCGCGTAGGTCAGAATCGTCGTCACCAAACCGTAGTAGATTGAGATGGGGAGGCGCTGGAAGATGACGTCCTTCACGGGCCGCGTGTAGCGGAACGAGGTCCCCAAGTCCAGCGTCACCAGGTTCTTCACGTAGTGGTAGTAGGCAAGGTGGATGGGTTTGTCGAAGTTGTAGTAGGCCTTCATCGCCGCCAGGTCCTTGTCGGAGATGCTGACCGTGCGCCGCCCGCCTCCACCACCGCCCTCGCCCCCGTCCGACGCGCCTGCGCTCGACATGATCAGTTGGTCGATCGGGCCTCCGGGTACAAACTGGCAAAGCACAAAGACACAGAGCGTCACGCCAACGAACGTCGGTACCATGAGCATCAGGCGTTTGAGGCAGTAGACGAGAAGGCTGTGCTTTGGTGCCGCCATCGACCTGGAAACCCTTCCCTTCGAGTTCACCTGCAAGATCACAGGATCGCTACTCTATGGCCGCCCCGCGGGCACCGCGTCAATTCCCCCTGCGGACAAAATGCCGACGGCCCGCCGAGGGGGGAGGCGGGCCGTCCGGCTGCTCAGTCTAGGTGGACGCGATCTACCTAGTCGACAGGCAGCCTGTCGGCCCATGCTCACTTGGGCAAGACCAAAATCATCCTTTCCCAGCATCTTGGAACGCTGGCTTCGGATAATCACCAGACCACCCCGGGCCAAAAAGGGTTGGCCTGCAAACCCACTCCTGCCGATTTTCCCATCATTCGCGCACGACGGGCTTTTCCATGACCAATCGACCAAGAGTCACCATCTATACCGACGGCGGCTGCCGACCCAACCCGGGCACCGGTGCCTGGGCCGCCATCCTGATCCACGGCGAGCATCGCAAGGAACTCGTCGGCGGCGAGCGCGAGACCACCAACAACCGCATGGAAATGCTCGGCGCTATCAAGGCCCTCGAAAGCCTCAAGAAGCCCTGCGACGTCGACTTTCACACCGATTCCGCCTACCTGCGCAACGGCATCACCTCCTGGATTCATGGCTGGAAGCGCAACGGCTGGAAGACGAAGGACGGCCCCGTGAAGAACAAGGACCTCTGGCAGCAACTTGACCAGCTCATGGGCGTTCACAAGGTGAACTGGACCTGGGTAAAGGGACATGCCGACAATCCCCTGAACAACCGCTGCGACGAGCTGTGCACCCTAGAGATCGACCGCCTGGAAGCGGGCGGCGAGCCGCGGTGATCACCGCCATCTTCATCTGCCCCGTGCGGCGCGAGCCCATGCACTCTGTCGAGGAGGTGCGCGCCGTCCCGGGCCGCGGGCTGGAGGGAGATCGCTACTTCCACGGAACCGGCTCCTACTCGCGCTGGCCCGGTGCCGGACGCGAGGTGACCCTCATCGCCAGCGAGACGCTGGAGCGCCTTCGCTTGGAACACGGCATCGACCTCCCGCCCGGCGCCCATCGCCGCAGCCTTATCACCGTCGGCGTGGATCTCGATTCGCTGATTGGCCGCGATTTCTCCGTGGGCCCCGTCCTCATGCGTGGCGACCGGCACTGCGCCCCCTGCGGCTATCTGGATTCCATCACGATTCCCGGCGTCTGCGAGGCCATGAAACGCGTCGGCGGGGGGCTACGCGCAGTCATTCTCACCGAGGGCATCATCCGCGTCGGCAGCCCCATCAAACCGCACGAGGGCCCGCTCCGCGGTGGGCTCACCGCCTGACCCTTCAGCATTGACCGACCAGCCCAATCACGCGACGATTTCGGCATTCTTGGGAGAGGTGGCGACATGATAAGGACCGGCCTGCTCATCGCCACCGCGCTGCTTCCATTGGGTGCCCTGGCCCAGCCCTATACCGTTACCGCCACGGCGAATCCGATGGCCGAGGGCAACGTCGGCTCCAGCCAGCTTCAACTCCGCTTCACCGTCGATCCGCCTGTTCCCACCGGCAGTCAGGTCCGCGTCCGCTACCAGGCTCAGGACGGCATCGCGACCGGCGTCTACGGCGCTGCGCGCTCGGGCCGGGATTATGTGCCCTTGGTCGGCACGCTGACCTTTGCCGGAGGCGGTGCCAGCACGCTGACCGTCAACCTGTCGGTCCTCAACGACACCGTTCGCGAGAGCAGCGAGCTTCTCTCCGTCAACCTTACCGTGCTCGAGCCTCTCGGTGGCGTGACACTCGTTCCCGACCGACTTCCCGTGACGATCCTCAACGATGATCCTCTCCCCGAGGGCTACGTTTTTGGGGTCAGTGGGAGCGGCACCTTCGAGTTCGATCCGGGAAATGTGCTCGGATCCTATGTCGAACGCCCCGGTGTCTATACAGGAGCCATCGGAGGTGCATTCCTCGACAGCAGCCGCTTCGCGTTGGTCGCAACCGAGGAAGATGGCGTCGCCCTGACGCTGATCGATCCCACGTCGCTTCTGCCTACCCGGGTTGGATTGCTGACCGCACTTGCCTCGGGAGAGACTGTCGGTGGCATTGACTATGATCGCTCAGGCGACCGTCTGCTGGCGCTCTCTGTATCTGGCGACGCACCGCGTCTATACAGCGTGGACGTGGCGAGCGCTGCGCTTTCCCCGTTGGCCGAGCTGTCTATACCCGCCGATTGGCTTAGCTTCGCCATCCACCCGATCACCGGTGCCCTCTATGCGATGACTCCGGGCGAGTTCTGGCGCGCTGATACCGCGACCGGGATCGGTCAACGCGTCGCGACGCTGCCCGCTTCCCACTTCGATGCGACACCAGTTGACGCCGCTTTCTCGACCGCAAGCGGGCGTCTATACATTCCCGGCAATGCAACCGACAGCACCGGTACTATCAGTCCCACGCTTTGGCTCGTTAACCACCTTTCGGGTGCTGTTCGCCCGCTCATCGGTTCGTCGAATGCCGTTGCCAGCGACAGCCTGCTTTACCCTGTTTCGCAGCGACCCGTGTGGGGAATCCTCCCACCGGCCAGCATTCCGGCCACCTACGTTTCCTTCGCTGCCGATGTCGTGCTGGACGAGCCGCTGACCGACGAGACACCTCTTCCGCTGTCGATCGTGACGGATCCACCCATCGACCAGCCACTCACCGTCACCGTGGGAGCGATCGACGGCGCGGCGTCGCAGGGACGGAACTATCGGCTCCCCCAAGCCACGATCATCGCGCTTCCCGCCAACTCCCCCGGCACGACGACTGTCTATACGGTGGCCTCTGACGGCTTTCCTTCCGGCGCGCTGGACTTTGCGGCCACTCTGACTGTGGAGGCTCCTGCAGCCGCCTCCATTGATCTTGCGCGCGTGTCTATACAGGACACCAACCGAGTCCTGCGTTACGCGCTAGAGGATCATCCACTCGGTGGCGGCGACCCGCTCGCCTGGTCGGTGCGGCATATCGACCCGCCCGGGCCGCAAAGCTACACGATGCGTGGGACGGTGCTGGAGGTCGGCGCGTCACCGAACTGGACGCTTCCCCTGATCGAGCTGACCAGCGCCGATGGCTCTCCGCTTCCCGACCTCGCCCTTGAGACACCGTCCTTCAACTTCAGCGCCAATGCTTGGGTGCGCATCGAATGGCGCCAGGCGCTTGAGTATGACCGCTCGAAGACCGCCATTCTTCCTCTTCTCGAGTACAGCGTCGACGGGGGCAATCGGTGGCAACCGCTGCTGGCCCCGACCAGCGACAGCCTCACGGCCAGCTCGGCCGCTTCTCCCGCCGAGTTCGTGATCGATGCTAGCAATGCGGTGGCGCTTCGCTCCGACGTCCGTTTTCGCATTCGGCTGCGCGACCTTCCCATTGATCGTTTCCTCATCGACGACTGGCGCATCCTCACGGAGCGAATCCCAGCCGGGCACTCTATCGCCCTGCTGCGTCCGCAGTCCCTGCTGGAAGGTGACACGCCAACATCGCGAACCGTGACGGTGGACCTCGTTCCTCCGCCCACAGCTGCAGCGTCGCTCCAGTTCAATTCTCAGTCGGGAACCGCTTCGGAGGGTGTCGACTACCTCGCGCCCGGCGGCGAAGCGCCCATTCTCGCCGATGCGGCCGCAGTTCTTCTTCCCCTTAGTCTTCTCGGCAACAGTGCGGCCCAGGATGATCGCAGCTTCCGATTCTTGCTCACGCCGTCGGTGCCGGAGATCGCGGTTCTTTCGTCGCCCGGAGACATCACGATCGAGGATGAGGATCCGTTCATCGGGCGCCCTGCAATGTTCCTCGCGCCGGGAGGAGTCGTGCTTCACACCACCTCCGAGGATCCCGCCATCGCGCGACGTCGCGTCCACTATCAGCCATTCCTCCACCTGACGGATGCTGACTATCTGGCGGGCGGCGACGACCGTGTCTATACAGTGGAGCAAGGTGGAATCCCTCGCTTTCATCAGTTCGATGCAGCGACAGGCGAACTGCTGGCCACCTCGCCGCTCGCACTCGCGGCACCGCAACTGCCAATCGTTGGCTTCGCCTGGGACCCGGCAGAAAGCGCGTGGGCCTGCCTGCTGGAGGATTCTGCCACCTATTCAGTGGCATTGCTCGAGCGCGATGGCGCCTCAGAGCGCAGCCGCCGGAGTCTCACCCTCAGCGGTGTTTCTGCCCCACTGGAGGGGTTGGCTTTCGGCCCACCCGGAGTTGTCTATACAGCGTCAACTGGGGGAGCGACGGTCGTTCTTTGTCGCATAGACAGGACCTCCCGTCAGGTGCGCATGATCACCGCCGCCCCCTTCGAACCGGGCGGGAGAATCGCCATGCACTATTCTCGGGAGGTGCGCCAGCTTTTCATCGCCAAGGCCCTTCACGAGAGCGTCTTCGGGTCGCTCCCATCGACGCTGGCGATCTACGACGAATCGCTGGGCGAGTTCGATAATACGCTCACGATCGGCAACAGCCTCGTGGATTTCACCGGCATGACGCTGGCTCCTCAGCCAATCGACGCAGCGACGAACGGCTGGATGCTGCAATAGCCTATCCGCGGGCGCTGGAATCCTTCTCCGCGGGGGGCGGAATCGAGGCCTTCGCGTTGGCGGCCAACGCCATGAGCAGCCACAGGTACTTCGAGAAGTGCAGCGTGTGGAAGACTGCCATGATGGCCGTTCCCACGAGCGCAAACACCAGCGCGCTATGCCAGGCGACGTGCCCCAGCTCGTCCCGGAGCCGCGCGACGCGTGCGGCGCGGAACAGTGCCACGATGCTAACTAGCACGAGCCCCGACCACAGGATCAGCCCGCCGAGGCCCAGCTCTGCCGCGAAGGAAAGGTAGGTGTTGTGGGCCGTCTTGGGAAGGCCCAGCGGATCGTTCGTCAGGCGCAGGTAGTGCATCCGGAAGTTGCCGAGACCCACGCCGAGCAGCGGGTGCTCCTCCACCATCTTTACGCCCGCGTAGAGCGTCCGCAGGTGACCGCGTGTCGAATTGTCCGAGGCTGCAGCCGCCTCTGCGAGACGCTCATTCATTCCTCCGAGCGCCACGAAGGCACCCATCAGGACCACCGTGAGGATCGCGAGCAACCCGTTGAAGCGCCGTGATACGAGCGCTGCAAAAATCCCGGCGGGTAGAAGCGCCAGAAACGCGGCGCGGGTCTCGGTCATCGAAAGCACCAAGCCGATCAGCACCACGCAGGCGGCAAGCAGCACGCGCACTCCCTTGCGCCGCGTCGTCAGCAGCAACGCCACCGCCATTGCGAGACCCACGAAGAGGTCCGCCGCCAGAATCGCTGCGTTCTGCGATACGCCGCTGATGCGATCCACCGCCTGGATGCCTTCCACGAGCGCGATCACCGCGCCAATGCTGAGGCTCGCCACGATGGTGATGGCAATGGTGCGCTGCTGCTTCGCCGTGGTGCAGAGTTGCCGCACCGCGATGAAGAGAATCGTCAGCTGCAGCAGACGAAGAGCATCTGTGACCAGCAGTTCCAGGTTCTCCGCATTCCATGCTGACGCTGTGATCAGCACCAGCAACGCCGCGATGAGGATCATCGGTGCGTCCAATCGCGGCAGCGTCCTATGCACCGCCATGTGCAGAAGCAGCGAGAGTGCCATGAGGTAACCAACCAGCTTGGTCGCCGTCACTGTATAGACAGCCGAAGGAATCAGCGTGTTGATCGCATCGAAGGCTGAGAAGGCGATCAGCACATTGAGCGTCAGGAAGGGGCGGGTCATCAGCGGAATGGCGCACAGCGCCACGAGGAAGACAAGCGCCCCCGCCAGGCTGCCGAGCGAGATGGCAAGGGCGGCGGCGAGTCCCACCGCCACGATCACGAGATAGCTCTGGGGAAGCCGCGAATGCGCGGCCGCGGGCGGGACTTCCCTACTCTGAATCTCCGCACTTTTCATCGCCTGGCTCCATTCTTCCGAAGGACTTTCTCGTACATCGACAACGTCCGGTCTATCATCTTCTGCATGGGAAACTGCCCGGCTGCGCATCTTCGCGACGCCTCACCAGCGGCCAACCGCTCGCCTTGGTTCTCCACAAACCGCCCGATTGCTTCCGCAAGACTGGCAATGTCGCCGGGCTCGACCAAAGCGACACCTGACTTATCGCCGATCTCCGGGATGCCGCCAACGCGGCTCGCCACGCAGGCGAGTCCCGCCGACATGCCTTCGAGCAATGCATTCGGCAGGCCTTCACTGAGTGATGGCAGCACAAGGATGTCGAAGGCCGGCAGGAGGGCCATGGGCTCCTCACGTTCGCCAAGAAAATGCACCCGATCAACCACGCCAAGGCGCGTCGCCAGCCAGCCGAGGCTCTTGCGCAACGGACCATCGCCGATCAGGCAGACGCGTGCCTCGGGATGTTGCGGCGCGATGCGAGCGAATGCCCTAATCAGGAACTCAAGCCCCTTCACCGGAACCAGTCGCCCCACGGCCACGATGAGGGGAACGCTTGCAGCGAAGCCAAGCGATCCGCGTAACGCCACGCGGTCCACTGGCGGACACTCCGCGACCCCATTGTGAATGCACGCGATGGGAACGCCGTCGCTGATGCGCTTCTTGTATAGACGACGCGCCGCGCGGGAGTTCACCAGCACGGCGTCGAGCCGCGGCCGCACAATCAGGCGCTCTGCCCAGCGGGGGAGTTCCTTGTCGAATGCGAAGGTATTCAGGAATGCTCCCACGAAGGCAGGTCGGCGTCGGAAAGGTAGGACGATGCTGCACCAAATCGCCGACTGCGGGGTCATGGCGTGAACCACATGCGGACGGGGGGTACGGAGGGCCTCGCGCAACCGCATGATGGCAGCCCAATCGAACCGCTGCTGCTTTCCCAGTAACTTGACCCGACAGCCTGCGGCGCGGAACTGCGGCTCCATCGCGGCGCCGTCACTGCGCAGGCAAAGAATCCTCACCTGCCAGCCAGACCCCACCAGCGCACGGCATACCTCGAGCAACTGGCGCTGAATCCCGCCAACCTCCAGCGTATCGAGCACGAACGCAATGCGACGCGGACGCTGGCTCATGAGCGTCCTCCCACGATCGGCCACGGGCGACAGATCTCGGCGATCATTCCCGCCACTTCGCTTATCCGAACACCAAACGACCGCGGCGCCGTCAGTGCTGCGAGCGTCAGCATCGCGACCTGTCCCAGCAGCGCCCAGTGAAAGCACACGAAGTGTAACAACGAACCAGCGAAGTGCTTTCGGTAGAAGTAGCGCTGGTTGCGGACCTTCAGCTCGCCCATACGCGCATTCGGAACTCGCGAACGCGGGCTCTTGTCGTGGAGTGCCCGGGCGGTCGGGACACAGATGGCCTCCCATTGGCGCGTGGCGCGATAGGCCAACTCCATGTCGCAGCCATAGGCGTATCCCTCGAACCACGGATCGTATCCGAGATCGCGAAAAACATCGGTGCGCCAAAGGGCCAGGCCGCCGGGCACATGCTCCACTGCCCAAGGCTCGCGATGGGGACGCCCGCACTCGAAATCGGTGAAGTAGCTCGACGGCAGGAATCGTCCCTCCGCCAGCCCGTTGAGCAGGAAAAGCCGTTCGATGGCGAGGCGGATCGCCGCCCGCCAAGTTCGGCTTCGACCGGCCAGCAGCGGATAGCCGGCGATAGCAGCAAGCCGCGCGCGGTCAGGATGGCGATCGACCGCGTCCTGGCAGGCCCGCATGTAACCGGCTTCCAGATAAATATCGTCGTCCAGAGCCAGCAACCATGGCGTGCGGCAGAGCTTTCCCGCAATGTTCAGCGAAGCGACCAGACCCGGACGTTCCTTTCGCTCGACCCGAAGCGGCGGTGCTGCTTTGCCCAGCGAACTGCGCAATGCATCCTCATCGAGCCTGCCATCATCAATGACCAGCAACTCCGCGGGAGCAGGATCCTGCGCGATGGCGAGTTTCAGGCACTTGCACAGTTCCTCCGGCCGGTTCATGGTCGGCACCACCACTGTATAGACAAGAGGTTCGCTCATGGGCGACGGAACCTCCTGACGATTCCACGGCAGTAGGCAAGCAACTCCGCCTTCCCTTGAGCATCAACAATCAGGCTGGTTCCTGCCGCCAGTACCGCAGCAAGGATGCACACCGGCACGAGCGCCCAGACCGGCATGAGCGCGCATAGCGGAAGCGCCAAGGCGACCCAGAACCTGCCCGGTATCGGGATGCCACGGAACTGGACAAAGGCCACGTGCGTGGCGATTGTGCCGAGGATCGAGACACACGTGGCAAATGCAGCCCCCTCCATGCCATGCGAGGGAACCAGAATCAGATTCAGCGCAAGGTTCATCGCTCCACCCACGCCGAGCGATGCCAAGTGTACCCACGTTGCTTCCTCGACGGTGGCGATGGCTCCGATCACATAGTACGCATTGAACCACGAAAAGTAGACGAGAAACCACGGGACTGTCGAACTTGCGGCAGCCCATTGTCCCGATGCGACCATCCAGATCAGCGGCTCGCCGAGCCGAATGGCCACCGAGTACACCAGCGATCCCAGCACCGCGATGGAGATTGACGACCACACCGTTGTATAGACAGGGCCGGTCTTCGATGAGAGAGCCAACGTCGACGTTCGCGCAACAACCGGGGCCAGGCTTGTCCCGAGGACGATCATCCCCCCCGTGAAAAGCGGCACCAGTGAGTACACCCCCGCGCTTTCAAGTCCTCGAAAGCGCGCCAGCGCCCAGCGATCCGTGAAGTCGAACAGATACTGGCAGACCGGGATCAGGGCGTACCACACGGAGAATCGTAGCACGCGCCCGCCGAAGCCGACTGGTAACGTTGCGTCGCCGGCATCCTTGGGTGTCGCCCGAAGTCCCATCGCCAACATGAGGACTCCCGCGACCAGGAAGCCGACGAGCATGGCGCCGAAGACGGCCGACGCGGAAACTCCAAGGACCATGATTGCAGCAAGACCGAGCCCCACGTGGAGGAAGTTCTGCAGCACCTCGCCAAACGCCGAGGCTGCGAAAAGCCCGAGGCCTCGCGTGATTCCCGTACCCGACTGGTAGAGTAGGATCGTCGGCAGCGCCACCAAGAGCAAAAGCGCCAGTACCGGATCTGTCGACTCGGAGAAAATGAACATCGTCACCCGCGGGAGCACCGGTTGCAGCAGCAGTGCCACAAACAGCGTGCAGCCCATGGAGAGTGCCAGCGACCGGAGCATATAGCGTCGGCGCTGGGCGTTGCGCGGGAGTTCAGGAAGGTAGCGGAGATAGCTGGTGTGAATGCCGAGGGCGGCCAGCGAGAACATGATGTTGGCGGCGCTTGAAGCGAGGCGGAATGCCCCGAAGGCCGCAGGGCCGAGCAATGGTGCAAAGAGCAGGAGCTTGAGCAGCCCAAGAGCCCGCGCCGCCAAGCTGCTGGCAAGCAGGGCACCGAACCCCTTGAGGGGCGACGCATCCGCGACGCCCCTCATCTCGCTGCCCTCAACACCTGCCATCGGGGTCACTTCCTTGCGGCGTTTCTCGCGAAGAGCTGGTTGTATAGCCAGTCGGGAATCAAGCGGCTGCGACCTGTATAGATGACCCCACAGGCCTTCGCCGCAGAGAGCTCCAGACGCTGACGGACACGCTCCACATCGCCGATCCCGGTCGTCCCTTGATGAACGAAGAGGTAGCACTGGTCGCACGTGTTTGCCACGGCCACACCGAGGCTCGACTTCAATGTGTCACTGGCCACCAGCAAAACCAGATCGTAGTCCGCCGCGAGACGAGACACCAGTGAGTACAGGCCGCGCGATGTGGCTTCGCCGGAAGTGCCCGGCGCCGCTGGCGAGCAGCGCAGCACCAGACTCCGGCGGCGTGGAATCTCCTTCATCGACGTCTCATCCATGAACTGCTCCAGCGCCTCCACGTCCTCGTCCAGGCCTTTCGCCGGAATGATCGCCGGATCCAAGTATACCGTCGCGACCTTGCGACGCACACTCATGGCGCTGATGGCGAGTTCGGACAGTGCCCGGTTGTCGAAGGACTCGGGTCCGCACGGGAAGAAACCGATCTTCAGACCGCCCTTTGTTCCGCTCGACTGCGCCATGCTCTCGATCGTGTCCATCAGGTTGCTGCCAAAGACCGTTCGCCGCATGGCGAACATCGTGGTGGGATTCGACTGGGACATTAGGACTTCTCCTCCGTGAGGATCCCGACCACGGGAAGTCCGGTGGTCAGCTCAACTTGGCGCGGGTGAACGAAGACAGGGTTCGTGTAGTGACCGAGCAACACGGCCAGCAGGCCGAGCAGCAGGCCCACCACCAGTGCGACCAGCATGTTGACGAGGGGGCGCGGTGAAACAGGGGTTCCATTCTCGACCGCCTTGTCGATCACCGTGATCGTGGCCTGTCCGCCGAGCTTTTCCGCCGCGGAGGAGTCGGCCTCTGCCAGCGATTGGATCTGGCTGTCCAGTGCGCGTGCCTTCGCGCTGTAGTCCCGCTTCAGCTCCTGATAGCGGCTGTTGAGCTGGCTCAGCTTGATGAGCTTCTCGTCGTAGCCTTCCAGCGACTTGCTGCGGGCCGCCTGCGAGGCCTCGAGCATCTTCACCGCCTGCTGCTCCGATGCGACCAGCGCCGACGCGTGCTTCAGGATGTCCTTGCGGGTCAGCTCCAGCTCGGTGCGGATGTTCTGAATCTCGCGTGATTCCTCCAGGTAGAAGGGGAGCAGCGAGTTCGCCTTCATGTTGAGCTCGGCCACGCGCGTGGTCAGTTCGCGAAGCGCCGGGATCGCCTCGTAGGCGAACTCCGGAAGCACCGGGAAGGCGCCGTCCTCGGTATCCGCGAAGGCTTCCTCCAGCACCTCAACGCGCTCGCGGCGCTCGGCCAGGGTGATCTCACCATCCTCGAAGGCCGTGCGCAGATCCTCGAGTTCGGGGAAAACGCGGATGTTGGCCTTGTCGATGTTCATTAGTTCCGGCAGCAGCGGACCCGCCTCCGATTCGAAGGCCACCAACGCCGCATGGGCGTCCTTCACCTGGCGGGTTGTTTCGTCGACGCTGGTACGCAGCGACCGCGTCGCCTCCTGCACTTGCTTGCTTCGGATGCTGCTGTTCAGCTCCAGGTACTTCTCCACGATCGTGTTGGCAACGGTGGCTGCCCGCTGCGGGTTGCTGTCACGCACCGTGACGAAAAAAGTGTTCGTCTCACCGATGCCATCGCCGCCGATCAGGCTGCGGGTCAGGCTTGCGCGGGACTGGAGCAGAATCTGCCTCGAAAGCTTCTCTGCATCATGCGCCGTCACCGTGTCCTCTGGCCGCTTGTCGATCTGGGCGACCGCGGCCTTCAGGACCGACTGGCTGATCAGGAGTTCCTTCACCGTTTCGAGGAACACCTTCCGGTCCTGATAGGAGCGGATTTCGAACTGATAGGGAGTCTGTTCGCGGCGCGGCTCGGCCATCAGCTTGACTGATGACTCATAGGTCCGCGGCGCCAGCAGTGTCAGCAGGGCTGTCGCGCCCACCGTGACCAGCAGGGCGAACAGGATCTTGGTCCGCCCCGCGAAGAGGATGTTCAACAGGACTTCAAGGTCGATCTGCGGCGTGCCTTCACCCGACCCGTTGGATGCTTTGCGATTTTCGTTCGTTGTCATGGGTATCGTTCCGTCCGTCCGGGTCAGTTCAGGTTGTACGTCGCGATGAATGGGAACACGGTCCAGACGCCATTGCGGAACCAATTCTCCGCGAAGGTGTTGAAGTCGCCGATACCAGAGGAGGTCACATACACCACGTCTCCCGGCTTCACGATCGGGTCGCGGGGCGGATAGTCACCCAGCTGCTCGTAGTGCCGCGGGTGCATGATCTCCTTGAGGTTCACCTGCGTCACGACCGGCTCCCGGCCGTTGCGGCTCAGCAGCAGCACGCGACGCTTGAGCGCCGAGCTCTTGATGCGACCGGTCATGGCCAAGGCCTGGCTGACGCGCATCTGCTCTCCCGGCTCGAGTCGCACGCGGCCCGGCTTTTCCACTTCACCCATCACGTAGACGTAACGACCAGCCTCCTTCGGCACAAAAACCACATCGCCGCGCTTGAGCTGGACGTTTTCATCGGGAGAAACGCCGGTGGACCAGCGGTTGAAGTCGAGCGTATAGCGCCCTTCCTTGCCGTCTGTTGTACGGGCCAGGACAACCTCGCGGGGATTCGCGCTTTCCAGGAACCCTCCAGCCTCGCCGACCGCCCGCCAGATGTCCGTCGGGGTGGTCAGTACCATCGGGCCGGGACGGGTCACTTCACCCATCACGTAGATGACCGGCGCCTTGACTTCCAGCAGCACCACCGTCGCGTCGATGTTTCGCACGCTCGCCTGACGATAACGGTCAACGATCTCCGTGCTGAGGTCAGGGATCGTCCGACCAGCGGCCTTGATGTCGCCAATCAGCGGCAGGGAGATGTAACCGTCCGGACGAACCGGAGTCAGACGGCTCTGTCCACGCGGCGCGGTGGTGATGGCGCGCTTGAGTTCTTCGATCGCGTTGTTCGACCGCGTCACCAGCACCTGGATCACCGGATCGCGAAGCTGCTCGCTGTATGCCTTGACGAGTTCCTCGCGAATCTCCTCTGTGCTGCGTCCCGCCGCCTGGATGTCACCAACCATGGGCAGGTTCGCCTTGCCGTCGGGGCGCACGAAGACCTCTGCATCCAGATTCGGCGTGTAGAGGAACGTCACCTTGAAGGCGTCGAGCACTTCCAGGCGGTAGGCCTCGTTGCTGCGCTCGCTCTTCAGCTGATAGATGATTTCCAACACGTCGCCGGGACCAAGTTCATAGCCCTGATTCGCCGCCGCCGCAGCCTCCTCGGCGGAGACACGAGGCAGAACCGGCAGCGGCAGGTGCATTGCCGCCAGAGTATCCGAAGTCGCTGGGTCCATCTGGTTTGTGCGATAGCGACGGCTTTCCGGGCGCCCCTCGTACTGCGCCAGCGGGATGCCTTCCGTCTTGTACGGTGTGTGGTCCCGCGGACCGCACCCCGAACTGCCGACAACCGCGATCGCCAGCAGCAGCGAAGCGAAAATCGTTCTCCATGTTAACGTCATTGAGCACTCTCCTGGGCGGTTGTGTTAGTTTCGTTTGTCCCTGACGATTGTGATGCAAGGCGCCAAAGCTCTCGTCCCTTGCCAAAAACGGTCTCGTAGTGAGCGGCATCGTTCCACGGCGCCGCGAGGCGGTCCGTGGGAATGACACTGGCCCTGATGCCCTCAAGAAAGGCGCGAATCGCGGCCGCGTGGGGGCCGCTGCTGGAAGCCTTCTGCTCCAACGCGCACAGCAGCCGTAGGTCCTCGACCCCGTTCAGCAACTGTGCGTAGCAAACGCCCAGGCGCTCGCCGCTGTTCTCGCGCGCCACGAAGTCGACCAGGTGACCGTCAAGGTCACTCGTGATCTTCCCCGCGATGGACTCCGCGTGCCAGTATCCCTGCGACGGAATCCCCGAGGCCCATGTATAGACACCGCCCAGGTACCGATAGCGAATCGGTGGGAGGTTCGCATCCAGGCTGCAATAGCTCATGTCCACCTTCAGCTTCGCCGCCTCCTCGAAGGAAGGGAGCGAGCCCGAGCCCAGCACCAGATGCGTGTTTCCCGCCAGGCGGCGCGCTGTCTGCCAGTTCGTCGTGTTGAAGTTCGGCACGCCGTCCATCATCGAGTTCCAAAGCGTCGCTTGCTTGAGGGCCAGCGCCTGCCGATCCGTGTCGTCCGGCTCGTCCGCGGGGCACACCCAAAGCGGGATGTCGCCCAGCTTCTCCCGCGCCTGTGCGATCCACGGCTTCAGCGCCTCGATGTATAGACGCATTTCCTCTTCGCTGCCGCTGGTCCACGCCACGCGGCCGCGCTCCAGACCGCCGAGGACCCAGAACAGCATCGGGGAGGTGAAGCCGGCCTTCTTGTACTCCTCCGCCATCGTCACCATGTAGGAGCCGTCGAGAGCCTTGCCCTCCTGAAGCCGGTGCAGATCCAGCCCGTAGTCATCCCAGAATCCGATGCCGGTCACCCCATCCTCGCGCAACTTCGCCAGCGCAGCCGCGTCCTTCTTCAGGTCGCGCGGTTTCTTGCCGTAGCGATAGGCGCCATAGTAAAACAGGTAAACCCCCCGCTCGGCAGGCAGGGGAGGGAGGGCTTCAACGCCTGCGGAAGGAATGCCCGTCACGCGGCTGACCACGTGATCGCCCGGTGCAGGGCTCTCGGTCGGCGTCAGCCAGAACGGCGTCGGGGCCTCGACTCCCATTTCCCAGGAGAGCGCCACTTCGCGATTCGACATGGTGAAGAGTTCCGCACCGTCGGCACTCACCGCGCCGTCCACAAAGCGCCGCTCGCCCGGCAGAAGCGCCGTATTGCTCGACGGGAAGTCGGCGCTGAACAGCGGACCGGGCAGCACCAAACGCTGAAAGATCGGCTTCAGGTCGCGTCGCGGGGCCACTTTCCGCTCCGCGCCAATCGCATCGTCGATGCTTATATGCGTCACTTCGAAGGTGCCGACTCCGTCATGGAACACGTACAGGATGACACGCGCCTCAACCTTCGCCTGCTCAGGCTGGACGGTCAGTCCCATCGCGAACTCGGAGTCGAAATCCCCCGCGGGCCCCACAAGTTCCTGCGTCGCCAGGGCGTTATCCGACGCATCCACCAGAATCGCATAGAGCCCCAACCGGCGGATGCCCGAGCCTTTCACCCGAATCTTTGCCAGATAGTCGCCCGTGCCGAGCGGCACCGGAACCGTGCGAACGCCCACTCGTGCGGCGGGCTGCCGCTGGTCGCCGGTCACGACTGCTCGGCCCGCCTCGATACGGGACTTCCAGCCAATGACCGGATCACTCTTTCCGAAATTGGAGTAGGGGCGGAGGAACTTCTCAGGCGTCTTGAGGTCTGGATCAGGAAAGAGTTCCGCTGCCATCGCAGGCCCCACCGTCAGCCCGCCGAGCAGGAAAGCCACGCCCACACTCCGAAGGGTCGCCGTGCTGAAGAGCGCCTTCAGTCGCGCCACGATGCTCGTCAGGTCACAGACTTCCCTGACCCGAACTTTCCCGGCGGCTGCAAGTCGAGCCGCCAGTTGACGATCCGTCACCAGGCGCTCAATCGCATCGGCCAAAGCCGCCCCATCATCGGGCTCCACAAGAAGGCCGGAGACACCGTCCTCAACCAGTTCAGGGATCCCCACGACCCGAGTGGAAACCACCGGCACGCCCGCCGCCATCGCCTCCATGATGGAGTGGGGGAGACCATCACGATCCCCATCCGCTGCGATGCGGCAGGGTAGGGCGAAAACCGCGGCGCGGCCAAGAAGGTCAGCGACCTCCGAGTTGCCTCGCGCACCCAACAGCTCCACGCAGTCAGTCAAGTTAAGAGTCTTGACGAGTGCTGACAGGCGATGGCGCTCGGGACCATCTCCCACGATCACACAGCGGGCGACGGTTCCTTTCTCCCTGAGCAGGGCGAAGGCCTCGATCAAGGCAGCGAACCCCTTTTTGGGAACCAGCCGACCGACCGCCAGCACGAATCCCGGCTCTACCGACCGCTCAGATGCGCTCGCCATCTCGTCGCTCGGAAGGCCCGTCGGCAGCACGTGTAGCTTACCTTCCGCCCCGGGACAGAGCTTTGCCAGATGGCGCCGGTTGTACTCAGTAACCGTCACAACATGGGTTGAGTACTCAATTTTGGCATTCAAGGCCCATGGCTTGACGAATATGTCGTTTGCGTGGGAGGTGAAGCTGAAGGGTAGGCCGGTCATCGTGGAGACCAGCCAGGCCGCTGTCGTTGGGGCACCGGCGAAATGCGCATGAATTCGGGAAACGCCGGAGGACCGGATCGCCCCCGCCCAGGACCCGCTCACCGCAAACAGATAGACGCCCTCAGCAAGTTCCCGCGGCCCGCCACCGATTGCACTCAGTGCAATCCCGAGCGCTCTGAGGTATCCTACCGGATGCGAAGCCAGCTCGCGGAGGTGATTCCCAATCATTCGCGTCAGCGAAGGGCGGCCTTGGACGGGGACCTCAGGGCTCATCCCACCCTGCTCGCCGGACAGCAGCGAGTAAACCTCTGCCTGCACGCCCTGAGCACGGAGTTCTTCCAGTTCCCTGGCGACAAAAACCTCAGACAATTTGGGGAATCGCGCGCAGATATAGGCCACGCGCAGTGTGGAATCAATCACACGCTTTTGTGCCTGTGGTTCATGCGCAAAAGTGGCCGGTCCTCGAGCCATATCACGCCACCGCTTTTTGGGTATCAGAGAGGGCAGGAGCAGTGGCGACGGACGGCTCGGGGCGCTCGGGAACCCAAGTGCTCACCCGACGTCCCTTCAAGAACCGCGTGATCGCGACAAGGCTGGCGGACGCCATTGCCAGGTGATACAGCGTGTTTGGCCACGAAGGGTACCGCTCGACCATCCGTGGATGCACGATACCGACGGCCACAAGCCCACTCACCAGCACCCACAGGCATGCGCCGAGTGCCATTGGCAGTCCCGGTGAAAGGAAGGGGGCCAGAAGCATCGCCAGCAGAAGCGCGGGGAAAGCCAGGTAGCGGAAGAGCTTCTTGCAGACGAGTTGGGAGAAGAAGAAGGCCGCATCAGCCGCTGGAAGGCGATCGGCTGGATTCAGGGCACTGTGGTATTGGACGGCATGCAGCACCGCGTTTAGGCCACGCGTCATGATTCGCGTGCGCCGACGGAACTCGCCCCTCATGGTGGGAGCCGTCTCCTCGCGAGCGATCGCCGTCGGATCGAAGCAGACCTTGAAACCCCGCAGGCGTGCAATATTCAGCCAGGCAAAATCGTTGGCAAGATACGATGGAATCGCCTCCGCCAGCTTGGTCCGGATGGCCAGGATCGAGCCGTTGCCCGCCACCATGTGGCCGGTCCGCGACTCCGCATCCTTGATCCAGTTATCCCACCGCCAGTAGCGATCCTCCTCCGCCTCCACGCGGCTGTTCCCGGTTCTATCGTAGACCAGCCGGCCACAAACCGCGCCGAGGTCCGGATACTGGAACCAGCGGACCAAGCGCAGGAGTGCATCGCGGTCGTAGCGGGAGTTGGCGTCCGTGAACACCGCCAAATGAGTCTCGATATGCTTCGATGCGGCGGCCAGCGCCCCGGACTTTCCGAGATTCTCGGCGTATTCGATGACCCTGACGCCAAACTCGGAATAGCTGCGAGCCAGCTCCGCCGTTCGGTCCGCAGAGCCGTCGCTCACCACAAGGATGTGCAGCAATCCCGCCGGATATTCCATCGCCAGCACGTTCTCGATGCGATGGCGAATGGACGTCTCCTCATTAAACGCCGAGATGACGACGGTCAATGGAGGGGGGGGGATCTTCAGAGCGGGTGGGGAGAGTCGCCGACCCCGCAGGGCCAGAGAGCGAACAGCCATCGTCGCAGGATACAGGGCCACGGCCGTGGCTGGAACACCCAGCAGGCACACAAGCGCAAGATCCGCGAGAATCATTAGAGGTTCCTCTCCGACTCGAACCCAGAGATGGCGATTGTCAGAACACAACGCACGCCCTGTGCCTACGTATCAGGAAAAACCTTATATGTCTTCGAATCATCAGTCGTGTAATCAAGTGTCGTCCGACGCCAGATCCACCGTCGCCCACGGACCAATCCTCGGCTCCAACAGAGACAGAACCTGCAGATCGTAATCGGACGAGAGAGAATCCATAAAGCCATCAAAATCAGCATTTTATGGAGACCAGGCGATGCGACGTAGAGCGACTATTGCATCAGCAGCATTCTCTCTACTGGCGGAAACCATATTGTTTGATCCAGGGGGTAGTAGGTCTACTGAAAGGATTATCATTTGTGGACTGGCGTTTCAATGTGGGACTCAAATGGGCGGAAAGTCTCTATTGTAGCCAATTTTGAGCGAATCGGCGGCTTTGAAAAAACAATTGATTGTGTATTGTGTCAAGAAATCCACTGGCGAGCAGTGATTGTTGTAGTCTGGGTGCGTTGATCCATGTACCTAAAGTGTTGCAGCTTTATTGCTGTGATATTGCAAACGATTTATTTTCAATCATCGGATAAGAGATTGGTCGTGCGTCTCTCAGTCCGCATCTCCGGAATCGGGAGCGTCTCTTTTCTGTACTAACACCTGGCTCTGCATTCCCCTCGGGGCCACCAACCGGCTCCGTAAACGCCGGGTCAGGAGCCTTGGGGATTCCCTGATGCATAGAATAGGGTAAACCCTTATCTGGTGCGAATCTTGCCCTACGACCTCCGGTCCACAATCCCGTCTGGCGCCTCGCCCTCCACGGCGAGCCACGAACGGATTGGCGACCCAGGCCAGATCCAGATCCCGGGAGTTCACCCCCCATGAATCATCACTGCTCGATGATCCCCGCAGCAGCCGACTTGCGCCGTTCTTCAATTCAGGCGCCGCGCCTCACTCAGGCGCTGCGGCGTCCAGCGGGTCTGCTGGCCTTGGCAGTCCTGCTCAGCGCGGCAAGTCCGCTCGCCGCCCAAAGCACCCTCGGCTATGCTGAATACTACATTCCCGGCGAAGAGGCCGACCTGATCGCCTCCATCATCGCCACTCCCGGCGCCGGGGCGCCCGCGAGTCAGACGGCAGCAAACATCAACTCAGTCCTCAGCATCGTTTCAAGCGCCGATAACGTCCAGATCTTCATCGACGAGTGGGAGGATGGCTACGAGTTCAATCCTGCCAGTCCCCTGACGACGGCAGATGCGAAGTGGGACGTGGCGACGACCGGTTCCGGCGAGCAGGGAGCAGCGCTGACCCGGGGTCAGGTGCTGACGCTTTCCGAGACCAACACCTACGTGACCGGCAGTCAGGGCATCGATGCTGGCGATCGCATCTACGTCACGGGCGCTCCGGTTTCAGTGGTGCGTACTTGCTGGGCGGATGATCCGGGCACTTTCGTGTCGGGCTCCTGGCCCCTCTTCCCCGTCCAGTATTGGCAGTCCACCTTCACGGTCCCTATCGGTACGGATATTCCTGCGGCTGCGGGAAACACCAATAAGCCATTCACATTGACGGACCTTTTCGTTCAGGCGCGCTACGATAACACGCGCGTTATCGTCTACGGACCGACTGGAACCCAGCTCTCATCCACGGTCCTTGCCGCAGGAAAGTCGATCAAGCAGACGGGTGTGCTGAAAGGCACCACGGTGGTGGCAACCCTGAACGGGTCCTCCACACCTCGCCCCGTTCAGGCCCACCTCTACACCAGCACGAGTGGCATCGACAGCCGCTACTACTCGCTCAGCCCGGATTCCTTCGTCGGCTCTGAATACATCGTTGGCGTCCCCTCAATGACGCACCCGACAAACGAGGAAGGCGGCCGTAACGTCAACACCGCAGCCTACATCTTCGCCAAGTCCAACAGCACCACGGTGGAGATCAGCACAGCCTCGGGGACGACGACCCAGGTGTTGAACGCCAATGACGTCTTTCGTTTCCAGATGCCGCGGGCCACGGCCGGCCAGCGTGCTGGTCGCTTGGGTGCTCGTTTCCGTTCCACCGATACCACCAAGAAGATTCAGGTTCTGGTGGCCAGCGACGACCAGCGCGATAACGTGGACTGGGGTCATCAGGCTCTTCCCGTCGACTTCCTCCTCAATGACTACTACGTCCCCTTCGCTCCGAACAACCCGCTGCATGTCACGCCGCTGAACGACAACACCACTGTCTACGTGGATTTCAATACGGACGGCGTCGCGGATCGCACTTACCTGATGAACCGCTTTGACACTCGTCAGGTCTATGATCCCGACACGGTAGCGACGGGTGCGCACGTCTACGGAAACGGCCCGTTCCAGCTCGCCTGGGGTCAGGACGACACCGAGTTTACACCCAACGAGCCGAATCCCGACTACGATCAGGGCTACACGGTCCTTCCCCTTTACTGGTACGATCCAGTGCTGGGCATTACCCACACGGCGACCCCCATTGCGATGAGTTCAAGTGGCGGGACGGCAACCTTCACCACCACTGTCAAGACTTCCTCCTACGACACGTTCAACGTGGACATCTATGCGACGATGCCGACAGGCTGGACCTATGTGAGTGGAAGCTCGACGGTCACCTATGACGACGGCACGCCCAACTCGACGGCGAATCCGTCAGTCAGCGGCCTGAATCTCACCTGGGCGTTGGATCACGATCTCCTGGCAAACAAGACGATCACGATCACCTATCAGGCCAGCACGACCGGTTCCAATGCCGGCTTGAACACGTCGACGGCTTCCGCCTTCGGAACCAGTATCGTCAACGAGTCGGACCCCACGAACGCGATCTTCCGTCCGTCTGCCACAGCCGACATTCTGGTGGCCGGACCGGCAACGACAACGGTCAGTGTCACCAAGACCAGCAACGCCAGCACGCGCACGCACCAGACCGATCCCATCACCTACACCATCACGGCCCAAAACACCGGTGCGACAAACGCTGCCACGAATGTGACGCTCTGGGATCAGCTCCCCAATTCGTTGACCTATGTCAGTGGAACCTCGACTATCACCCGCCCGATCAACGGCAACTACGTGACCGTTGCAGACTATTTCGACAGCGCCAGCTACAGCCTCAATCGCGGTACTCAGACTTGGCGCGCCAACACCACCGCCAGTTCGTGGACGGAAAGCGGCGAATCGACAGACGCATCAGGTGGCGACATCATTATCACCTCCGATCAGGGCAGTAGCCGCCTGCGCATCAAGGACAACGACCTGAGCATCACTCGCTCGGTGAACCTGACCGGCGCCGTGGATCCGACCCTCCGCTTCATCTACCGTCGCGAGGCACTCGACAACGCCAACGACAATGTCGTGGTGCAGGCCTCCAGCAACGGTACCTCCTGGACGCAGCTAGGAAGCGCCATCGCCGGCGCCGCGAGCGGAACCACCACCGATGCGGCATACCTGCCATTCTCGGCCAGCCTCGCGGCGTTTGCCGGCAACAACAACGTCCGCATCCGGTTCCTGACATCTTCGAGCCTCGGGAACGACGATATCGTCTACGTCGACAACGTCGAGATCGAGTACACCACGCGGACGACGACGACGCTGGTCGGATCGTCGCCTTCGATTCTGGCGCAGGGCTTCACGCTCTACCCGGGCGAGACGGTGACGGCGACCTTCCAGGCGATCCCAGTCCAGCCCGCTCCATCCGGTGTGACCACGCTGACGAACAGCGCGACTCTCTATTCGGCCAACACGGTTCCCACGACGGCCACGCGCAACGACGCGCTCGGCGCCATCGGCGACTTTGTCTTTGTGGACATCAATGGCAACGGCACCTACCAGGCTGGGACGGACACGCTCCCCAGCGGCGTGCAGATCAACCTGATTGGC
The DNA here is from genome assembly GCA_016125005.1 of bacterium. Taxonomy (GTDB): domain Bacteria; phylum Sumerlaeota; class Sumerlaeia; order SLMS01; family SLMS01; genus WGMQ01. The sequence continues at coordinate 632 of WGMQ01000054.1, read as the reverse complement.
CTGGGGGCCGACAATACTTTCGGCACCTCGGACGATATCAATTACGGCACCCAGTCGACGAATGCTTCCGGCAACTACTCCTTCACCGGGCTTGCGCCGGGCCAATATCGCGTCTCCCCGGTGACGGCTTCGCTTCCGGCGGGCACCAGCGTGACAAGCACCAACCCGGTGACCATCACGTTGACCGCGGGTCAGACGAACAACTCAGGTGACTTCACCCTGCTGATGCGCGGTAGCGTCACGGGCACTGTCTATACAGACACGAACGGCAACGGCTCGAAGGACGATGGCGAGACGGGAATCGGCGGGGTGCTGGTGACGGTGACGAACGGCCTCGGCGGCAGCTTCACGGACACGACGGAGGCGGACGGTACCTGGTCGGTCAGCGGCGTGCCCGCTGGCGAAGCCTCGGTGAATGTCAACGACGCGGACCTCCCCGCTGGTGCGGTGCAGACGGGCGGCAACGACCCGACGACGGTGACGGTGGTGGGCGGCTCCTCGGTCGATACCGCCGACGGCTACCAGCTGCGCGGTAGCGTCACGGGCACTGTCTATACGGACACGAACGGCAACGGCTCGAAGGACGATGGCGAGACGGGGATCGGCGGGGTGCTGGTGACGGTGACGAACGG
>WGMQ01000078.1 GCA_016125005.1 bacterium | reverse complement strand
GGGGGTTTTCCATTGGTTTCGGTGCGAACCACCGCCACCATCCACACAACCAAACCGGAGCAACGCCTCATGACAAAGAAGGCACACGAAATCGACTACCAGATCCTCGGCGTCGAAATGCAGTTCGTCGAGATCGAATTGGATCCGGGCGAGACGGTTATTTCCGAGCCCGGCGCCATGATGTTTATGCGCGATGGCATCGAGGTCGAAACTCGCATGGGCATGGGCGAGGAGAAGGGATTTTTCGGCAAGCTGCTGAACGCGGGAAAGCGCATGCTCACTGGCGAGTCCCTCTTCCTGGCCCACTACACCAACACGGCGCCCAGCGGTAAAAGCCAGGTCGCCTTCGCGGCCCCCTATCCTGGCAAGATCGTCCCTCTCGACCTGTCCCAATATGGGCCGATGCTCTGCCAGAAGGACAGCTACCTCTGCTCAGCAATGGGCATCGACGTGAACATCGCCTTCACCAAGCGCTTCGGCGCGGGCCTGTTCGGCGGCGAAGGCTTCATCCTCCAGCGCCTCACGGGCGACGGCCTGGCCTTCATCCATGCGGGCGGAACGCTGCACCACATCGACCTCAAGCCCGGCGAGACCGTGCGCGTTGACACGGGCTGCATCGTCGCGTTCCAGGAAGGCGTCCAGTACGACATCCAGATGGTCAAGGGAGTGAAGACCGCCCTGTTCGGCGGCGAGGGCCTCTTCTACGCCGTCCTGACCGGTCCGGGACGCGTGTTCCTCCAGTCGCTCCCCTTCTCGCGTCTGGCGGGACGCATCTATGCGGCTGCCCCGCAGGCTGGTGGGCGCGCCCAGGGCGAGGGCTCGATCCTCGGAGGGCTCGGTGGTCTGCTGGACGGCGACAACTCCTAAGTCCCTCCATCACTGCAAACCTGGCAGGGCGGCTCCCACTCACGGGAGTCGCCCATTTTATTCTGCCTCCAGCGCCCCGTGCAGGGACAGGTCGACGAAGATGGCTGCCCCGCCAACAACACCGATGTAGGCAGCCTCCGGCTGTTGCCCCGGTTGCAGGCCGATCGTTCCCACCGGCGATCCGTTGATCTCAAAGGTCAACGCCCCCGGAGCGCTGATGATGCGCCAGGCGACTTGCTCGTCCTTGGGGAGGGTTGTCGGCTCCGACGCCTGAAGCACCTCCGTCACCGTTCCATCTGCTCCTGCCACCGAATGCTGGACACGGCCAAGATACGTCCCACTCAGATCCTGCACCAGCACCTTGGCAGAAGTACCATCGCCCATCAGCACACCTGCGCTGACCTCCCGGGCTGAGACGAAACGCACGTTCCCCTGGATGAACCAAGGGGTTTCAGGAACCGGATGGGAAAGTCTCCCGGTACCCGTTCCGACAACGCTGCCATCGTCCTCTCCGGCTCCCCAACTGGAACCCTTGGTGGGGGGATTCCATCCGACCAGGCGGTCGACGAACGACTCCGCAAAGAGGGGCTTGCCGTCGTCGTCCCATCGAATGGGCTTCGGAGTTGGCGAGGGCGTGGGCGTGGGTTCGGGCGTCGGCGCGGGAGTCTGAGCCGGCGTTGGGACCGCGGTGGCGACGGGAACTGATTCCGCGACCTCGATACTGGGCGTCACCACTTCGCTTTGTGGCTGAGGTTTTCCCGGCATCAACGCCCACGCGCCCAGGCCCGCCAGTGTGAGACCCGCGACCAGCCCGATTACCACGACCGGGGCGCGACTCCGTCGTACCTTAGGCATTCCCACGGCGCTCGGGCGTCCCTCCAGCAGGCGGCGACACTCGGCGATGACCTCCGCATAGCTGGCGGGGCGGTTCTCGCGTTCGCGTGCCATGAGGCGTTGCGTCAGTTCCGCAACGTCGGCGGGAATCTCCGGTGCCACCACCTGCGGCGACGGCGCCGGTTCGTTGAACTTCGCGTGGACGATCTGCGATAGCGTTCGCCCCTCGTAGGGCCGCTTTCCGGTCAGCATGTGAAACAGCACACACCCGAGGCCATAGATGTCCGCGCGGAAATCCACGTTGTCCGGGTCGTTGAACATCTCCGGAGCCATGCTGGTTGGCGTGCCCATCACCGTCCCAGCCTGGGTCAGTTGCGTCGGCTGGCTCGTCACATCGGCCTGGATGCGCGCAAGGCCCAGGTCCACGACCTTCGGCTGGAACGGGAAGAGCGCATCCAGCTGAGTGGTGCTCTGGCTCGTTGCCTTCAGGAGGATGTTCTCCGACTTGATATCGCGATGGATGATCCCTTGTTGGTTGGCGTACTCGAGAGCCTGCGCGACCTGCACGACGACTCCCAGCGCGGCGCTCGGCCGGAGTGGCCCGTTCCGCCCGATGTACTCGTTCAGTGGCGGGCCGTCGATGAACTCCATCACCAGGAACATCTTCCCTTCATCGTTCGTGCCCGCACTATAGCACGCCACAATGTGCGGATGGGAGAGGTTGGCCAGGATGCGCGCCTCGCGCCGGAAACGATCCAGCACCGCGTGATTCGACAGGTCCACATTCAGCAGCTTGACGGCAACGGTGCGGTCCAGCATGGGCTGGTAGCCCTTGTAGACCACCCCCATGCCTCCGCGACCGAGCTCACCCTCGATCACCAGGTCGGGGAGCTCCGCCATCGTCCGTTGGGACTTGGAAGCGTCCTCTTGCCCGCTCATTCCGCCGACTCCGCCAGCGCATCCAACTCGCCCAGCAGCGTCCCCACCGACGGACGATCATCAAAGCCCTTCCCCGCATAGGCGTAGCGCACCACCCCCTTCTTGTCGACGACCATGGAGGTCGGCCGGGCCAGCGAGCCGCGGATGTCGAAGAGTGTGACCGCGTTCAGATTCACGTCGAGCAATACAGGGAACGGCAGCGTCTCCCCATCGGCCGAGAGGTTCTTCACCGCGTCGAGGAAGACCGGCACCGAGGCGGCACTCCCCGGATAGATCACCACCACCTGCGCATTGCGCTTTGCGAACTCCGCCTGACTGCGCGCCAGCGCCAGCGTCTGGGCCGTGCAGCCGATGCACACCTGACCGGAGAAGCCGCGCATGAAGACAAGCACCACGTCCTTGGAACCTTCGTAGTCGCCCAGGTCGACGATTTCGCCCGACGGCCCGATGAATCGACGCTGCCGGAGCGGGAGGCCAACCAGGTCGGGGCGATTCCCCACAAGCCCCTTCTTCGACCCAGAGGTGAACTTCTCCTCCAACTTTTCCCCCATCTTGAGCATGCTACCGCTCCACGGCTTGAACTCGACCGAGCTGTCCCGCGCCACGATGGCCGCGTCGGGCTCGGGGAGCGAAACGGTGTCCGGCGCGGGAATCGGTGCCGCCACGGCCTCTGCCAGTGAGGCCTTCTCCCTTTCGACCTGCGCCTCGACACGCGCCAGCCGTTCCTCGGGCGGTGCCTTCTCCGCCTCGGTCTTCTCGAGCAGCAGCTTCTCCAGCCGCGCCATGCGGGCCTCGAAGAGCGGATCGCTCTTCGCCGCACCGGGCGTGTTGATGTTTAGGGTACAACTGGTCAGCAGGGCAGCCAGCATGACGAAGGCTAGCGAATAGGCAGAACGATGCATGGGAGTCTCCACTCGATGGATCCCGCGGCCAGATTGGCCGACGGCATGAGGGGAGTCAGCAAGAACAAGTCACCGGACCAACCGAGCCGGGTAATATTACCACAAGTGGGAAGATGGGGAGGGGCAGTCTGTACTGCTTACTCGCCGCCGCACCCCTGCTCCGCCGCGTCGCACTGCCCGGTGGCTTCGCGAGGATCCTCCGCGAAGGCATCCTCGCCGCGTTCGTGGATGAGCTGGCGTCCGGTCTCGATGACGTTGCGGTATTCGTCCAGCGTCAGGCAATTGAGGAGCTGGGTCTTTAGGCCGCGCGCGTGTGGAAATGCCTTCATGTAGCTCACGACGTGCTTGCGGAACTCGCGGAGGCCGATGTTCTCGCCTTTGCGCATCACCATCATTTCCGCGTGGCGTAGGACCATGTCCAGGCGCTCGTCGACGGTCGGCGCGGGCGGGTCGGGCTGGCCGAGGAGCCGCGCGTTGATCTCGCGGAAGAGCCACGGATTTCCCATGCAGCCTCGGCCGATCATGATGCCGTCGGCGCCGAAGTCCCGGATCATGCGCACGGCCGCGTTGGCGCTGGTCACGTCGCCGTTGCCGATGACGGGGATGCGAAGGCGCTCCTTGAGGGCACGGATGATGGACCAATCGGCGCGCCCCTTGTAGCCCTGCTCGCGCGTGCGGGCGTGGATCGCCACGGCGTCGAGACCCTCCCCCTCGGCGATCTCCGCCACAGTGAAGGCCTCGTTGCCGAAGGTCTCCCACCCGGCGCGGAACTTCACCGTGAAGGGGACCGTGAGCGCGGCGCGCATCGCCTTGAAGATGCGGCGCACCAGGTCGGGCTGGGTCATGAGGGCGCTGCCGCCGTTCGACTTCACGATCTTGTTCACGGGGCAGCCCATGTTCAGGTCCACGATGGTGGCGCCTGCCTGCTGGAGGAGGCGGGCCGTCTCGGCCAGGCGATGGGGATCGCCGCCGAAGACCTGGGCGCACACGGGCCCGGGCTCCATGAACATGTCCAGGATCGACCACGATTTGTCGGCGCCGCTGCGCATCATGGCCTCGCAGGAGACCATCTGCGTATAGACAAGCGGGCAGCCCTGCTCGCGCGCGAAGAGGCGCCAGGGGCGGTCGCTGATGCCGCACATGGGAGCGGGAAAAACCGGTGGAGTGAACTCATGGGGACCGATGCGGAGCGGCCGAAGCGGCTCCGTCAGTAGCTCGCGAATCCCGGATTCAGCCGGCGCATCGGAATGTTCAAGTGCGTTGTTCAACAGCATCACCTCTCCGCCAACGGGTAACGGATGGCGCGGAGCCCATGCAATGGCTATCGGATGGCCTGGCGGCTGTTAGTTGCCGCCGCCTTGATTGATGCCCGCGTAGATGTTGAACAGAATCGAGAGCAGAACCACGAATCCCATGATGGCGACCCAAAGCGTGGCCTTGTTCTGAATCTTCCGGGCCTCGTTTTCGATGAGCGGCTTGATGCGGAGGTTCAGCTCGTTGCCGACGGCGCCGCGCGCTTCCGCGGTGACGAGCTGCGGGATGCGTTGCTCGCAGGCCGCGGTGACCTGGCGTTCGGCGATCTCGGGGAGCTTTTCCTTGGCGACCAGGGGCACGGTCTTTTTGGCCTCGGCCTGGAGGACACTGACCATCGCCTCGACGATTTCCGCCATCTTGTCGCCCGTGGCCTTGTCGACCTTGGACTGGACTTCGCGCGGCAGGGTGTTTTCCAGCGACTCCTTGATGCGGTCGCGGATCATCGGGGGGAGCATCGTGTCGGCGGCGCGCTTGACGGTCTTCTCGGTCTGCTCGACCAGGATGGACTCCATCGCCTCGGTAACCTTGCGTTCCGCCATGCGCTCAACCATGGAGCGGGCCACTTCCTGCACGGTGAGACGGACGAGTTCCTGCTCCTTCTCGGCGGTCAGGGCGGTCACGCGCGCATCCACCTCGCGGCGGGCGCGCTGGTCGATGATCGACACGATCGATTGGATCGCGCGCTCGACGATGATCTGAATCTTCTTTTCGACGGCCTGCTGGATTTTCTGCTCTGCCAGCGACTGCATGTGGCGGTCGGCGGAGTCCTCAAGGTACTGGCGGGAGAGGTTCCGGAGGCGCTGTTCCTCTATCAACTCCTGCACCTTGACGAGGAGCTGCGCCGGGGTGAAGGGCTTGGCGACATAGCCGTTGGCGCCGCGAAGGGACTGGCTGGAGCGCTGCTCGAGCTGGTCTTCGGGGATCAGCAGTAGGACGGGGATCGCGTAGGTCTCCGCCTCGGTGCGAATCTGGGCGGTGGCCTCAAGGCCGTCGACACCGTCGAGCTCCGAATCGATCACCACTGCGTTGAAGCGGGCGAGATCGGGGTGGTTGAGTGCGGCGACACCATTGCTGGCGGTCACCACCTTGTATCCGTGTTCCTCCAGAACGGCGCGGGACATGTCCTGCACGCCTGCGGAGGAGTCGACCAAAAGGATTCTTTCACCGGCCATAGTCGTGGTACCTTGGGGGGTTGAGGCTATCAGGCCTGGAGCCGCAGGATCGATTGGGCGCGATCCGCAATCTTGACTTCCGGGGCAAACTGATGGGGGACACGTGCCGCTTCATCCAGCACTTCCCGGGCAATTCGGGCGGCGTTCTTTTCGCCGATGCGTTGTGAGAAGACGCGGTAAAGCCCGTTGGTAAGCTGCAACAGTGCCTCGAGGCAATCCTCGTAGCTGTCCTGCGTGGCTTCGCCGAACTCGAAGAGCTTGATGTATGTCTCCATCCGTTCGGCGCTCACGTGATTGTTCTCGATCGAGATGATGTCAGCACGGGGGTAGCTGATCAGCAGGTCCTTCCACATGGGTGGCAGGAGTGCACCGTCCCCGGGCTGGGGCTTCAGTTCGCGCGCGGACAGGTAGCTGTCCAGCAGCTTATTGGCCATCCACGCCGCGACGCCGATCGGAGACACGCAGCTTACCCGCTCATTCTTGTCCTCCTTGGACTTGCCGGAGGAAAAGATCGAGAAAAGCCCGGTGACACCGCCTGCGGGCTTGGCGGCAGACGGCGCCGCCACAGCAGGTTTGGACGTCGCTTCCGCGGCGGCGCCGTTCTGGCTCAGCTTCTCGTCGAGGATATAGACCACGCCGCGCTGCATCAGAACGGTGATGATTTGGTAGACCTCGAAACGGCCCATTGCGGCACGGTTGACGACGGCACGGATCGGGAACTTGCCATTGATCTGTGCCAATACCTTCCACTCGCGCGGATCCAGCTTCATCTTGCTGGCGCCGTCACCCGCCGGTGCCTTCACTGCGGGGACCAGGCGATCGCTCGGCAGGACTCGCACGATGCGACGCCACTCGTCCTGACGCCGCGTTCCTTCCAGCAGGAGCGGCTCGATGTCGATCTGGACGCTTGCCTCACCGAGCTTGTCGTCGGGGACCTGCTCGAAGCGAAACTCGCCCTCTTCGATCCCGAAGAGGTTCCAGATTTCTTCCTCCAGCTGGAGACGAAGCACTTCGCGAATCTGGGCTTCCTGAATGATGTCGCGCTCGACCAGGATCTGGCCCAGCCGCTTGTCCGACTCAACGGTTCGCTGGAGAGCCAGAACCTGCGCCAGAACGCTGCGCTTGAGAATGCCGCGGTGAACAAGCAGGTCGCCGAGGCGACGCTGGCGCTCGAGGGCGCTCGAGTTGATGATGCGGCCAGACTTGATCATCAGGGTGGTTTCCAGCCCTGCCCCGTCCTTGACGGTCAGCAGGCCGGTGCTCTTGCCCATGCTAATGAACTGGAGCACTTCGGGGAGCTGGATTTGTTTGAGGTTTCCCTGCATGTTGTTCGGTCCCGTAGCGGCTCGGAATGCCCGTCGTTCGCAGCCCGCCACAGCGGGCGCGACGGCTTACTTTTCGTCGAAGAGGTTGTCGAGCTGTTCCTCGACGTCCTTTTCCACCACCGCCTTGCGATCGGTCGGCATCTTCTTCTGCTTGGCTGCGGTGAGGGTTTCCTTCAGCGCCTTGGCGCTTTCCTTCGAGTACAGGCGCACCATGCCGATAGTGGTGCGGTCGTCGAAAATCACGGTGAGGATCGTGTTGTTATCCACGAGGATATTGTGGATGTGGTCCCGTTCGCCCTGATGGAAGAGCACGGAGAAGTCCGTCTCGCCGACGAGCTGGGCCATGGCGCGCGTGGAGGAGAAGGACCCGGCGATCAGGGCTGCCAACGCATCGGTATCGATGTTGGCCGTGAATCCCTTCTTGGCCAAACACTTACCGTCCGCATCCACCAGCATCGCACATTTGGCCTCCGACTGCTTGAGCATCTGCAGCAGGGCCCGGTGGATCTGGGTGATCTCCGTCTTGGTGAGAATCAGTGGCTGATTGGCCATTTCTGCGTCCTTTCTTGTCGATCACCTGCTAGGAGAATCAAGCCAGCGGCTTCTTGCCGGGCGGAACGATTTGTACTTCACCAAATTTGCCCACATACGTGGCGTACAGGTGCTTCTCATGATCGTCCTTCACCAGGACGGTCAGGCTGGGGGCAGCGTTATCGTCGGAGGTGAACCGGTGGAAGCGCGCTTCAGCTCCATCGACATTCTTGGACTCGGTGCCGCCGAAGCGCAGGGTCCGTGACCAAGTTGAGCCGAAGACTCCAAGGAAGCTGACTTTGCCCGTCAGCTGGTACTGGGTATTCTCGCCGCCCACCATGTTGGCGAGGGTCAGGTTCGCCGAACCCAGGCCCATGCCGCGCAGCAGCGCCTTGTTGTTGGCGACGACCTGGAGGGTCGGAGTGGAAGGTGCAGCGGGAGCCGGAGCGGCCTTCGCGGCCGGAACCGGCTTGGGAGCAGGAGCCTTTGGAGCAGCAGGGGCAGCGGCCTTCGGCTCAGGCTGCTTGGCGGGCTTGGGAGCCCTCGGGGCCTCGGCACCCGTCTCCAATGCTTCCTTCTCGTCATCGGTCAACTCCTCGAAGTCCTCGTCCTGAGCCGCAGGAGCTGCGGCCTTGACGGGCATCGGGGTGCCGGCGGCGGGAGCCACGGTTTTGCGCTCCTCCTTCGGCGGGCCGGCTGTCGAGTCGGCGTTGAGCTTCTTGATGACGAGAGACGAAATGCCCTTCAGCGTGTCCTTGACGCCGGTGCCATTCACGGCAACGGCCTCGATGACCGGCACGTGGCCGTTGTTCAGGGCGCTGTTCATCTCATCGAGTGTGGAGACCTGCGGCATGTCGCGCTTGTTGTACTGGAGGATCCAAGGGATCCCTTCGTTGTCGTTGGGACCGGTTTGCAGGTGGTAGCCGTACTCGGCGAGATTCTGCTTCAGGTTTTCGAGCGAATCGATGTTTTCCTGAAAGCGGTCGCGCTGGCTGTCGGCCACGAAGACGAGGCCGTCCACGCCGCGAAGCACCAGCTTTCGGGTGGCGTTGTAGTAGACCTGACCGGGGACGGTGTAGAGTTGGAACTTGGTCTTGAAGCCGCGGACTTCACCGAGATCAAGGGGGAGGAAGTCGAAGAACAGGGTACGATCCTGTTCCGTTGCGAGCGAAACGAGTTCGCCGCGGAACTTTTGAGGAACCGTCTTGTGGATGTGAATCAGGTTGGTCGTCTTGCCGCACAGACCGCACCCGTAATACACGATCTTGCACGAAAGTTCCTTGAACGCATAATTCAGGGTTGCCATATTTGCTCGCTCGTCCTTTTTCCCTTATGCCCTAGCTCAACCCAAGTGAGTTGTTGAGCTTTTCCGCCGCTGCACGAAGCTCGACCCGGATGAGGCCGAGGTTCGCGTCGGGGTTGGCAACGCACACCAGAAAGCCGGTGCGTGTCGCGTTGAAGAACAGCTTGTTGGTGTCCGTCTCCACGATGAAGGAGATCAGGTCGCCCTGCTCCATCTTCTTCGTGGCCTTTTCCGTGGAGTTAATGATGGAGGAAGTCAAGGCTCCCATCAACTCGTCGTTCAATTCCGTGTCGTAATCGCTCGCGACGATGATGCCGTCCTCCGCGACCACAAACGATCCCACGATTCCCGGGATTTTGTTCAGCTCTGCCAGAATGCGATCCATCCGTGTCCTCCAGGAACTGTGTCAGAAAGGGGCGTGCCTCAAGCGATTTCGAGGGACAGCTTCTCTTTGTTCATGCCTGCCGCAAGCGGAAGCGCCGGGTATTTCCACTGCAGGAACTCCCGCGAAGACTTCGCGATCACCGCGATGCGACTCAGGATTTCCTCGGGCGTCACCTTGCTGTTGAACAGCAGGATCAGCCCAAAGTTGTGATTCAGCGTCGTGGCGAACAGGAAATGTTCCCGCGTCTCCACCATCACGCGACGCACCTTCGTCAGGCCGTTGTCCTGCATGATGTCGCCGACTTGTACCGACGAGCTAAGCACCCGCGCCGTCAACCGATCAATGTCAATCCGCAGCGGAAGGTCATGCCAAACCACCAGCCCTTCCTGGCTGTAGATGATAAACCCCTCTATCCCGTGGCTCTTGCGAATGAACGCGCCGAGTTCCTCGTAGCTGAAGGCCTGAATGAAGCCGCCAGCGGGATTCGACTCCAGCGTCGTTCCGCCCACAGGGGAGGCCGCCTTGCCCGAAATGCGCTCAACCGCGTCCCTGCCGAGCAGGTCCGGGAACACCACTGCGAGCATGTAGGGGCCGGCCAGCACCAATGTCGCCACCTGAACGATGACGGCCACCGGATTGGTCCAAGCGGCAAATTGCACCGTCGAGGCCGACTCGCCCGCCAGCGAGCTGCCGTAGATGATACCGCCCACGATGCCGCAGACGGCACGCACGATCACGAACAGGACGGCCGTTCCGAACGCCATGCCGATCGTCGCACGGGGATTGGCCACCATGGAGGCGATGAAGTACACCACGGTTTCAATCATGAGTACCAGCGGGATGAGAACCGCCAGGTTGTCGTAGGGAGTGATCGGAGCCAGTGCCGCCGCGACGGCCACCAGCTCGATCAGGATGAGAAGCGTTACGACCACATTCCGATCCACGGTGGTCATTTTTCCCTCCTTAGGGGTGGTCTAGCCCGTGGTTTGCAGGGCATCGGGGATGAGCTGGCCGGCAACCAGCAGAAAACGGTGGTAAATCTTGCCGATATTGGGCGAAGGCTGAATGCAGAGTGCCAGAAGGGTCTGGCGCTTGACCAGCACGAACATTTGCATCTTGTCGGTTTCCAGGATCCCGAGCTTGATTCTGCCGCAATCCAGCTCCTGGCAACACACGTTGCCCTCTTTCCAGAACTGATAGGCGGACTCGGCCACCGTCGCGTCGCCCTCGAGCGCCGGCTCACCAGCGCCCATGGGGATGACTGCGAGGGAAAGGATCGCGGCGTGGCCGCGCAGCTCGCGCTTGATCAGGTCCATGATCTCGCGATTGGTCATGCGCACAAATCGCGGCACTTCATCCCGCGAAACGCCGTGGGTCGTGCCACCCTTTGCATGGGTGCGAAGCTGTCGAAGTTGGTTGTTGAGCAACTGGACCTGCGGGTCCATGGGGTTGCGGTGATCGAGCTTGGTGATGATGGCCTCGGCTTCCTCGACTCGCTTGAGGCGGATCATGCACCGGGCTTTTTCCACCATGAGACCGTTGGCCTCGGGGGCAAAGGCCTCCGCCCGAACGATCTCCTTGAGGGCATCTTCGTAGTGACCAAGGTCTGAGAGCAGCCGCGCCAGCAAGGTCCGACCGGCGAGCGATGAAGGGTCGCCGCCAAGCCCCCGTTGGCAAACCTCGAGGGCGCGCGCGAATTGTTTCTGGCGTCTGAGGGCAATGCACAGGGGGATATACGCCAGCGGGTTCTTGCCCGAGAGGAAGTCCTTCTCTAGTTGCTGGAGGTCCGCAGGCTGCACCATGCGTTGCGTTTGGGGCGTTTCACTCGTCGCCGAAAGATCGATCTGGACGGACCGCATCTCCCTGTGGCGAGGTCGCCCGCTCTGTCCTTTTTGCTCATCTCGAGATTGAAGCTGTCTGACGTCAACGACGGACGCAAGCGAATGTTCCGAGGCCCTCAATGGAATTTCGCTCTGTCTCGGGCTTTTCCCGCCCCGGAATCCGCGCGAACCTTACTCGCTCAGCAGGTAGACCGTCACAACATCACGCCCGGGCTCGCCACCGTCGGTGGCCACCAGACCCCGAGCCTTCTCGCCCTCGAATTCCAAGCGCGCATAGCCTCTCTGGGGGTCCTTGACGTGTGGGAGCAGCCTCGCCATCTGCTTGATCTTCATGGAGACCGTCGCCAGGGATTCCGTCGGCAGGGTCCGCTCCTCTTCCAGCTTTCCATCCGGCGCATAGAGGGCGACATTTTGCCGCTGCTTTCTCAAATCCAGGCGCACCCCCCGTCTTCCAAGCACCAGCGATTCGCCGAGCAGGTCGTAGGCGATGGCCAGAGCGTCCTCGTCCTGGTGCGTGGCCAGGTTGAGCGGGGCGGGGGCCTTCCCCTTGATGAACTCGGCCGGGTTGATCGGCAGGGGGAGTGTCCCCGGGGCAGGCTCCTCGGAACCGACGACTGCATTCGAAACGGCGTTTGCCTCGCCGGACTCAAAGGCCTCATCGAAGAGGAACGAGACGTCCGTCTCGGAGATGGCGGGTCCCTCGCCCTTCGGAAGGATCAGCGTATCCGGCTCGTCGTCTTCGGGCAGGATCAGGTCGTCGTCGAGGTCATGGGCCGGTGCAGGCGTCTCGTCGTGGCCGAAATCGAAATCGTCCATGTCGAGATCGAGATCCAGATCATCGACCAGCGCGTCGTTCTCCGAGGTGTCCTCCTGCTCTTCGCCGGGCAGGACAGAGCCGGCTGGCTCCTGGACGGTCAGGGACACGAGTTCCTTCGGGTCACGGCTGGGGTGGCTGAGGGTTGGGAGGCGGACAGCGGATTCGGTGATGCGGGCTTCCTCCGCCTGAACAGCTTCCGGATCGAGCGCTGCGAACTCGTTGGTCTCGATGATCTCCTCGTCTTCGAAGGTGAGGTCCGGGTCCAAGTCCGTCTGGCCTTCGGGCCGGGTGGGGGTCTTGGGGGGGGCAGGGGAGACGGCAAGCGGGATCGGCGCTTTGTCTTGGCGGCTCGGCTTGGGCGGTCCTGCAAACGCCTGCTTCAAATCCCTGGTGGCCAGGATCGGCAGCTCCGTCAGGGCGTCCTCAAGCACGCCGCCACCCGCGACCATGGTCATGATCCGCTCCGACTGACGTTGGGTGATCCAACCGTCCTTCAGCAGGCGATCGAGTTTGGCTTGGACTTCCTGCGGCGAGGCGGCCACGCGAGGTCTCCCGGCGAAATTCTGGGTCAGTCTTCCACGAAGGCGTCGAAGTCGGCCATCAATGACAACTGGCGCTGGACCAACTGGATGGCATCGTCGATGAAGGACTCGGGCATGAAGAAGCGGGCAGCCAGCTTGCGCAGCAGCTTTTCCTGCTCCGGGTGGATTGCCCCGTTGGCGTAGCACACGCCGAGGGCTTCGAGCAGCAATACCTTCCGTGCCTTGCCTCGGTAATAGACGCGGACCAGTGCTTCCTCGTCCAGCGCCAGGGCGTCGATCGAGGCCGGGTCCACACCCATTTCCGCGCACATGTAGTTCAGGAGATACTTCTCCCTCACGTCCACCCGCTGATCGTCAACCTGCGCAAGGTGGCGCGCCAGCGCGAGGAAGTGGGTCTTTTCGTCCTTCTCCAGTTGGTGCAGATACACGGTGGGACTCCCCAAGCTGATTTGACCACTCGAGCGCATTGTCCAACCGACTTGCTGCTGGGCAAAGGGAAAATCGGTGGCATCGATTCGGACCGTCAAGGGGTGACGTTGCGAGATTCTTGGCAAGGGCTTTGCTCTCCGTCAAACGCCTGTTTGAAACGACCCTTTGCGAATCCATGTCCAACTCATCTACCAACTCCCCCGAACAACACACCGCCTCGACCCCAGCCCGCATCCTGGAGGTCGCAACCCAGCTGTTTGCAGAGAACGGCTTCGAAAAGACCACGGTGCGGCAGATCAGCGAGGCGGCCGGGGTCAACGTGGCAGCGGTGAATTACCACTTCAGCGACAAGGAGGCACTCTACGCGGAAGTTTTGTCGCGGGCGCACCAATGTGCCACGTCCCTCCACCCCGCGCGAGTGGCCTTCGAGGCCGGTCACCCGGAGGAAGCGCTGCGCGAATTCGTGGGCATTCTGATAAAGCGGATCTTCGACCGGGAACATAACCAGGTGTTCGGTCGTCTGATGGCGTTCGAGATGATGCAGCCCACGCGGGCGCTGGAGCGGCTGGTTGAGCAGGAGTTTCTCCCCACGATGAAGGCGCTTTCCCGAATCATCGTCGGGGTGCTTGGCATCGACCCCGGGCCGGCGGTGCTCCGCCGACTTTGCTACAGCATTGTGGGACAGATCGTCTTCTACAAGCACGCGGGGCCGCTCCTCAGCCGCATGAACCCGACGCTTGAGTACGACGATAAGGAAATCACCGAACTGGCGAACCACATCACCCGCTTCTCCATCGCCGCCTTGCGTGGCTACCAGATTCCCCGGGAGCAGGATCAATGAACTCGGTCGCCCTCAAGATGCTCTTTGGCGATACGGCCAAGTACATCGGCATTGTCATGGGGCTTACCTTCGCCTCGCTGCTGATGACACAGCAGATGAGCATTTTCGTGGGGCTCATGTCGCGCACCTTCGGGTTCATCAGCGACACGGGCCTGCCGGATATCTGGGTCATGGACCCGAAGGTTCAGTTCGTCGACGACCTCAAGCCGATGCAGGACACGCAGCTTCAGCGCGTGCGCAGCGTCGAGGGGGTGGAATGGGCCATGCCGCTCTACAAGGGGCTGCTCAAGGCACGGCTCGATGACGGCGGCTTCCAAACCTGCAACGTGGTGGGGCTGGACGATGCGACGCTGATTGGCGGTCCGCCGGTGATGGTGGAAGGGCGGCTTGAGGATTTGCGGCGCGCCGACTCGGTCATCGTGGACATCGAGGGCGCCACGGACAAGCTGGCCAAGCAGCCCGATGTGCCCGGCGGCCCCAAGCGCCCGCTCCGTGTTGGCGATACGCTCGAGATCAACGACAAGCGCGCCATCGTGGTGGGCATCAGTCGCGGGACGCGCACGTTCCTCTCGCAGCCGACTGTCTATACAACGTACTCGCGGGCGATCACCTACGCCCCCTCGGAGCGCAAGATGATGTCGTTCGTCCTGGCGAAGGCCGAGCCCGGCGTCGATCCGATGGAACTCTGCGAGCGCATCACTGCCACGACGGGATTGCAGGCCCGCACGCGCGACGAGTTCAAGCTCCAGACCGTGGGCTACTTCCTCAAGAACACGGGCATTCCAATCAATTTCGGCATCACGGTGGTGCTGGGCTTCATCGTGGGAATGGCCATCGCAGGGCAGACCTTCTTCAACTTCACCCAAGACAACCTGCGCCACTTCGGGACGCTGAAGGCCATGGGTGCCACGAACCTGACGCTCTTGCGCATGATCCTGCTTCAGGCGCTGGTGGTGGGGCTGGTGGGCTACGGCCTCGGTGTGGGGCTGGCGGCCGCGTTCGGTTACCTCACTGAAGGGGGTAACGCGGCCTTCCGCCTCATGTGGCAGGTACTCGCAATTTCCTTCGGCGCCATCGCCATCATCACGATGCTTTCTGCCATGCTCAGCATCATCAAGGTCGTCCGCCTCGAGCCGGCGATCGTCTTCAAGGGATAGCACCATGACGACTGCGACCCAGACAGCAAAGAAGTCGGCGGTGCATTGCCGCTCGGTGACAAAGAGCTACGCGACAGCCGGCACGAAGGTGCACGCGCTGCGCGGCGTGGATCTTGACGTGAACTCAGGCGAGCTGTTGATGCTGGTCGGCCCGTCGGGCTGCGGCAAAACGACGCTCATCTCGGTGGTGGCGGGTGTGCTGGAACGTGACGGCGGCGAGTGTGAAGTCTTCGGCACGGACTTCCAGAAGCTCAGCTCGGGCCAGCGCTCGCGCTTCCGTGGCGAGTCGATCGGCTTCGTGTTCCAGGCCTTCAACCTACTCCCTTCCCTGACCGCGGCGGAGAACGTTTCTGTGCCGCTCCTGATTCAGGGCGTGCCCAGTTCACGCGCCCAGAAGAAGGCCAAGGAACTGCTGGATCGCGTGGGCCTTTCCGACAAGATCAACACGCGGCCTGCCCAGCTTTCGGGCGGCCAGCAGCAACGCGTCGCGATTGCCCGCTCGCTGGTGCATGACCCTCGGCTCATCGTTTGCGACGAGCCCACCAGCGCTTTGGACGGCGATACCGGCCACAAGATCATGGAACTCCTCCGCGAAGTCGCCCTCGAGGGTGAGCGTGCTCTCATCATCGTGACCCACGACAGCCGCGTGTACAACTTTGCCGACCGGATCGTTCGCATGGAAGACGGGCTGATCGCTCCCGGATCCATCGATCCGACAACCCTGCACTGAACAACGGAGTAGAGAAAGGAAACTCGCACATGGTCTCACGGTATCTCGTCCCAGTCCTCGCCATCCTCGGGGTGGCCCTCGGCATCAAGGTCATGGCCCGGAACAATCGGGAAGTCGTTCCCGCTCAGCCGGTCGCCGCGCCGTCGGTATCGCCTTATGCGGATTCGCTGTCCGGATCCGGGCTGACCGAGGCCTCGACGGAAAACATCGAGGTATCGACCCCGGTCTCTGGCCTCGTCACGGATGTCTTCGTGCAGGTTGGCGATGTGGTCGCGGCTGGCGCGCCCCTGTTTAGGCTCGATGTACGCGACCTGGAGGCAACCCGCGACCAGCGGCTGGCGGCAATCACCACCGCCAAGTCCCGCTTGCACGAGTTGGAGAGTCGGCCCCGCGCCGAGGATATCCCCCCCGCAGAGGCCGCTGTCGGAGAAGCACGCGTGCAGTTGGAAGACGCCATGGCGCAGCTCGAGTTTGCCACGTCGCTTGCCGATCCTGGCGCGCTCAGCAGCGAGGAAAGGACGCGGCGACGTTTCGCCGTGGCGGCGGCCAAGGCGCGGCTCGCCACCGCCGAGGCCAACCTCCAATCGGTGAAGGCGGGCGCGTTTCCTCCCGAGATCGAAACCGCCCGCGCCTCCGTTGCCGAGGCGGAAGCGGCGCTGCACCAGCTTGAGGTGGAGATTGAACGTCACACCGTGCGTTCTCCCATAGCGGGAAAAATCCTCCAGCGGAACATCCATCCGGGAGAGTACGCGCAATCGGGAGCCCTCTCGTCGCCGCTGCTGCTCCTTGGATCCACCGATGTGATGCATGTTCGCGTGGACATCGATGAAAACGACGCCTGGCGGTTCAAGGAAGCAGCGTCAGCGACCGCATGCCTGCGCGGCAACAAGTCGTTCTCCGTGCCGTTGACCTTCGTCCGCGCCGAGCCCTACGTCGTGCCCAAGAAGTCGCTCACGGGCCTTAGCACCGAGCGCGTTGACACCCGCGTCCTCCAGGTCATCTACGCCTTCGATTCCAAGGCGATTCCCGTCCATGTCGGGCAAATGATGGACGTCTATATTTCCGAAAACGTGACCCCTAACATTGAATCTGCTCAAGGAGCCAATTTGTGAAAATCACGAAGATCAGCCTGCTTGCGATCTCTCCACTGCTTCTGGCCTCGTGCCTGACCGTGGGCCCCAATTACGAGAAGCCGAAGGTCGACGTCACGAAGGAGTGGTCCGAGGGTTCGGACGACTGGCAGGTTGCCGCCGGAAAGGAAGGCACCCCCGCCGCGTGGTGGGAGCTTTTCAACGACGCCAAGCTGACGGAGTTGGAGAAGCGCGCCGCCGAAAACAACCTGGACCTCCGCGTGGCCCTGGCCCGCGTCCGTGCCTCCCGCGAACAACTTGGCGTTTCCAAGTCGGGATACTTCCCGACCGTTGACGGAAACGCGGGCATGGATCGCACCCGGGTCAGCAAGGACCTGGCGAACAACCCGGGCGGCCCGCCGAAGAATCCCTACAACACCTGGCAAACGGGCCTCGATGCGACATGGGAACTGGACATCTTCGGACGCGTGAAGCGAGGCGTCGAGGCTGCCCGTGCGGACTTGGCTGCGCAGGAAGCGGCACTCGACGGCGTGATGGTGAGCCTTCAGGGCGAAGTCGCGCTTGCCTACATGGAACTGCGCGGCAACCAGGAGCAACTGGCCGTGCTGCGCGCAAACCTCGCGGCGCAGGATGAGACCCTCCGCCTGACCACGAAGCGCCTGGAAGCAGGCTTGGCAACGTCGCTCGACGTGGCCCGTGCCGAAGCCCAGGTCGCCACGACCCGCTCCCAGATTCCCCCCTACAACGAAGGCTTCCGCCGCGCGGCCTATCGTCTATCCGTCCTTGTTGGCGAGGAGCCCGGCAAGCTGGTTGAGGAACTCGGCGGCGACGGCAAGATCCCCGTCGTGACCACGACCCCCC
Source organism: bacterium (assembly GCA_016125005.1). Taxonomy (GTDB): domain Bacteria; phylum Sumerlaeota; class Sumerlaeia; order SLMS01; family SLMS01; genus WGMQ01. Next base: position 11,082 of record WGMQ01000078.1, on the reverse strand, counting down.
GATTCAGCCCACCCGCGGACCTGCTGCGTCGTCGCCCCGACATCCGCGAAGCTGAGCGCACCTTGGCGGCGGAGACCGCCCGCATTGGCGTGCGGAAGGCCGAGCTCTATCCGCGCTTCACCATCTCCGGAAACCTTGGTGTGCAGGCGGGACGACTGGGCGACATGTCCACCGGCACCAGCAACTACTGGACGATCGGACCGGGCGTGACTGTTCCCTTGTTCAATGCGGGAGCTCTCCGCGCGCAGGTCCGCGCGCAGAACGCCCGCGCTGATGCGGCGCTCAATGCCTATCGGCAGACGATCCTGACGGCGATGGAGGAAACGGAGAACGCGCTGACGGCCTACGCGGAGGAGCAGGAGCGGCGCTCGGCACTCGAGGCCGCAGTCGTCGCCAACCAGAAGGCGTTCGACCTATCCCGCGACCTGTTCGACAAGGGACTCATCGACTTCCTCGACGTGCTGGATGCGGAGCGCACGTTGCTGGCAAGCCAGTCCTCGCTGGCTCAATCGCGCAGCCAAGTCGCACAAAACCTCGTGGCGGTCTGGAAGTCGATGGGTGGTGCCTGGGAAGAGCCCAAGGCCGTGGAGCCCGCAAAGGTCGACGAGAAGAAGTAAGGCCCCCCAGCACAGCCGGGGTCACCGCTTTGCAAAGAAAGCGGTGGCCTCGGCCATGGCTGACTGGGCTGCGGAGAGAAGCTGAGAGAGTTCGTCCACATTCCCCGTCTCACTGCTTTTCTCCAGCTGCATGCAAATATTAAAGAGATGTGTGGCACCCATGTTCGCGCTGGCACCCTTGACGGCATGTGCCTGGCGCTTGAGGGTCAACCGATCCTGCCGCGCCACGCTCTCAACCATGGAGGCGATGCGCGCCGTGGTATCGCTAACAAATAGGTCGACGAGTTCCTGGATCATCTCCTCGTCGCCCCCGGTAATCAGGTTTAGCCGTTCCATGTCCACTGGTTGATCCGTCATGCCTCCGATCCTTTTCTCGCCAGCATCCCGCAGGTTGTGCCGGCACTCACTTGGTTTCCCGCCCTGGCTCCTCCGCCCACTGCTCTCGATGATCGTGCCCTGCGCACTTCTGCTCGCGGCAGCCTGTGGTCGGGCAGAGGAAAATCAAACAGTCATCATAGCTTGCGCAGCCAATGCCGTTCCTACCGTGAGGGAAATCGTGAGGAGCATCCCGGAGGAAGCCGCCCGCAGGGTTGTGATCACCGAGGGAGCCTCTGGAACACTGGCAAAACAGGCGATAGAAGGGGCTCCTTATGATGTTTTCGTCTCGGCTGATCGTGCCCGGGTCACTGAACTTCGAGGGGCCGGGTTGGTTGCAGAGTCTTCTGTTTACGCTAACGGCAAACTCGTTGCCTGGTTCTCTGCTCGATTTGAGACCCCGATTGAGACAGGTGCACAATTCGTGTACGCTCTGAGGGAGGTCAAAACCATTGCGATGCCTAATCCCGCTCACGCTCCCTACGGGGTTGCGGCTGAGCAGTTTTTGCGCAGTTCGGGGGAGTTGGAACGGCTTCGCGAACGGATGGTGCTCTGCGAAAGCGTGGCCCACGCCCGCCAACTCTTGGCCACCGGTAATGCAGATGTCGCCTTCCTCCCTGCATCCCTCGTAAAGGGGGAAGCGAATGTTTTTGCTTTGGATTCGTCGCTGTACGAACCAATCCAACAGGAAGCCGCCCTGCTGGTGCGGGGGCGCGATAACCCGGTGGCGCGCGCGGTTTACCAACAACTCTTCAGCGCCGAGGGCCGGGCTTTGTTCGAGCGGGATGGCTATCTGGTTCCCTCGGCTGCAAAGCCATGAGCGGCCTCAGCCCCATCGAGCTGACCCTGCGGGTGTCCCTCTCGGCTACCGCGGTCTCCCTCGTTGCTGGCACCGCGCTGGGCTTCGTGCTCCAATGGCACCGGCTTCCCTTTCGCCGCTTCTTCATGGCGCTCTCGATGATGCCACTGGTGCTTCCGCCGACGGTGCTCGGCTATTACTTGCTGATCCTCATGGGGCGCCGCTCCTGGATCGGGCAGGGCTGGGAGGCGCTGACGGGGGCCCCACTGGTTTTCACCGTGACGGCCGCGGTGATTGCGGCGAGCGTTGCCGCCACGCCCATTGTGGCGCGTCAGGTGGCAGCAGCCATTTCCGCCATCGATCGCGATGCGCTGGAGGCGGCGCAGATCGACGGCGCGGGCCGGCTGCGCATCCTGACGGACATCTACCTGCCGCTGCTGCGCCCATCCCTGCTGGCGGCCGGATCCATCGCTTTCGCCCGCGCCGTGGGCGACTTTGGGGCCACACTCATGGTGGCGGGAAACATCCCTGGCCGGACCCAGACCGCCTCCATCGCGATCTACGAGATGGTCAACTCGGGCCGCGATGGGGAGGCATTGGGGCTGGTGGTGATCGTGAGCCTCCTGTCGCTCGCCGTGCTGGTGTACGCAACCGAGCCGTTGACTCCCCCCGCACGGCGTTGAGCTAATTCACTCCCTGCCAATCAGAAAGGGCTGCCAGACGATGACCCAGGACACCTTGATTTACGCGCTGACCGCCTTGCCGGTGGTGCTCCTGTCGCTCTCCGTTCACGAGGCAGCACACGCCATCACGGCGAAGTGGGGCGGCGACCTGACCGCCCACGCTCAGGGTCGCGTGACGCTCAATCCCATCGCGCATATCGACCCGATCGGCACGTTGCTGCTGCCGATGCTCTCGGTGATCTCCGGGATCCCGCTCATCGGCTGGGCGAAGCCGGTCCCGACCGTGGACACCAACTACACGCGCGGGAAGAGCTACGGTGTCGTCGTGGCCATGGCGGGTCCGTTCTCCAACCTGATCCTGGCGCTGCTCTCGACGGTGATGGCCATGTTTCTGGTGCTTGGCGCCACCTTGCTGCAAGATCTTGGGGTTCTCCTGAACGAACGTCTTTTCGGCGTGCTGCTGCACTTCGTCATGCTTGGTATCGTCGTGAATATCTCGCTGATGTTCTTCAACCTGATCCCGCTTCCTCCGCTCGATGGCCACTGGCCCGTATGGTATTGGTTCATCCGGGGACACCCAGAGCGCGAGGAGACCTTTTTCGCCGTTGCCCGCTTCGGCGGACCGATCCTTCTTCTCCTTCTCTGGACCGGTGCGATCGGGTTCTACATGAACTTCGTCAATAGCCACGTCACGACCCTGCTGCTCCAATACGTCAACAATTTCCACGCGAGAATCCCATGACAGCCACGACCACGACAACGCGCAAAGTTCTCCTCTCCGGCAGCCGCCCCACGGGACGCCAGCACCTCGGCAACTATGTCGGCGCGCTGGCCCAGTGGCTCGAACTTCAGGACGAGTGCGAGTGCTTCTTCATGATCGCTGACTGGCACGCGCTCACGAATGCCTACAACGACACCAGCGCCCTCCCGGAAAATATCAAGAACCAGGTCATGGATTGGCTGGCGGTGGGGCTCGATCCGAAGAAGGCCACGATTTTCGTCCAGTCCGCCGTCAAGGAACACGCCGAACTGGCGCTGCTGCTCGGTATGTTTACGCCGCTCGGCCTTGCTGAGCGCTGCACGAGCTGGAAGGATCTGGTCATCGAACAGGGCATCGAGGAAATGCGCACCTATGGCTTCCTCGGCTATCCGGTTCTCCAGTCCGCCGACATCCTCATCTACCGCGCGGAGATCGTCCCCGTCGGCAAGGATCAGGTGGAGCACATCGAGAAGGCCGTGGACATTGCGGAGAAGGTCAACTCGCGCTACGGCGAGGTCTTCACGATCCCGAAGTGGCGCCTGAGCAAGTCGCCGGTCCTGCTCGGGAACGACGGACGCAAGATGTCGAAGTCCTGGAACAACACGATCCAGCTTTCCGACTCGTCGGACGCCATGTGGGAGAAGATGCGCGTGATGGTCACCGACCCGGCGCGCGTGCGGAAGACCGATCCGGGCGACCCGGAGAAGTGCTCGGTCTGGGCCTATCACAAGGTCTTCACCCCTGCGGCCCGGCACGAGGAGATTGTCGCCAACTGCACGTCGGCGGGCTGGGGCTGCATGCAGTGCAAGAAGGTGCTCTTCGAGGCCGTGGACGGGCATTTTGCCCCTGCCCGCGAACGCCGCGCGGACCTGGAAGCCCGCCCCGACGCCTGGAAGGAAATCATCTTCGAGGGGAACCGCGCCGCCCGAGCCCGCGCCCGCGAAACCATGACAGTCGTCCGCGAGAAGCTGCATCTCTACCAGAGCAACGGATGGGACTAATCGGCCGATAGGTCGCATCTCCCACTGGCTATGGCCTACTCCAGTGCAACCACTTGCCCGAAGCCCATCTCGCGGGCCCGGGTCATGAGGTCGTTGCCGACGCAGAGCGCCGTGAGGCGCGCGAGCGGGGCGTCCGGGAATGCCTCGGGGAATCGCCGCAGCGAGCGAGGACTCGTCAGGGTGACGCTGGCGACGTGACGCCACTCCACGGGGCCGGGATCGAGCGGCTCCCAGTCGTGGACCGGCAGCAGTGTCGCGGGCGCCGCGCCCGCTTCCTCCAGCCTGCGGAGCAACGCACCACGGTAGCCGCTCTCGGTGGCCAGCCAGGTGGGTTGACCCGCCACGCTGGCGCACATGGCGGCGGCATCGTCAGCTGCCCAGACCACGTCCGGGCGCAGGTGCCAGCGCTCCAGCGTCCGCGCGGCCTCGGCGCCCACTGCCGCCAGTCGGCAGCGGACCTGACGAAGATCGAGCCCCGCCCGCTGCAATTCATGAAGCCAACCCTCCACCGAGGGGACACCATGGAAGACCGTCCAGGCGCCCGTGGCCAGGCTGGCGGGCAGATCGCCAGAGGGAGCCGAATCGCGGCGGAAGCGCGCGGCAAAAAGCGGACGCCAGAGGAGCGGAGCGCCGGGCGCCCGTTGCTCGATGGCGGCGGGGATGCGCGACCCCGTGACCAGCACCGCGCCGGGATTCCCGACCAGATGGGGCGCCACCGACTCGCCCGCGGTCTCGCCGATAAGGACGACGGCGGGGGGCTGGATGCCGGCGGAGCGGACGGCCCTCTCCGCGGTGGCGAGCGTGGCGCGCAGATGAAACTGACGATAGGTGGAGGCGTTGGCCACGATCACCACGGGGGTTTCCGGCGAACGACCGGCGGCAAGCAACGACGCGACGATTTCCGGGAGAGCCTCGATCCCCATAAGGTACAGGTGCGTGTCGGCCGCGATCCCGGTCGGGAGTTTCCCCTGCTCGTCGCGGCCCGTGCAGACCACAAAGCTGCGGGCGACAGCGCGATGGGTGACGGGAACGCCAACGGCCCCCGGCGCCGCAATCGCGGACGTGACGCCGGGAACGATCCGCACGGGGATCGAAAGGGCCCGCAGGTGGGCGACCTCCTCGCTGCCGCGCCCGAAGACGAACGGGTCGCCTCCCTTGAGGCGCACCACGCGGGCGCCGGAGCGGGCTTCCTCCACCAGAATCGCGTGGATGCGCTCCTGCGTCATGGCGCGCTCGCCGGGGAGCTTCCCCACATTGACGCGCCGGATATGTCCGGGAAGACGCGCCAGGATTTCCTCGCAACCAAGCCGGTCATGCACGACCACGTCAGCGGCCAGGATGGCGCTCCAGCCGCGGATCGTGACGAGTCCCGCGTCTCCCGGCCCGGCCCCGACCAACCAGACTTCGCCGGGAGCAGGACGGACCCCGAGCCGCAGCGGATCGTCGCCAAAATCGAGAGGGTGAGTGTCTTCTGTCGCCATGAGTATTCCGTGGCGGCAATGGCGCCCCGAGCCTCCCGGCCGGTCAAGGGGTACTCGGTCGGGACGCGCCACTCGGCAAGAAGCAGGACTGCTCCTTCCCCGAGAAAAGTTGACCACGGGGACACGGAGGCACGGAGGAATGCAGAAAAGCATCAAGAGCTGGAGCCGCTTCCGAAGTCCATCGGGGTCTTTGTCGCATGGTTGGCCCACATGATGGGCTCCCTTGAGGAGCAATTCTGTGCCGAGTGCTGGTATATACCTCGCGGGGCTGGCGGAGTCGACCTGCGGCGGTCCTTCACACCGCGACCCCTATGTGGCCGCTCCCGGGCCTCCCTCGCTATCGCTCGGTCAACCCGGGCTTGGCTCCGGTGGCCCTTCAGGCCACACTCTTCCGCCCACTAGCGAGTGTTCACTGGTAGATCCTTCTTGAGCATGGGCTCACGGAAACGGAAACTCCAGCGATTGATTGTCATTTCGCTTTTCTCCGTGTCTCTGTGTCTCCGTGGTGAGGGTTCTGTCCCGTCGAGTTGTGTACTCGGTCGGAGACTTCCGCTTGTCCCGGCGGCTGAGCCCGGAGGTGCATGGCCCGGTGGGGGAGGAGCGCCGTGGAGATCGACGAAACCAAGCGAACGGAAGTCTATGTGGAGGTGGACTTCGTCCCGTCGGTGCCGGACGGCTGGTGGGCGCGACACAGGGATCTTGTCACCAAAACGATTCTCCCGCCAGCGGGAATCCTGCTGGGGGTCTGCACGGCCGGCTTCTTTCCGCCTGCGACCGGCACGGTCTTCCTCGCCCTCATCGGGCTGCTCCTCCTGCACGAGCCATTGTCTTTCCGCCACTGGTTTCTGGGCCTGGGGAGGCAGCAGATCGCCGACCTGATTCAGGCCGGTCGCAACCCGTTGGAGGCCTACGCCATCGCCTCAAGGACCCGCCCCACCTCGGACCTGTTTTGGATGCTGGGGGCCCCGATTCTATATGTCCTTTCGGGTGCCTATCTGCGCGCAGGGTTTTCCATGTCGTTCCTGGTGATATTGCTCGTTTTTATCTTGGCTCTTACTGTGTGGCGTGCGCAGTCGGCCCGGAAACACCCCAACGAGGTTCGTGTCTCTGCGGCGGATCTTGGCCTGTTGATGCCTGACAAATACCCCCTCGAAGCCATGGAGCGGGTATCCTCCGGCTTGCTTGTGACTGCGCTCCTGATTGCCAATCTGCTACCCAGCCTCCTGTCCTTTGTTGTGTTTCTGACGATTCTCCTGCTGGCGACTCTGATACCACGACTCCGCGCGCGTACATGGCGCCGCGAGCCGATGACCACAGGGGATCGGCTTAGCCGGATGATCGGGGAGTTGGTGGAGCTGCGCTGAATCGTCAGGTTGGAAGGGGCATCGTGGGACTGGATCGCTCGAAGAGCACTGAAGTGGATGTATGGGTGAACTTCGTTTGGTCGGTGCCAGACGATGGACGGCAGAGTCGCGGAGCTGTCGGCCTGCTGCTTCTCTCCGTCGTCGGACTGGCTCTCGGGGTGCGGGGGGCGAAGTATGTGCCCCCATTCCCTTGGATGCTCAGCTTCACCCCGCTACTGCTCGCGCTTCTTGGCGAGATTCTTTTCCGCAGCCATTGGTTCCGCACAGGAGGAGGCCAGCAGCTTGTGGACCTGATGCAGGCGGGGCGTCCCCCGTTGGAGGCATATGCCATTGCGTCGAAGAACCAGCCTCCGGCGACGCGCATATACTCTGCGCTATCGGCGATGCTGTGCCTTCTCTTGGGGGTTCAATTGCAGCAGATCCTGCCATTTGACCCGGTGGTCGTGTTGGCGGTCGGAGCCGTCCTTGTCCTGGGATTCTGGTACATTCGAACTCGACCGGAGAAGCACTACTACGGAACTCGTGTCTCCGCCCTTGATCTCGCTCTCATGCTGCCGGGCAGATACCCAATAGAAGCGCTGCAACGACTCGATCCGCTGCTGATGTTCGCGGCAACGCTGACAATCGGGGACGTGGCCAATCCGCTCCCTTGGATCGCTCTTCTTGTCGGCACGCTGCTCACGCCGGTGCTTCACCGCCTGCGCCGGCGGCAATGGAACCGCGAGCCAATGCCCTTGGAGGACCGGCTTAGCCGGATGATCGTGGAGTTGGCGGAGTCTTCGTAAGCGGTATGGGCGATCGCCCCCGCTCAGATCCCCGTCAGGTCGTACCAGTAGCGCTCGATGACCGGGTTGCTGAAGGTGCCGTTGGCGAGGCGTTCGACGATGGTGCGGGCGGCGGCTTCGCTGTCGGCGTCGAGTTCGATCTCGAAGTACTTGCCGGCCTTGACGGCGGCGACCGGGTCGCCGTGGCGCACCAGGGACTGTTGGATGGCGATCCCCTGGACGTCGGCGACGTCGGGCTTGAGCATCACGTGGATGGCGGCGCGAAAGCGCATGGGGCGGTTCTCCGGTCAGTCTTGATTCAGCAGGCGCCGCAGCTCGGTGAGCTCCAGGGGCGGCAGGCGGGGGGCAATGGACTCCACTTCATGGGCGAGGGCCAAGCGGGAATCTTGCGTTGCGGCATTTCCCAGTGCCTCGCGGAGGCGGCTGCCGCTGGGGGACCAGCGCGGTTCGGAGTGAAAGAACCCGACGCCGGAGAAGGTGAGCCGGTGGAGCGTGCAGGGGCCGTGCTCGGTCAGGGCCGCATAGTGATCGGGCGTGGGGTAGCCGCGGTTGCGGGTCCAGTTGTACTCGGGGAACTCCTCGGCGTAGTCGGTCATGAGGCGGTCGCGGGTGACCTTGGCGAGGATGGAGGCGGCGGAAATCGAGGCGCAGATGGCGTCGCCCTTGATGATGGGGACGACGTGGCGGGTCTCGCCGGGGAGTTCGAGGCAGTCGGTCACGATGACGGCGACGTCGCGGGGAATGGCGTCGAGCGCCCGCCGCGCGGCGAGGCGCGTTGCCTCCAGGATGTTGATCATGTCGATTTCCTCGACCGTGGCGACACCGATTCCGTAGGCAATGGCGCGGGTCGTGATCTGGCGAAAGAGCCGTTCGCGCCGCGCGACATCGAGCTTCTTGGAGTCGTTGAGTCCCTCGGGGCGGCGCCCTGCGTGGTCGAGGATGACGGCAGCGGCGACGACGGGTCCAGCGAGGGGACCGCGTCCTGCCTCGTCGACCCCGACCGCCAGTGTCCCGCCAAACTTCGCCGCCAGTTCCTTCTCCAGGCGGATCGATGGCTTGGCGGGAACGCGCGGTCGGAGCCGCTCGTGATTCATCAGGGAATCTCGATCACGCGGAGGAAGTTGGTGTGCTGGGAGCGACCGAGCGGGACGCCTCCGAGCACGGCGGCGCGCATTCCCGAGCGGGCGATGCCGTAGTGCTTGGCGGTGCGGACCGCGGCCTCGATGAGGGCGTCGGTTGCGCTGCGCTCGATGGCGCCGACGTCGATGCTTCCCATCACACGCGGGGTCACCCCCCACGCCAGACACATGGCGTTGACCGCGCCCGGGTCCTCGCTGCACGCGAAGATCGGGACGGAGGGCTTGAAGCGGGAAACCTGAAAGGCGGAGTAGCCCGTGTAGGTCGGCACGATGATGAGGTCCAGCTTGAGGCGCTCGGCGATCATGACGGCGGAGTTGCACACGACGTGCGTCGTGGTCAACTGATCGTTCTCGCCGATGATCCAGTCACAGCCCTTGTTCCAGGTGATGGCCTTCTCGGCCTCGCCAGCCACGTTGTCCATGACCTCGACGGTGCGGGCGGGATACTGGCCCGAGGCGGTCTCGGCGGAGAGCATCACCGCGTCGGTGCCGTCGAGGATCGCGTTGTAGATGTCGGTGACCTCGGCGCGCGTTGGCTGGGGGCTGGAGATCATCGACTCGAGCATCTGCGTGGCGGTGATGACCGGCTTGGCGAGTTGGTTGCAGATGTGGATGATGCGCTTCTGGACAGCGGGGACCTGTTCCATGGGGATCTCGATGCCGAGATCGCCTCGGGCGACCATGGCGCCGTCCGCCGCGCGGATGATCTCGCCGAGGCGGTCGACCGCTTCCTTCTTCTCGATCTTGGCAAGGAGGGGGACGGTGCGCCCCGCGGCGGTCATGGCGGCCTTGGCCAGATAAATGTCGTCGGGGGAGCGGACAAAGCTCAGGGCGACCACATCCACGCCCGCGTCGAGAGCGAACTTGAGGTCGAGCTGATCCTTTGCCGTAAGCGCCGGGATCGGGAGGCGCGTGTCGGGGAGGTTCACTCCCTTGCGGGACTTGAGGGTGCCGCCGTTGAGGACCCGGCACTTGACGTCCTGCCCTTCGATGGTCTCCACGACGAGGGAGAACTTGCCGTCGTCGAGCAGGATGACCTCACCGGGCTGGGCCACGCGATGGAAGTCGCTGAAGTTGACCGTGAAGCGCCCCTTCCCGCCGGTGCCTGCCGCCGATGACAGGGTGATGCACTCGTTCTCGGCGATCTCGGTCGAGCCGCCTTCGATCTCTCCGATGCGGAGCTTGGGGCCGGAAAGATCGGCCAAGATGGCGAACGGGGCGCTGAGCTCGCGGCTCAGTTCGCGGATCATGGCGATGGTTCCGGCGTGGTCCTCGTGGGTGCCGTGGCTGAAATTGAGGCGGAAGACATCGGCTCCGTTGAGGGCGAGCTTCTTGAGCACCTCCATCGACCGCGAGGCGGGGCCGATGGTGCAGACGATCTTGGTGCGTTTTTGGGGAAGACCTCCGGGGCCGAAAAGCGTTGCCATGTGGGGGTAAGGCTCCTGTGGTTAATGGACGACAAACACAAACGTGTCGCGCAGACCGCAAGCACCGCAACGGCAAAGCGGCGCTGACTAGGGTGGTGTGGAGCGAGCCCCTCAACACGGAGGCCGACATGACACCGCCGCATCGGCGCGATGAAAACGAAAAGCCCATCCGCAGATGACGCAGATGGCGCAGATGCGATGGATCTGAGATGCGCAACTGGGTATGATCCGGGTACATGGGTAACAGATAATCCGGACACATGGGTGACAGTGCGTGTGCTCGGGTGACGGTCCGGGTGGCCTGCCCCCGCCCGCCAAAAACATCCCGAAGGGATGACAGCCAATAGCCGGTGCGTTGAGGCCGCAGAGGCCGACACCACCGGACCGCCGATCAAGAGAACCCGACCCTGAAAGGCGTCGCATCGGCGCAGGGGAAAAAAATGCGCTACCACAGATTACGCCGATTTCGCAGATTCTCGGGACAAGGCTGGTAATGTGGTCTGCGAAGACCATCCGCCCGCGCATTCAGGCCTGAAAGGCCGGGTTGTGGGACAAGGCCGAACCAGAAAAAAGATTCACCACAGAGTGACTGTATTGGGCTGTCAAGCGGCGGATGGCATTTTTTCCTCCCTGAAGGGCAGATTGTCGCGG
>WGMQ01000092.1 GCA_016125005.1 bacterium | reverse complement strand
AGCTACACGGTGGCCGCCCGTTGGACGGCTGGCACCAACCGCGCCGCGAGCGCTCCCTACATCGTCTACCACACCGGTGGCTCCTCCACGGTTAACGTGAATCAGCAGGCCAACAACGGCGTCTGGACGAACCTGGGAACGTACAGCTTCAACTCCGGCAGCAATGAAGTGAAGCTTTCCTGCTGGACCACCGTCGGCTACGTCGTGATCGGCGATGCGGTGCGCTTCACCAAGATCTAACCCGCCACTCCTGCCTTGACCATATGGGGGGCTCCGGCTGAAACTGGTCGGAGCCCCCTTGTCTATATCCCCAGAGGTGTATTCCCCCCAAATGGATCGCAAAACAGTTCAGGTCGCAATTCTCTCGTGCGCTGTTGGCGCCGGTATCGTCGGTGCCCTCGTCGTATTCTTTCCGGCCAAGCCGGCAGCTCCAGCCCCGGAGGTCGCCAAGCCAAAAATCGATTCGGTAACGACGAAGGCGACGGTCGCTGAGGCAACTCCCGACGATCCCAACACGTTCGTCGCCCGGCCCGAGGTGGATATCAGCGAGTACAAGTACCTTCCACAGAATGTCTCCTTGGAGCAGAACAAGGTCAGCCCGATGCTCAAGATGCCGACGCTGATCAGCAGCGCCAAGCGCATCAGCGGCGTCAGGCCCCTGACCGACAAGAGCCGTCAGGGCGAATTCCTGAATCCCAAGTGGTCACCCGATGGCCTTCAGATGATTGCCTCCAGGCCCGGATACAACGGCCTCTACGTGGTTGACCTGAACACGGGTGAATCACGGCTCATCGCCGATGGGAACGCCTTCAACGCAAAGTGGAATCCCGATGGGACGATCGATGTGAAGGGACAGGATGGCACCACGCGTACCTACGACGCGGAGGGAACGCTCCTGGGCACGAGGCCCAATGAGGCGGAGTCCGGCCCTGCCTTCGCGCAGAACGACGTTGTCTACGCCCGGAGTGAGTCGGGTGGGTCGATACCCATCACCGGCAATGACGACCGATATTTCAATCCCGCGGTTTCCCCCGACGGCAAGAACGTTGTTTTTCAGGGAATGCTGACGGGCCTCTACATGGCCCCGGCCGACGGCAGCGCCGCGCCGGTCTACATTGGTCCGGGGAGCAACCCGCAGTGGTCTCCCGACTCGAGTGGGGTCGTGTTTGACGTGACCGCGGACGATGGCCACCACCTCACCGAGGGGGACATCTTCTACGTCGATACGGCGCAGACCGAGCGGACGAACCTGACACCGGGCGATTCGTTGATTTCCCAGATGCCGACGCTGGATCCCACGGGAACCCGCGTGGCATTCGAGGCGGATGGCGTGATCTACGTGGGCGAGGTGCAGTAACTTGCGTCTTCTCGCACGGTCTTTCGCAATCACAGTTCTTCTCGTCGGTTCCTGCAGCAACTCACTCTTCGCGGACATGCCGGGCGCCATGGCGCTGGGCGGACCCAACTCGCCGGATGCCAAGAGCGTCCGCGCCTCCCGCGGCATTGTCTATACAGGCGTGCCGCTCGACGAGGATGTTCGCCGCCAGTTGGCGGAAGCCAAGGCGCTGGTGGCCGCCGGCAAGCTTTCCGAAGCCATCCCTGTTTTTGAGAAAGCCGTGGAAGCCGACGCTCCTGCGGCACTCCCCGAGTACGCGCGTGCTCTCAAACTGAACGGGGAAGCCGAAAAGGTGACTGCTCTGCTGGCGCGGCTGGACGCAGACAAATTCGACCTTCTCACCCGTGCCCGTACCATGATGGCGGCGGGTCGCCGTGAGGAGGGCGTGGCGCTTCTCAAGGGGGCTCCCGAGGTTGCAGATGGCAGCGACGTCGCGGCGACCAAGCTGCTTGCGCGCCATCTTCCCCAGGATGAGGGGGATCACCTCCTGGCGGAAACATTGGGACGATGCAAGGACGCCGCGGGCAGGGTAGTGCTCTTCAAGACCCTCTTCGACAACGAGAAGCTGGTCCTTGAGGATCACCCCGATCTCATCGTTTCCGCGGTGGACGCGGGGTTGAGCGCTTTGGGGCCGAATCGCGCCGAGGCTGTTCGCATCATGGACTCGACCATCATTGTCTGGCAGCAGGGCGCGCATTACTTTCCGCTGCGCGATGCCATCAAGAAGGAAGCGGCGGCATCGGGCCGCGCCGGGTCGGCCTGGTTGGTGGCTCGCATGCTCGTGCGCGAGGAACGCTACTCTGATGCGCTTGAATCGCTGACACAGTCCGAGGCGCAATTCCGCGAGGACAAGCTCTGGCCGTTGCTGGCGGAGGAGCGCGCAGAAGTTCTGCGTTCGCTCGGCAAACTCCCCGAGTCACGCGCGGCTCTCGAATCGGTCGCTGCGGCAACAACCGATCCGAACCTGCTGCGTGAAACCGCGCGTGCGCAGATGGCGGTGAACGAAAACGCCACCGCACTTGAGACCTTGGCGCGTATAGACGAAGAGGGTGCTCCGCCCGACGAAATCCGGCAGAACAACATGCTGCGGATGATGGCTGTCGTTCGTACCGGAAACGTTCCGGAGATCCTGAATACCTATGCGAAGGCCATGGCGCAGCCGATGGCCGACGATTACGACATGCTTCACGGCATCATCTTCCGCGCGGTTCGCGACACGGTGGAAATTCGCAAGATCGAGGATTCCATCCGTGAGCGCTTCCAGGAGGATGGCGACAAGACGCCAAGCGTCCTGTGGATGCTGGCGGCCGAAGCCGCGCTCCAGGGGAATCGTCCACCGAATCAGGTGGAGGCGCTCTACAACGCGGCCAAGGCCCGGCCTGGCGATGTGGTGGTGATGCAGAAGCTGGTCGATTGCGTCCTGCCCCTCGTCAAGCAGCTGGTTGATACTCCGTCCGACCAGGTGGCGGCCCCCAAGGGCGAGGTGGAGCGGCTCAACCGCATCGCCGACGAGGCGCTGATGGAGCTCTCCCTTGCGCAGCCTTTGGATCCCACCCCCTACGTGGCGATGATCGATCTGTTCAAGGCACGCAAAACCGACAACATCCCGGAGCGCATCCTGGCCATCAACGCCCGTCGCAGCGTCGACTCTCGCGTCATCGGCGTGGCAGCGTATGCGCTGGCTACAACGGGCTACGCCGCCGAGGCGCTTCCGGTCTATGATCGTGCGCTGGAGTTCGATCCGTGGAATTACGACGTGAAGATGAATCGCGCATCATGCCTCACGCGCCTCGGTCGCTGGAAGGACGCGGCCGCCGTCTATGAGGATACGGTGATGAACGGCTACCGCGGCCGGAACTATCACATCCACGAGATGCTCGGCCGTCTATACGATTGCTACGAGCAGATGAACGATCTTCCCGCCTTCATCAAGTGGGTTGACGAAGCCTCGGACAAGGTGAACCCCGATTGGCGGGATGAGCTGACCATCGACTCGGCGAATCTTCTTTCGAACAAGGGGCGACTGAACGACGCGCTTCCCTTCTATCGGAAGATGACCACGGGCGCCAAGGAGCCGAAGAACGTCAAGAAGGCCTATGACAACCTCGGTGGCGCGCTGTTCCATGCAGAGCGATATGAGGAAGCGCTCGCCGTCTATACAGAGGCCATCTCCAAGTTCCCCGATGGCGAGGAGGCTCTTGAATTTTCGCTGTCTTGCGGTGAGTGCCAGGTACGACTGAAGGATCCGGTGAAAGCCATCGCACAGTTCGAGTCGGTCGCTGCCCGTTGGCCGACTTCCCAGCGCGCCGTTGGCTCGCTTTACCGCGCGTCCCTGGTCGCCAACGAGGCGCAGTTGGCTGAGAAGGAGGCGGCTCTCCTGAAGGCCTTCCTCGACTCCTCCAGCACCGACTTCGCAGCCCGAAAGCAGGCCACCGCCCGACTTGCCGAACTACAGTCCCCCGCCAAGGATACCTCCAAATGAGGCTTCGCTTCTTCCTCCTCTTTGCATTGTGCTGTCTGATGCAGGCCGCGGGAGCGCACGACTTGCGCTTTGTCAAGGCGACCATGAACCTCGATCTTGAGGCGCGCAGCTACCAGCTGGCGGTGCAGTACGACGTGGACTCGTTCTTGGCGGGCGTTGATCCCTACCATATGACGGACGCCGAGTTCCGCCAGATCGAGAAGCTCCCCCGTGACAAGATGGAGGAGGGACTTGAGAAGGCCCGCGCGACGCTGGAAAAGTCCGTCTCCATCGAGTTTGACGGCAAGCCGGAGTTCCCGGATATCTCCTTCCCCGAATACATCGATGGAATGCCGACCTCTCCCATGGGCGCCGCGGGATATTATCTCGAGCATACACGCCGCGTTCTCTTCACCGGTGAGATCCCCGAGGGGGCGCAGGACTTCACGCTGACGACGAAAAATCTCGGCAACTGCTCGCTGGTGATCCGCCAGGAGGGCTCCGACGTGGAGGTGCAGTACGCCACGGCAGCCAACGAAACGACTCCCCCGTATTCGCTCAAGGAGCCGCCGAAGCCCCTGAGTGGCCCCGAGGTCGTCGCCCAGTTCGGAACACTTGGCTTCGAGCACATCATCCCCGAAGGCATCGACCATATCCTGTTCGTTCTCGGGCTGTTCCTCCTCGCCGCGCAATTCCGGCCGCTTTTCTGGCAGATCACCGCCTTCACGATCGCCCACTCGGTGACGCTTCTCCTTTCCGTGTATGACGTGGTCTCCGTCCAGGGCCCGATTGTTGAGGCCATCGTCGCGCTTAGCATCGCCTATGTGGCGGTGGAGAACCTGGTTACGCAGAAACTCCACTGGTGGCGTCCCCTCGTCGTGTTCTGCTTCGGTCTCCTGCATGGGCTCGGTTTTGCCGGTGGGCTGAAGGAGATCGGCATCCCAGACAATCACTTCCTGCTCGCCCTTTTCAGCTTCAACATCGGGGTCGAGGTCGGCCACCTCAGCGTGGTCGGTGTCGCATTCCTTTGCATCGGCTGGTTCCGCGAAAAGCCGTGGTATCGGGTGCGGGTGGTTTATCCCATCTCCTCCATCATCGCGCTTATCGCGATTACCTGGTCCATCCAGCGTTTCTGGGGACTTTACATGGGTGCTGAATGACGACTCGGTTTGCACTGTTTCTGTTCCTGGCGCTTGTCGCCGATTGCATGGCGTCGGTCGCTTCATTCTCTGGCCGGGCGGTTGTTCCTCCCGGGGTGGACTCGAGGCAGGTCGCCATCTACCTCTGCGAGGGGCCGCCCTCGGAGGTAGAGAATGATCGTCAGCCGGAGCTACTCTCGGTGCGACCAGACGCGACCGGGGCGTTCGACGTTTCCACGACGAGCGACACGCTGAACCTGACCCTGGAAATCGCCGGGCCGGGAGTGCGTCGCGCACGATTCCCGTGGCCCGAAACGAATGGAGCCCGAGCCGTGTTCCGTCTCGAGCCCGGTGTCACCACAACGCTGCAAGTGGTCGATATCGCCACCAGCGACACCGTGCCCTATCCGGTGGTGGGGCCCATTTTTCCCGGCAGTGAGGCGACCGACGATCAGACCGACAAGGCATTCCCGTTCTTTGCCTTCGGAGATGCGACTGGTCGGGTGGTCATTGATGGATTGATCCCGAAAACCTCCTACGATTTTCCCGTCCGCGCCGAGGGCTTTGCGCGGCGGGTGGTGTCGTTCCCGGCTGGGACCACTTCACGCGTGGAACTTGATCGTGGCGGTGCCATCGTGGAAGGACGACTGATTGGTGCGAAGACCCAATCCCCCTGGCCGCGGGAGGTTGTCCGTGCTGTCTCTGAGTCCGGCGCCCTCCAGATCCTCGTGCGGACCGACGAGGAATCGCGGTTTCGCATCGCGGGCCTTTCGCCCGGTCGCTGGCTCTTTGCGCCTTCCATCGAGCGTCTCGGCGACATGGTGCCCGCGGAGTTACAACTCGCTCGCGATAATCTGATTCGTGGTTTCGTGCTGGAAGTGGCCGAAGGAATAGACCTGGGGGTGACAGTCAGCGACGCCGAGACCGGCCTGCCGCTGCGTGGGGCCATCGTGGCGGCGCGCAATCGCTTCGAACAGACGGATGGCCTCGGCCGTGCAGGTTTCGAGCGTGTGACTGGGCCGTGGCCTCTCCCGCTCGAAGTTGAACTGTCTGGCTTCGAGTTCAAGGAGGAGGATCAGCGGGACCAGCGTCTTCCAGTGAATGGCTATGAGGGGCAGGACATCGCCGACCTCGCGCTTTACATGCGGCGGATCCGGTTTCTGGAGGTCCTTTCTTCCCTCGCCGACGGAGTCGATGCCCCCAAGGCCCCGGCCATGCTTGAATTGATTGGCAAGACCCTGAGCGAATCCGAGGAGCCCCAGCGGGTTCTTCATCGCATTGATTCGGCGCAGCAGGTCGTCCGCCTTGATGGAGCAGGAATGCGCGTGGCCACCATGCGGCGCTTCGATGGCTTCTCCGGGGACCTGACGGTTCTCACGACCGAGCAGGAGCAGACCACCACCACGCTCTCGATGATCCTTGGGCCGGGGGCGACGCTGCTCGGTTCGCTCACCTACGCGGAGGGACCACCCGCGCCGACCTTTCGGCTGAAACTGCGCGCAACCGTCATGGGCGAGGTCTTCGATTTCGCGGAAGCCCAGCCGGACTCCGATGGCGGCTTCATCATCGAGGCGCTTCCGCCCGGAACCTTCATGGCCCGGTTCCTCCGCGCCGATGGTTCCACCATTCTCGAGCAGGAGGTGGTGCTCGAACGCGGCGTGACAACGGAGCTTAATCCCACCATCTCACGCGGCCAGATTCTTGCCGGTCAGGTGGTCTCTCCCGATGGTGTCGGCCAGGTCGAGATCCCCATCCGAGCGTGGGGTGTCGATCCCCAGGGCAATCCACTCCAGCGTCTCGTCATGAGCAGCGAAGGTGGAGCTTTCCGGATTGAGGGATTTGGCGGCGGTGCCATCTCGCAAATTCAGATCGATCATCACATGTGGCGGCCAATGACGATCCCGGCCGTTCCCATTCCCGATGATGAGTACAAGATCACCCTGCAGGAGCGGTCGGGAATCCGAGTGCGGGCACTGGCCAGTCCCGGAGCACTGCGCGTCGCCCGTGCCATCGTCATGACGGGGGTCCAGCGAAGCGACGAGTTGGCGACCAATCAGTGGTATTTCACACCATCGGTTCAGGAGGCGTTCGGTGGCGAGGAGACAGCGTTCATTTCTCCGCGCACCACCGGCTACATGCAGGTTGCCGTCGAGGCGGACGGGCTATGGGATGTGAGCGAGCCGTTCAACTGGTCGCTCGATACGCCGCTTCGCGAGATCACGCTCACGCCTGCGCACCGGGCCTCCCTGTCCATCCGTTTCCCCGGATCCAAGGTCGCTGACCTGCGCGACGCGGTCGTTACCCTCATCAACACAAGCCTTCCCGAAGGCCAGACATCGACTTCCTTCACGCCGACTGTGCGTCCCCCCGACTCGCTGACATTCGGCGCATTGCCGGGTGGCATGTATCTGCTGCTGGTGACGTCGAGTCGCGGCGACAGCATCACACGGACGAATCTATACATCGCGGGTGGTGAACGCAAAGAACTCGAGTTGCCACTGAAGCCCTCGCTCTTCCGCATGACAGGACGTGTGCTGGAGAGCGATGGCACGCGGGGCATCGGGGGAGTGACAGTGTCCCTGCGCTTTGGCGACCTGCCCGAGCCGCCCGTCATCGACAGCCAGGAATCGGCCCGCGATGGGAGCTTCGAGTTTGTGGCGGTCCCCGGTTCCCGGCCTCTCTTGCTGGAGGCTGCCCGGGAAGAAGCACGGGCCCGGCTTGCGATTCCCGCGCTATCGGGGGACATCTCGGACCTCCAGCTGACCTTCCCCAAGTCGGTCCGTGTCACCTTCCGGATCCCGGCGCGCCTTCAGCAACGCCTGAGCCAGAATCCCAACATCCCCGTGATCCTCACGTCCACGCTTCAGGGGGAAGGCACCTCCTTCCGCGGCGACCAGGCGGATGGTACCTTCACCATGTGGGTCGGTGAGTATGTGGCCTTCTGGGGTGAGGACCTGCTGGGTCGCGTGATAGTGCCCAAGGATGGCGGCGAGGTGGAACTTCCCGATCTCCGCGAGCAACGCTAGTCATGGCTATTCCCAGACTCAGGAAGCGCAGCGAAGAGCCGATACAACAACCGATAATCATCGACCGGGCGTTCTGTCTATACGCGATCGCGGTGCTGGTCGTGGTGATCGTCGCATTCATCCCGGCCCTGAAGGCGGGGTTCATCTGGGACGATGACGATCACTTCACGAAAAATCCCTACGTGGCGGATCCGAACGGTCTGGTGACCATCTGGACATCGGCCAAGGCGATCTACTACCCGCTGACCTTGACGACCTGGTGGGTGATGCGGCGATTGGTGGACCTGAATCCATTCCCCTACCATCTCATCACCGTGCTGTTTCATGCGGCCAATGCGGTGCTGTTGGCAGGTTTGCTCCGCCGTCTTGCCATCCCTGGTGCGCTGCTGGCCGGGCTTGTCTTCGCGCTTCATCCCATGCAGGTGGAGTCGGTTGCTTGGGCGACCGAGTTGAAGAACACACAATCGGGCCTCTTCTTCTTTCTCGCCATCCACGCATTCTTGTCGGCAGAAGAGCGGCTCAAGGGCGGCAGGCGATGGGTCCCCCTGTTCATTGCCTCGGTCCTAGCGGGGCTTTGCGCGATCCTGAGCAAGCCATCAACGGTGCCGCTACCGGGCGTGCTGCTCGTGCTCGCGATCTGGAGGCATGGATTCTCGAAAGGTGCACTGGCGCGAGTCGTGCCGTTCGTGCTGCTGGCGCTGCTATCCGCCGCCTGGACAATCTACGAGCAGAAGCATCACTCAAACGCCAAAGGGCCCGAGTGGGAGTACGGATTCCTTGAGCGGCTCGTGATTGCGGGACGGGCCTTCTGGTTCTATCTGGGCAAGTTCGTCGCGCCGCGTCCGTTGATTTTCATCTATCCGCGCTGGGAACCGGCCGTGACGCCGGCCATGCTGCATCTCGGCTGGCTGTTGGTCGTTCTTGGGACGGCTGCCCTGTCACTGGGTTGTCTATACAGGAAGTCTGCGGGACTGACTGGGGGCCTTGTGGCGTGGCTGATCTACGGCGGCCTGCTTGTTCCGGTTCTCGGCTTCTTCAACATCTACTTCAACCGGTTCTCCTTCGTGGCCGATCACTTCGCCTATCTGGCGCTGATTGTGCCATGCGCGGTTGTCGGAGCAGCGGTGGCTTTCGGGATCGGAAAACTGGAGAAGGAACTTCAGCGCTTTGGCTGGGCGGCGGCCTGCATGATTCCGCTGCTGCTCGGGGCGATGAGCTTCCAGCAGTCCCGTCTATACAACGATGAGGTAACCTTGTGGAGCGAGACGCTGAAGCTGAACCCATCGGCCTGGATCGCCCACAACAACCTGGGTTTTGCCCTCACCGAGCGCGGCCAGTTTGCCGAGGCGATGCCTCATTTCGAGGCTGCCATCAGACTGAAGCCAAACTACGAGGAAGCCTACAACAACCTTGGCTACGCGCTTCTCGAACTCGAGCGCCCCGCCGATGCGATCGAGCCGCTTCGCCGTGCGACCGAGTTGCGCCAGCCCTACCCGGATGCTCTCCTTAATCTGGCCAATGCGCTTGCTGGGATTGGTGACCTCGATGGCGCCAGCAATGTCTATACGGGTGTGGTGGCGAACCTGCCGCACGACGCGATTGCGCACATGAACTTCGGTGCGATTCTCGCCATGCAGGGCCGCTATGATGAGGCGCTGTCCATGATGGAGCGAGCCCGCAAGCTCGACCCACAGAATCGGGACATTGAAAAGGCGGTGGAACGACTCCGCGCGGTGTTGTCGAAGCGCTGATCGCTTACTTTGAAGGGTTGGCGCCCGGATAGATCATGATGTTGTCGTGGATCAGCGTCACCACGTCGGGCAAACCATCCTCGTCCAGGTCGGCCACCACGAGTTCACGCGGTTCCGGCTGCCCGTCGATGTTGACGCGGCGCGCGATGGTTGCCTCGCTGTCGAAGACCTTGAAGCTGTAGAACCGGTTCAGCGCCGGTCCGCCATCCTCGTCCTTCCCTGCCTCGAAGAACTCCAGCAGGTTCTCGCTCATTTCGATGGCAACCACACCATTGCTCTTGGATGTGGGGAGACTCGGGGTCCAGACCTTGCCATAGGCACCATCCTCGACCGGCGTGGTCGCGGAGGCGATCGTGTTGAGGTTCAGGTTCTGGGACCGCGCGTAGATCACCGAGAGACGATCATCGGCGCCGAGGATGATGTCGTCGCGACCATCGGAGTCGAGGTCCAGCAACGATATAGATGTATAGACAGCATCATCGAGCGGCTGGTCCACCAGCTTGGTGAAGGGTTCCGACTTTTCGCGCCCATGAATCGTGAGCACCTTGGCGGTGCGGTCGAGCAGGACCACCTCGCGGCTGTCCTTGCTGCGGAGCGATCCGACCGCTGCGTCAACGATGCGGGAACTTGAGTCACGACCGTTGAACTGGTCCTCCACCACCACGTTCTGCTCCTTGTCGATCCAGATGGCGCGCGCGAACTTGTCCTTGATGGCGAGGAGCGATCGTCCGTCCTTCTCGCCGCCGAGGGTTACGCTCTTGACGAGGCCCGGGCGCAATCCGCTCAGCAGGCCTTCCAGCACGCCGGACGTCGCGCTCAGCGGCGCGAAGGTCCCATCGGCATTTGCGACTAGGACCAGGGCCGGATTGAAATCGACATAGATCACCAGGTCGGCGCGCCCATCGCGGTTGACGTCGAGCGACTCCATGCCAAGGGCCTTGGACTTTGAATTGGGAAGCTTGTCCGCGGGAGCCAGATCCTTCGCGCCGCCGATCTTGCCGTCGTCGGTCAGATCAAAGCCCTTAAGCTCGTGTCCCGCGTCGGTCCTGAGCAGCACGGCAAGGCGGGTCTTCTCGCCATCGCGCCAGGAGGCGGTGCCCACCGGGTTACCAGTGATGGGAAGTAGCGACGGGAAGGGAAGGGCCTCGGTGGTCGCATCCCAGGTTGTATAGCCTATGGCCTTCTCCTCGGAGGAGAGGAGCAGCCAGCCGTCGGGTTGGCCCTTGCCGCTAGGAATCGCGATCGCGCTCTCGATGCCGAGAAGGGTGGGGAACATGGATTCGCGCAGCGACCCGCCGCGCGTTTGACGGAGGAGACGCAGCTGGGAGAGTTCCGGCGAGACCATCAACAGGTCGGTGCGGCGGTCGCCGTCGGCATCGCCCTTCGCCACGGAGAAGCGGCGGCTACGGGCCTCGGGGGCGAAAGCGATGGTCTGTAGCTCGGAGAGTTCCAGATCGCCGTCAGTGGCCTTCCGGCCAGCGTCCGCACCAAGCTGCATCTGGATGAGCGCGCGGTTGCTGTTCTGGACCGCGAGCACCGACGCGTTTCCACCGCGCACCGGAACGAGCGGAGCGACGCTCCGAAGCACGTTCGATCCCACGCGGAACTCGGCGGGGAAATGTCCCTCGGACGACTGGAGTCGCACGACCAGTTGCTCGAAACGGTTGGCGTCGTGATAGACGATGTCGTTGCGACCATCGCCGTCGAAATCGATGAGCATCGGGTCGGAGGCAGGAGTGCTGGTCGTGTAGTAGACCTCGGCGGGCTCCAGGTTGATTCCCCGCTTGCCGGATAGCAGGACGTTTACCGTGCGGTCGCTGAGGACGAGAAGGTCTGGGCCACCCTTGCCGTCGACGTCGCCAAGCACGAGGCGATCCGCCGGGAGAGCCGTACCAGTGGGGCTTTGGAGGCGCCCGTTGCCGTCCTGATACATGACCGCCATGTTGGCGGGGGAAGAAGCAAGGACCAGATCCACGCGCCCATCGCCGTCAACATCGGTGGCGACAGCGGAGCGCACAAGGCGGTCGAGGGCGATCTCGCTACGCTCGAAACGAGCGGCGCCGGGCTCGGGCTTCCGAACCTGGTGATAGATTTCGAGCATCCCGCGTTCGTTGTTGGTGGTGCTGATGTCCAGCAGCCCGTCGCCGTTCAGGTCCTCGACAAGGAGGTCCTTGCTGCGCCGGTTGACCTTGTAGGCCTCGGGACCAGCCAGCTTGAAGGAGCGGGCCTCCGGGGAGAGGAGCTTGCTGTCGGCCCGCACCGCCTTTTCTTCGGCGCGCGCGGTTCCACCGACCAGAAGCGTGGCGAGAATCGCTGCGGCGGTAGCGGCGCTCAAGGTGACTCCGTGCTTCATGGGATCGGCTCCTGGCGAAGAGGACTGGATTGATGGAATGGAAGGCGCGTGACGGTCAAGATGGGGACCGGGCGGCGTTACTTCAGGTTTGTCTCGGCGGGGACCGGGGTGGGTTCCGTGGTTTGTTCGGTGGCAGGATCGGCACTCTCCGGCTCGGCTGCGGGTGTGGCCTCCGGTTCGCCCTCCGACTTCGGCTCGCTCGGACGCTGGCGGACCGAAGTGGACAGCACGACCCGCTCCCCCCCGACTTCCATGGAAATCGTTGTGGGAACCTCGCGCGTCTTGGGCGGCAACAGCACGGCCACCAGCAGGAGGATCAGGGAGAGTGCAACAAGGGCGACTTGGATCAGCAGGTTGGGTTTCATCGGTTGTCCGGCGGAAACTTCATAGGCAGGAAGATTCCTTTCGGGGGCGCTGGCGTGTCAAACGCTGATGCGGGCACCGTGTCACTCCAACTCGCCGGAAGTCAGCGGGACCATGCGGCCCTCCGAAGCGGACCAGACGCGGACCTCGCCATTGCGATACTGGACGATTGGGTAGGCAAGCCACTCAAGCTGCATGGGGGGCTGAGGTGGCCCCACAAGGGAATCCCCCGGTCGGAGCTGGGGCAGGACGCTGCTCATGGCGGCAATCCGGGTACGAAGCGCAGCAGTTCCCTGTTCTTGCCAGAGCCGTGGATCGGTCCTTTCGCTGAACAGCGCCGCGTAGGGGGCATATAGCACCTCCGCACCAAGGTACACGCGCCCGGAAGATTGCAGGCCGTCCCGCATCGCGGGGAGCAGGCCGGCCTCCCACGCATCCAGCTTCGTCCGTTGCTCGCGCAGGCCCATGATGGCGCCGATTCCATCGACTAGGAGGGACAACGTCAGCAGCCCGCCGAGCGCCAGCCCGCGATGGCGAAGGCGCTCCACCAGCCATAGCCCGCCGCTCCCGGCGACCATTACCAGCCCGACCATCATGAGGCCCGAGCGGAGCGCGTGCGGATTGCCCTCGCGCGTGAGCGCCGCGGGGAGGGGCGCCGCCAGCAACACGATCACGCCCAGCGTCAGCCAGGTTCCCGGCGAGGTGCGCTTTGCGAGGAGGAAGAGAAACCGCCCCGCGCCCACAATCGCCAGCAGCCCCGTGATGCGCCCCGACCATCCGGCGAGCGGCAACGCGTGGCGCCAATTCGCGTCGCCCGAGACGAACCAGTAGCGCGGATCGAAGTGGCTGAGGTAGTTCGGGACGATTCCCCAAGGTGAGGAGCTGCTGTCCAGAGCGACGCGACTCAGACGCGCCGATCCGGCGGTGAGTGTATAGACAAAAAGCGGAATCCATAGAACCGCGAAGGCGACGACAAGCGTCAGCGCCGCGTCCCTGCGCTGACGCCAACCGAAGAGCACACACCAGGCCCCCACCACGATGGGGAGCGTGAGTCGCGTCGGGTCGTAGGCCCACGCGGCTAGGCCGTGGAGCAGCGCCGAGCCGAGCGCGAGCAGTCGCGCACGACGTCCTTCGGCCTCCCCGGCAGCCATCATCATCGCAAGACCCCCCAGAAAGAAGGCGATGGAGAGAATTCCCTGCTGAGCCCAGCGGGAGAAGAGGATGTGCGTCGGTTGGGTTGCCAAGGCGGCGAGGACGATCAGCCCACCCGCGACGCCGAGGTGTCGGCGCGCCGCAAACCACCCGATCAGGAGGCATGCGATGCCCGCCAGGGCCGCTGGCAGGCGCGTGGTGAACTCACCAAGGCCGAAGAGGCCAACGATGGGAGCGGCAATCCACTGATAGACGGCGGAGGTGCGGTCGTGCCCCTCGAAGACCTCGATGAAGAGCGGCGCGGGGTAGCTGACGCGGACCCCCTCCGCGCCGAGGACTCCGTGGCGCCCCGTGGTCCATAGCTCGAAGGCCGTGTAGCCCTTCTCCCATTCGTCGCGGAACAGACCCGGCGGGTTGGAGTCGAGCGCCCAAAGGCGGAGCAGCATCCCCGCTAGGAGGATCGCGCCTGCAACCAGCCACTCCCGATGGCGGGGGAGGGACGTGTTGGTTGTCACCCGGTCAGGCGCCAGTCGGCATTCTCGATGCGCAGCGGGACACCGGTCAGGCGGCGCTTGAAGCCGCGCTCGTCGATGACGAGCAGTTCCGTACCGTCGATCTGGAGGCAATGGCGCCCCTTCAGTTCGATCTCGGTCGGATAGAACATGCCGCGGCGCGGATCGACTGCAAGCAGGCGGGTCTTGTACTCATCGTCCCACTCCCATTCCTCGACACGCGCGCGGCGGTCGAGGCGTTCTTCCTCGGTGACGACCAGGATGCGCTCCGTGGAGCCGGGGATGTTGACCAATTCGCCGAGGGCGAGGGTCTTGTTGTCGTCGGCGTCCTCGGGGCGGGCGCGGTACGGTCCTTCGCGGCGCTGGGTGATCTCGCCGTGTTCCACCACGAAGGTGTGAAGGTGATGTCCACCCAGACCCTTGCGGAAGACGGCGACACAGCAGAGCGTCGGCTTGGTGGTGGGCGGTGAGAACATCAGGAGCGAGCGCAGGTCGTCGGAGACGGGGGTTGTGTAGAGCAACTCGCCGCCAAGGAGGAACGTGTGGATGCGCGGGCCATCGCAAAGCGCCAGACGTCCACCCGGCATGAAAGCCATGGCGGCCTGGAAGCGCCCCACGCCGTCGCTCGAGTGGATCAGTTCTCCGCTGGCCAGCGACCAGGCAGCGAAGGACGCATCGTTGGGATTATAGCCCGCCACATTGAGGCCGTCGGCGCTGAAGGTGAAGCGACGAAAGTCGGTACCCTTTCGGATGCGCGGAGGGAGCGACAGCGACCGGACAATCTCGCTCTTGCTCCGGTCCAGCACATGAATCCGCTGGTCGTCCCAACCGGCCACGAGCGCGAACGGTGCCCACGGCTCGGCGGCCAGAAGGGCCGGGCTCTTGATCTTGGCCTTCAAGTTTGCCTGCACCCAGCGCGCCAGGTCGGTCAGGAAGATCGAATAGGGAACGGGACGTGCCATGGATTGGATCCGGGCTTAGGGTTGGTAACCGATGGCGGCGAAGAACTGCTTTTCGAAGGTCGCGACGTTGGCGCGGAGGGCCTTCAGCGAGGTCTCCACTTCTTCCAGAGTGCCCTTCTTCTTCTGGTCGCAGAGGAAGAAGTAGAACTTGATCTTGGGCTCGGTACCGGAGGGGCGAACGATGCCGCGGCTGCCGTCGGCCAGGTCGAACAGGAACACGTCGCTCTTAGGCAGCGGGCTCTTGCCGACAAGCTTGCCGCCTTCGAAGATATCGCCCGTATCCAAGCGCATCGAGCGGACGACCTTCACGCCGCCGATTTCCGTCGGGGGCTGGGTGCGCACGGCCTCCAGGATGGCTTGGATCTTCTTCCCGCCCTCGATGCCCGGAAGTGTGATGCTCTTCTGCCACTCGTGGTGAACGCCGTGGCGGAGGTAGAGCTCGTGGAGATAGTCAACAAGCGTCTTTCCCTCGGCGCGTTGTTCCGCGGCCATCTCGGCGACGCAGCAGGCGGCAACAACGCCGTCCTTGTCGCGACAGTGATTACCGATCAGGTAGCCGATCGATTCCTCGGTGCCGTAGAGGAACTGCGGGCCATTGTTGGCAAGCCACTCGCGCAGCTGGGCGGCGATCCACTTGAATCCGGTCAGCACCAGCGGGCACTCGGCGCCGTGCCCGAAGGCGACCTTCTGCACGAGCGGCGAAGTCACGACCGTGGTCACGATGCCCGGCTTGCCGGTCACTCGCCCCATGCGGACGTTCTCGCGAATCACGTAGTCGGCGAGCAGCGCGCAGACCTGATTGCCGGATAGGGTCACATACTCGCCGTCGTGCAGCACGGCAACGCCAAGGCGATCGGAGTCCGGGTCGGTGGCGAGCACCAGCTCGCCGTTCTCGCGCTTGGCCAGTTCCAGCACCCGCTTCAGCGCGGGCGGCTCCTCGGGGTTGGGGGACTCGGCGGTGGGGAAGTCGCCGTTGGGGATCATCTGGTCCGGCTCACAGATCACGTTCGAGAAGCCCCAGTCGGCGAGTGCCTTCGGGACCATTGTGCCGCCGACGCCGTGGAGCGGTGTATAGACAATCTTCGGCGCATGGCGGCGGATGCGCTCCTCATCGAAGCGCTGGAGGGCCACGGCGCGCAGGTACAGCGCGTCGGTCTCGTCTCCGGTGATTTTGATCAGGCCCTTGGCGACGCCCTCCGAGAAGTCCATGATCTTCACGAGCGAATCATCCACCACCTTGTCCACCTCGGCGATGATGCCGATGTCGTGCGGGGGAACGACCTGGCTGCCGTCGTCCCAGTAGGCCTTGTAGCCGTTGTATTCCTTCGGGTTGTGGCTGGCGGTCAGCATCACGCCCGTGTGACATCCGAAGGTCTGGACGCAGAAGCTAAGCCACGGGGTGGGGCGCAGGGCGGGGGAGATGTGGACGTAGAACCCGTTGGCGGCGAAGACCCCCGCGACAACCTCGGCAAATTCGCGGCTCAGGTGGCGGCTGTCATGGGCGACGGCGGCGCGCAGCGGACCGGCTTTTTCCGCATGCTCCTTCACATAGTTGGCCAGACCCTGGGTCGCGCGCGCCACGATGTAGCGATTCATGCGGTTGGTGCCCGCCCCCATCTTGCCACGCAGGCCGCCGGTGCCGAACTCCAACGTCCGGTAGAAGCGATCCTCCAGCTCCTTGGCATTGCCCGCGTCGATGAGCGCCTGCACCTCGCGGCGCGTCGCTTCATCGTAGCTTTCCGAAGTCCACTCCTGAATGCGGGGAGCGACAGCGGGGTTGTCGAATGAGAGGGGGGCCATGTGATGTACCTCGGTGGATTATTTGTTGGTCAGGAAGTCTTTGTACAGCATGGAGGGCTGGAGGCCCGTGTTGTTCTGATATTTGTTCGAGCGGTAGGGCTCGTACTCGCCCGTGATCTGGTGATAGAAAATCTGGCAAATCTCCACACCGGAGTAAATGCGCACCGGTTGGATGGCAGCAATCTCAAGCGTCCAGTAGCCGGCGAAACCAACGTCGCCGAATCCCGCTGTGACGTGAACGAACATGCCCAGGCGACCGATGGAACTGCGTCCCTCGAGCATCGGGACAAAGGACTTGGTGTTGGTGAACTCCGCCGTGCGCCCCAGGTACAACGTGCCGGGCTGCAGCACAAAGCCCTCGGCGGGGATCTTGAACGTGCGAAGCGTTGGCTTGTGCTTCATGTCGAGGACCGCGTCCTCGTACACGCCCAACTCGTCGTGGAGCGTCAGGTTGTAGCTGTTGGGGTTCAGGCGCGAGCGGTCGAAAGGCTCGATGCAGATGTCGTTACCGAGATTACGAAGTATTTCCAGCCCGGAGAGAATCATTGGTGTGGACCGTTGGCATCCATGACAGGGTTACCGAAAGGTGAAAAGAGGAACGGCGGGCGGCAAGTGGGAAAAACTCCGTGGGGGGCGATCACCGATGATCAGACGGTCCGGGTGCGGCACGAATTTGTCGTATCGAGCGGATTTGAGATTGCTGTCCGGCGAAGCTCGGCATAATCGGTCGTGTGCCAATATCATCTTGGGGAGGCCCAAGGATGCACCTCGTCCTTGCCGTGGTCTTGTTGCTTGTTGCGCTCCTGCTCATCGCGAAGCCGGGGCTGTTCGCCTCGGAGGGGGAGCCGGACGCACCCAGCTTTAGCCTGTATATCCTCTTTGGCATGGTCCTCTATGCCCTGCAGATGGCCCTTTACCAGATGTCGCTACCGGTCCAGCGGGCGGTCTACCGGGTGCTTGGCTGTATCTGCCTGATCGGCGCCATGGCCCTTGGTGCCTTCGGCCAGCACTTGAGCCTTGAAGTGGGATCGCGAGGCCCACGAGGAGTCAGCTTCAGTGCCGGATCGGCTTCCTATACGCAGGATGTTGTGAAGGCGGTTCAGAAGGAGCGCCCCAACTACATCGTCTGGGAATCGGCGATCAAGCGCGTCGAGGTCATCGACCCGGATCGAAAACTCGCCGTGAGCTACAGCATGGTCAGCTATGCCAACGACCGTGTGGATCCTCAGGATGCGGCGAGAGCCGTGCTCTTTGATGTGGACAAGGACCTGAACGCCCGTAGCAGTTTCCTAAGCTCCAGCGGTGAGATGGCCGCCAAGCAGGCAGAAGTGGCCAAGGTCATCGAGCGCAACAACCTCAAGGCACCCGGAGCCAAGCCGCCGGCTCCCGCACCGCAGGCGCTCCCCGAGGCGCCGCCCCGCATGAGCGAGCAGGACGCCCTCAACGAAGTAGCCGCCTGTCTGGCTCGAGCCGATGTGGCCTGGAAGTCGGGCGACAAGTCGACCTCGCTCCTTGAGGCGAACACCGCCATGGGCATTTGCCGCATGCACCTGGGCGAGGACCACCCGCGGACCAAACAAGTGGCCGCCATGGTCTCCGCCGCGGCGCGCAAGTGACCGAACTACGCGAGCGGCAACACGACCTGCTGAGTGGGGATGGTGGTGAAGGGCCAGAGCGCCTCGCCCGCCACCGCATCGGCGGGACTCCAGCCATAGAAGTGGACCACCGCCTGATGGGCCCCGCCGCGGAAGCCACGGTGCAGCCATTCGACGTCGATGCCACCTCCATCCCGCTTCGAAGCGATCATGCGCAATAGGTTGTAGTCGCCGCGGGTGTAGCCCTTCGACTCGCCATCGTCCTCGTAATACTCGACGGATGCCGATTCCTTATCCCGCATGAAGACGTGGAACTCGAGGTTCGCAAAGTTCGGCTGGGGATAATGATCCGCCCCCGCCAGTGCAGGGATCAGCGCCCCGTCGCGTATATACACCACCATCCGTCGGTCACGTGGAACCTGGATGGTTTGCCCGCCCTCTATCCATTCGCCCGTGCGGAGGTCATACCACCATCCGGGCGGCAGCACCACCGGGCGTAGCGGCGAGGTGGTGTCCACGAACGGCGCCACCATCAGGCTGGAACCGATCAGGTACTGGTCTCCGACGCGCTCGAACTCGGCACCAGGGAACTCGTAGGCGAGAGGCCGCATCACGGCGTCGCCATGGCGGAAATGGCAATGGAACTCGCTGTATAGACAGGGAAGCAGCTTGGCTCGCATGTTGATCGCTTTGCGCAATACATCCACCGACTCGGGCTGGAACATCCAGGGCTCCTGGCGGCGTGTTCCCTTGCAGCTATGATTGCGCAGGAACGGGAACATCGCGCCCGCCAGCATCCAGGTGACGAGGAGATCCTCGCTCACGTCCTTCATGAATCCACCCACGTCCGGGCCGTTGAAGGAAACGCCGCT
>WGMQ01000107.1 GCA_016125005.1 bacterium | reverse complement strand
GCGCGCCGCCCTTGTTCCTCGGCAATAGAGGTTCAATCACCGCCCACTGCTCATCCGAAAGCCGAAACAGATAAACCATAAAAGACCCCAACCCGCTGATTGGAAGCCTTGAATCTGATTTGCGACCTCAGATCAATGCTATCAATGGGTTTTGACCCTAGATCCTATTTCTGGAATAGGTTTGCCAGAATTTACCCTATCTACTTTCTTGCTGCAGCTATGGCTCTGCCATGGTTGGTAAAAGACCTCGCCATAGAAAGCAGCACCTCATCCTGGCTCTTTGCCTTGGCGGCTGGTGTGATCCTTATTATCTGGGGAGGTTTTTTAATCCAAGCCTGGTTGCCCCAAAGCTTCGCTTTCTGGAACAACAGCGCTAGCTGGTCGATCTCCGTTGAAGCTTTCTTCTATTCCTTGTTTCCGTTTCTGTCAGGCATTCTCCGAAATGTCTCATTACAGCCACTTCTTTTGCTCTTTGCCGCAATGTGCATCCTGAGTTCGATGGCACCAGTTTCGGCTACCGTCTTCAGCAATGCGCCGCAGGACTTTGCATTCTTCTATGCTATGCCAATCTTCAGGTTGCCGGAATTCGTGGCCGGAATCATCGCTTATCGGCTGATGCGTCGGGTTGAGTGGAGATCCCGGACACGCAACCTTCTTCTGTTCATTGTGTTCCTCGGATTGTTGCACGTCATCTTGTTGGGCCCTCTCTTGCCGGGATATACGCTCCACAACTGGATATTCATACCGGCAGTCACCTCGGCACTGGTTTTGCTCTATAAATCGGAGTTGGGGGGGGGGCAATGGTTACTGGGCAATTTCGCTTTCGTTTGGTTGGGCCAGATCAGCTATTGTTTCTATTCTTTCCAGTTCCATGTGCTGGAAGGGCTACGATACATGTTGCCGTTGGAAAAAATAGGCGTTGTGGGATTTGCCATGTTTGCAACGTTCCTGCTGCTTGCTGTATCTGCCCTGGCGCATCACCTCGTTGAAGAGCCGGCAAGGGTATGGATCAGAACGCGCACGATCCAGAGCTCAAAAGTTGGTGGTATCAAAAAATGATCCCCTTCCTCGACCTAGGAGCATCCTACCGGGAGCTGAAGCCCGAGATCGACACGGCAGTCTCGCGCGTGCTGAACAGCGGTTGGTACATCCTTGGCCCCGAGGTTGAAGCCTTCGAAGCCGAATGGGCTGAATACTGCGGGGCCAAACATGCCGTGGGGCTGGCCAATGGACTTGATGCGTTGATCCTTGCGCTGCGCGCGCTTGATGTCGGTCCGGGCGACGAGATGATCGTGCCGTCCAACACCTATATCGCGACCTGGCTGGCCGTTTCTGCAGTTGGCGCCACGCCGGTGCCGGTCGAACCCGATGCCGCAACCCATAACATTGACCCCAATCGGATCGCCGCAGCGATTACACCGCGGACCAGGGTTCTGCTGCCGGTGCATCTGTATGGCCAGCCCGCAGATATGGATCCGATCCTGACCCTCGCGCGGGAACATGGTATCGCCGTGGTCGAGGATGCCGCCCAGGCCCACGGCGCGCGCTACAAAGGTCGGCGCATCGGGGCGCATGGGGACGTGGTCTGCTGGAGCTTCTATCCCGGCAAGAACCTGGGCGCCTTGGGCGACGCCGGTGCCATCACCACGAACCGCCCAGACTTGGCGGGCCGCATCCGCGTTCTGCGCAACTACGGCAGCCGGGTGAAGTACGTCAACGAGGTGCCGGGCGTGAACTCGCGCCTCGATCCGATCCAGGCGGCGGTGCTGTGCGTGAAGCTCAGACATCTCAACAACTGGACCGAACGTCGACGAGCAATCGCTAATCTTTACAGTAAAGAGCTGGCGGATAGCGGGCTGATCCTGCCACATGTTCCCGACTGGGCCGACCCGGTCTGGCACCTTTACGTCGTCCGCTCGCTCGACCGCGACCGCCTGCAGAGGCGGCTGACCGAGGCCGGGGTCGGCACGATGATCCACTACCCGATCCCGCCGCACATGCAGGCGGCCTATGCCGGGCTCGGCCTTGCGCCCGACGCCTTGCCGCTGGCACGGCGTCTCGCGGACGAGGTGCTGAGCCTACCGATGGGGCCGCAGCTGGCGATGGCGAATGCCGGGCGGGTGATCGCGGCCGTACAAGGCGCAGCCCGGTGAGCGACAGCTCTTACCGAACGATCCTGCGATCCTCCTCCATCATCGGGGGGGCGCAAGTCATCAACATCGCCGTGGGCATTTTGAAAGTGAAGGCCGTGGCCGTGCTGCTGGGGCCGGCGGGTGTTGGGCTTGTCGGTTTGTACCTGAGCCTCATCCAGACCGCGTCGTCCATCGCTGCGATGGGGCTTGGCACTGTCGGCACCCGCCAGATTGCTGCTGCCCATGCCAAGGGGGGTGACGTTGCAGTAGGCCGCACGCGCCGCGCCTTGTTCTGGGGAACGATGCTTCTTGCCCTGATCGGGGCGGCCCTGTTCTGGCTGGCGAGCGGTTGGGTCGCGCAGATGATTTTGGCGGATGAAAGCCGCACCAATGATGTTGCCTGGCTATCGGTCGCCGTTGCGCTGACCGTTGCCGCCGGCTCGCAGAGCGCGCTCCTGACCGGCCTGCGCCGGATCGGCGATCTGGCGCGGATCAGCATTGGCGCCGGGGTCGTCGGAGCGGCACTTGGCGTACTGGCGCTGTGGCTCTGGGGCGCGCAGGGCCTGATCGCCATGATCCTGATTGCACCGGTTGTCACGTTCCTGCTCGGGCATCTCTATGTCACGCGCCTTGGGCCCCCCGCCGGGCCCCCGATCCGCCTGCCCGAGATGTCGCGTGAATGGCACGTGATGCTGATGCTGGGCTTTGCCTTCATGCTGAGCGGGCTTGTCACGACGCTGGGCCATCTTGCGGCACGGACCCTTGTCCAGCGCGAGCTTGGCGCCGAGGCGCTTGGCCAGTTCCAGGGCGCCTGGGCGATCGGGATGACCTATCTGGGCGTCGTGCTGGGCGCGATGGGAACCGACTACTACCCCCGTCTGACAGCGGTGATCGGCGACCACAAGGCAGCCACCCGCCTTGTCAACGAACAGACCGAGGTGGCGCTGCTGCTCTGTGCGCCGGTGCTACTGGGGATGCTTGGCCTTGCGCCCTGGGTCATCAAATTGCTCTACACTGCCGAATTCGGCCCGGCGGTCGAGATCCTGCGCTGGCAGCTTTTGGGCGATATCCTCAAGGTGATGAGCTGGCCCCTGGGCTTCGTGCTTCTCGCGGCGGGCGCGGGCAAGACCTTCATCGCCACCGAGTCGCTTGGGATGGGTGTCTTTGTCCTTGGCGTCTTCATTGGCCTTCCGCTGATCGGCGTTACGGCCACGGGGGCGGCGTTCCTTGCGCTTTACGTCGTCTACCTGCCGCTGGTCTGGTTCCTCGGCGGGCGGAGGATCGGTTTTCGCTGGACCCGCGCGGTCAAGGCGCAGGCACTGATGTTGATGGCGGCAGCGGTGGTTGTAGACATCGCCGCGCGCTGGTCAGAAACGCTGGGCGCCGTCCTTGGCCTCGGGTTGGCACTGGTCACGGGAACCTGGGCGTTGATGCGGGTGTCGGCGATGGCGGGGGCAGGCGACAGCTTGTGCCGCATCGCACGTCTGGGGGAAAGGATAAAGGGATGGATGATCAGGCGTTGATACTACTACCCTCCGGCTACACCGACTTGCCGGTGAGCACACCGGACAGCGCACTCGTCACCTTCGCTCTCTTTTCCGGCAAACACGAATAATACTACTGCGAGACGGTAGAGCGAGTGTTCACCCCAAACATTGTTCACGGTTATTGACCACGTTCGTTAACAAGAGTCCTCTCCCTGCTGAAACACACCGTTATCGAGAACCATGAGAACTCTCCCCCCAGCACTCACCGGCGCTCCCAATTCGACGTTAGACACAGCTGCAAAAATAGCTGGATTTTTGCGCGACTTGGCTATTTTTGCAGAAGATTGGAAGGAAAGCTTAGCTCTAGCGTCACTCTATGGCGAGTTCTCCCAGAGGAACTTAGTAGACAAATTTCATGATTACAGTTTGCAAAACCAAGTCGCCTCAAAAGTTCCTCATCTTAATCCAAAGAAACTAATCGCAGGAGATATACATTACATCAGCGAGCCATACGTCACTGGCGGTCACACCTCGCTTCTCACAAACTATATCATCGCGCAAATTGATAATGGCGCAAGGCCTTGCGTAATAACTCGAAGAGATTCAATCGCTTTGAGTAGAATACGCGAAGCTGGTGTAGTCGTACATCATATTGAGAAATTTGAGAAGTTGCTTAGTTGTGAACTAACTGGCGCGCTTTATTTGCACGCCCATCCGTGGGATATTGAATCATGTATATTAGCAGATCGCGCCTCTGGATCTGGCGCTAGGATCCTATTCATAAATCATGCAGACCACTGCTTCCACTTTCACCCAAATTTTGATGTAACCTATCTTGAAGTAAGCGGGCTAGGAAGATCGATTTCCCAGCTCCATCGCGGGGTGTTAAAGCAATCCTTTTTGGGGATACCGGTCAATATACCTGTGGCGCGATGGAAACCCTCACAAGAGACATTCTTGCTGACAATTGCGCGTCGCGAAAAGCTGCGCCCAAGAGATGATTTGAATTTTCCAAAAATAGCAGACTCACTCACTCGAAAGTATAACATAAAATTTATAATCGCCGGACAAACCGGACAAGAATCGTGGTGGTCTGAGTATTTAGACAATAAGTATTTAGATTTTAGGGGTAGCACAAGCGCTGAAGAGTCATTAAAGTTGTTAACCGATTGCAGTGCGTACATCGATAGCTTTCCACTGACCGGCGGCACTGTTCTAGCACTAGCAGGATCATTGGGCGTGCCCATATTTTCGCTCAAATCTATCGCATACGGCTATAACGCAGCTGAGAGCATCAGAAAGCAAAGTATCTCAGAAGTGCTGACCGACCTCGATAATTATTTAAAGAAGGGGGAAGTACATTATAACTTGGACGAAATGTCTGATCAAATACGCGCCTGGCACTCAATGTCGGCATTCCGGGAGAGAGTTTCAAAAATTGACAGCGGCGAATTAGTACCCTTCCCAAGCTGGGCACCGTTCTCAAATGTAGAATTGCAGGAAGTGCGCAGAGAGCTTTTCTCATCGGTTAGTTTTCCGATGGAGATCCCAATATCAATATCTCTATTTACCAGAATAAAAATAGTTACAGGCGTGTTAAAATTTTTGCCCGAAGTACAAGACGCAACGCTTCGGTCTATCTCAATGTCTTTAATCGGCCAAGGTGGTCAAATTCATCGCATCTTGCAAAGAGTTAGATCAGTTTTAATCGCAAGGCGAGCGCTATGAAAATTTCTATTGCGATGGCAGTTTACAACGGCGCTCAGTTTATAGAGCAACAACTGAAGAGTTTCACAGAACAAACCTTGATACCTGACGAACTCGTTATCACTGACGATGGGTCGACCGACGGCACTCTCGATATCGTTCACACGTTTGCTCAGCACGCGCCCTTTAAGATTCGAGTGGAACTCAACGAGAAGAATCTCGGCTACGCGCGGAATTTTTCAAGGGCCGTCAGCTTGTGCTCAGGAGACATAATCTTTTTGAGCGATCAGGACGACGAATGGCTTCCAAGAAAAATTGAAACAGTAGTGGGCAAACTGCAGGATAATCCTTGGGCGCAGGTAGTTGTAAATGACATGATTATCTGTGATGAAAACCTCCTGCCATCAAAATTCACTCAGCTGCACAACATCATTTCAGCGGGCGGCAGGGCGGAAGCCTTCTTTTCCGGTTGCTGTATGGCCATCAGAAAGCAATTTCTCGAATTGGTTCTGCCACTCCCAAAAGATCTTTTCGCCCATGACAACTGGATAAACCACCTGTCACTTTCACTTGGCGCTCGCCTACTTTTACCAGCCTCCCTTCAGAAATACCGCCGTCATAATAGTAACGCTTCAAATTGGCAGATGAGCAGCACAAGCGGAACATCGCAGATAAGATTAATCAGGGCCACAGGTCTCAGTTCGTCCATACAGGGCTGGCAGGATCAGATAGACCGCTACAAGATGACTTCAGAACGAATCGCGTCTAGTAAGGTACTATTTGAAAGTCTAGGATTGGATGGCAGATATGATATCGCGTTAGATTACTTGGACCGACGCATGGAATGCCTTGACGCCCGCATTCGCCTCGCGGCGCGCTCTAGGGCTACTCGCTGGGTCGGTGTTTTGGTATTCTTTTGGGGTGGGGGTTACTCTGAATTTTCAGGTTGGAAAAGTGCCCTTAAGGACGCAATCCGACCATGAAAAAGAGACTTGTTTTACACGTTTCTGAGTCGTTGGATTTTGGCGGCGTCGAGGCTCACATGAATGTGATTGGTGGAAATTCTCAGCGGTCGCGTTTCCGGCACTCTTTCTGCTCAATTTCACGAGGCGGGGCTGTTGGTGCTAGGATGGCTGAGTCTGGAAATTCTGTTGCCATCCTCAACTGCCCGTCACGCATACCGTCTCTTGCCGCAACATTTGCGCTGATGCGTCAAATCCGAAAGACAAATCCTGAAATAATTCACTGCCATGGAGCAGAGGCGAACTTCCATGGTATCATCGCAGGCAAGATATGCAGGGTTCCTGTGTGTATCGCTGAGGAAATCGGTTTTCCGAACCATTCGCTCAGGGCCCGACTCGTATTTAGATGGATTTATCGCATGGCAAATTCCGTCGTTGCAATATCGGAGGCTGTCAAACGCAAGATCGTCGAACTGGGAGAGGTTGAAGCAGCTCGGTGTCAGGTGATTCTGAACCCTGTACAGATGCTGTCAAGAAGACGTGATCCTCCACCGTCTGATCAGTTTCGACTCGGCTTTGTCGGCCGCCTTGAAGAGGTGAAGAACCCGCTTGGATTGATCAAGGCCGTTAGAATTCTTAGGAGCAGAGGCTTGCAAGTATGCCTGACAATTGTCGGTGACGGCAGCCAAAGGAAGATGCTTGAAGATGAGGTCAAGAAATTTGGTTTGTTTGATAGCGTGTTTCTTGTAGGCTTTGCCCCCCGACCGTTCGAGCGGCTGGCCGATATCGATCTTTATGTGCAGCCCTCAATCTCTGAAGGTTTCGGCTTGGCCCTTGTAGAGGCGATGTCTATGGGTATTCCCGTTCTCGCAACGCCGGTAGGCGGAACACCGGAAATCATTGATGACGAAGAGAACGGCTGGCTTCTTTCCGGAACTAGCGCGGAATCGATCGCGGATGCAATTGAGGCGCTCGTCGCGGCTGATGTGGCCATGCTAAGGGCGATCGGCGGAAAGGGCAGAGATTCTGTGATCCAGCGTTTCTCACCGGACGCCTATTTCATGGAATGCGATAAGTTCTATGAACGCTTCATCGCTGCTATAGGCGCATGAATCGTC
This sequence comes from bacterium, assembly GCA_016125005.1. Classification (GTDB taxonomy): domain Bacteria; phylum Sumerlaeota; class Sumerlaeia; order SLMS01; family SLMS01; genus WGMQ01. The sequence goes on along the minus strand of WGMQ01000107.1, from coordinate 25,496 downwards.
TTCTCTTCATCACCTGGGACGGTCCGCAGACAAGCTATCTGACTGGGCTCTTCCTCCCGATCCTGACAAGTCTCGCAAAATCCGGTCACAGCCCACATGTCGTGCAGTTCACTTGGGGAGCGGATGAAAAAGTCACCGAAGCCATGAGGACCTGCGAAGCACAGGGTGTTCCCTATCGGATGGTACGGGTCAGGCGCTTCGGCGGAGGTCTTGGTCCGTTACTGACCGCAGTAGTAGGCAGTCGGGTTATTCGGCGCGCGGTCATGGACTGGAAGATCGATGTACTAATGCCGAGGAGCCTTATGCCTGCCCTCGCCGTTCTTTGCATGGGACCGATGCGGGGCTTGCGGATAGTTTTTGATGCTGACGGATTTGCGGCCGATGAGCGCGCCGATTTTCAGGGCCTCTCGCGACGCAGCATGACCTACCTAGTTCTGAAGTGGGTCGAGCGACGGATGGTGAGGTTCGCTGGTTCTGTCATGGTTCGAACGAAAACAGCGGCGGATATCCTTCAGACGGACTCGGGCATGGATGCGGCGAAGTTTTTTGTCGCTACAAACGGTAGGGATCCGATTGCATACGCAGGAGAACGGCCGTCACGACCGAACAACTCTCTGCGCCTCTGCTATGCAGGATCGATTGGTGCGCAATATCTTCCAGATCAAATGCTCGAACTTTCTAGGGAAATTCGTGACGCTGTACCGGAGACAACTCTAAATCTTTTTTCGGGCGATACTCAGAACGCTTTAGAAGCCTTAGAGCGGGTTGGTCTGGCTGATGCAAGTTGGATCGCTTTAAGACAGGTTCCTCCCGAAGATATTCCAGCGGAGCTGAAGTCGTGCGACCTTGCCTTTGCACTGCGAAAGAAATGTTACTCAACTCAAGGCGTGGCACCGATCAAGATTGGCGAGTACCTTATGGCTGGGCTCCCAATCATAGGCTCCGCAGGCGTCGGCGAGGTCGGGCCATTGATTGATGCGGGCGTAATGTTTCCATTTGAGGGTGACGTTGCTGCCGCTAGGGAGTGGGTAATTGAGAAGTTCATTCCGTCCAAAGCCCAACTTTCTCATGAAGCCCGCATAGTTGGAAGGGAGATGTTCGGAATTGATCGGTCTGTTTGCAGTTATGAAGCGGCAATTCGGTTTGCGGCTTCTACACAGTCGCGCTAGGAAATGCTCGGTATAACAAGGACTTTTGATTGGCCCGCTCATTCATCCGGCGAACCCAGCAAGAGTGTCCAGTTTGCCGCCAGCCAATGATGATCGTCTCGAGGCAAAACTCGAAGAAATGGAGTAAATAATTGTCAAACATACTGATCACAGGAGGAGCTGGATTTATTGGCAAGCGCTTGGCGCTCTCTTTGCGAAGCGCAGGTCACAATGTGACAGTGTTTGATAACCTCCACGCCCAAGTACACCCCGATTCTAAGAAAACAACTTCCGAACTGAATGTGGCAGGGGTGATATTTATCTTTGGTGATATTCGCGATATCGATGCCGTCAGCGAGGCCATAGTTGATGCCAATTCTGAGATCATCGTTCACCTGGCCGCGGAAACCGGTACCGGCCAGTCCTACGACCTGCCGGCACACTACTGTGACGTCAACGTGACCGGCACGGCGCGGCTGATCGAAGCGCTCAGGGCCGCTGGCCGCGAGGGAGTCGAGGTGCGCCGGGTGGTTCTCGCCGGGTCGCGTGCCGTCTACGGCGAAGGCGCTTGCCGGGATCGCGATGGGCGCGAGGTCACAGCGGTCCCGCGCTTGTCGGCCGACCTCGCCGCCGGGGATTTCGCCCCGAAGGACGCCAATGGCCGCCCGCTCGATCCGGTCCCGAGCCGCGCCAGCAACACCGCACCGGCCCCCGCCTCGGTATACGCCTCGACGAAGCTCATGCAGGAATACTTGCTACGCCAGGGGCTTGAACAATCCGGTATGGAAATCGCTATCTTGAGGCTGCAGAACGTCTACGGCGCGGGCCAGTCCCTGCACAATCCCTATACCGGCGTGCTGTCAATCTTCGCCCAACAGTTACTCGACGGAAAACCCCTCAACATCTACGAGGACGGTGAGATCGTGCGCGACTTCGTGTACGTGTCTGACGTAGTCGCAGCTTTCCACCGCTTGTGTGAGATCGCCGAGGTGCCCGACGAGACTTTGGACATTGGTTCGGGGACGGGCGTGACCATACTCGAGGTGGCGCGCACGATGATCGCTGCGCTCGGCCTCGAAGGCGGACGGATCACGATCACTGGGCAGTTTCGCCCAGGGGACATTCGCTACGCGGTGGCTGACATCTCTGCCGCCAAAACGGCGCTCGGCTGGGCCCCGCAGGTCAACCTGAGTGATGGGATCCGTGCGTTGGTCGAATGGGCGCGCAAATCGGCATGACAAAATCGGTGGCCATCGCAATCTCGGCGTTCCGGTCCGATGCCGCGATCATCTCACTTCTAGAAGAGATATTCACTAGTCCGCACCCAGAAGTAACTATAGTCATAGTAGTCGACTCTCTAGGCAGCGGCAAAATCGCGGAGACCGCTGCTGCCAAAAAATGGCAACTACACTACGAGAATTCGAATACCAATCTTGGCTCGGCCGGCAACCTCGCGCGGCGGATGAAACTCGCGTCAGAAACCGGGGCTGAGTGGTGTCTGTGTTTAAATCACGATGCAAGCTGGGACGCCGCCAGATTATCAGCGATGCTGTCAGCGGCGCGATCACGTTCACGAGTTGGCGCAGTCTATCCAATGCTCGACCACAGCCCACGGGGGCCGCGTTGGGAAGACGGCCGTCGGCATTTTAGGCCATCTTCTGGGACTCGGTTATATGAGATTCCCCAAGACGAACCGACTGCAGAGGTTCTCTGGAGTAGCTCTAATTCAGCACTGTATTCTTTGGCCCCACTTGCAGAGAATATTTCGGTAATGTCTGACCTATGGATGGGGTACGAGGATCTGGCATACGGGATAGCCCTTCATCAAGGTAACTGGATTCAACTTTCATGCCGATCTGCTGTGTTGACCCAGGTTTTCGATTATGTTCCACGCCGAATGCTTGGTCGCACCCTCCACATTCCTGACAAGCCAGTGTGGTATTCTTATTATAACATCCGGAACCTGATCTTAATATGGCGCCAGTATGGCTCCACGGGCCTTACGCTGAGGACTGTTTGTTGGAAGCTTTTGCAGAGCGTCATCCGGACGTTACTGTTAGAAGATAATAAACTCAAGCGTCTTCAATTGTTGTACTTGGGTGCACTAGCTGGAATCAACGGTGAAGATGGCAGGGTCCTTACCCATGATCAACATGTGGGCAACTGCACATTTCCTTAATCCCGAAACTGATTGGCGATTTACTCGGGTTGGACTGTCAATGGTTTTCAATCTTTCGCGCCACTTAGCAAATGACAGGCAGCTGGTCTGATGCTTTACCTCGGCCTGACCAGCTTTCTTTTCCTGTTGCGATACGCGTTAGCTGGGCTCGGTATAGCCCGTGTTCAGATCTACTATCCTGTTTTGTTCGGCTTATTCCTGTTCGCAGCCTTTCGTTATCAGGTAGGTTGCGACTGGGGTGGATACTATGTTCAGTACGTCAGTAGTGCCGATCTTGATTGGTCGACCCTGACAAGCATTCGAGAACCGATATGGTGGGCCATTCTGGCCTGGATCAATGATGCTGGCTTGCCCTACCCAGTAACCAACATCATGTCGAGTGCGGTGTTCTTTTCTGGAATTCATGTGCTTGCGCGTCGGCAGCCTGACCCCCTCGGTTTTCTCGTACTGCTCTTCCCGATCCTGATCATTAACATGCCCATGTCTGGCATTCGCCAAGGGGTGGCTATCGGGCTTCTCTGTATCGCGTTGACGGCATTCATCGACCGACGCCCGCTACGTTTTGCGCTTTGGGTTGTGCTGGCCGCCGGGTTTCATGCCAGCGCACTCATCTTCATGCTGCTATTGCCTGTCGCAATAGGCCGCTACACGCGTGGAAGATTGATCCTGGCAGCAATTCTGGCCCTTCCCGGTGCCTTCTTTCTTGCTTCCAGCGAAGCGGCCGAGGTGGTCAGCAGCCGCTACATCGACACAGGCATCGACGCCGCCGGCGCCGCTTTCCGGGTGGGGATCCTGGGTCTGTCCGCGCTCTATTTCTTCCTGTTTCTGCGCAGGAAATGGCTGCTTGCATGGCCGGGGGATTACAGTCTGGCCAGCGCAGGTGCGATCGGGATGGCGCTGACGTTCCTTCTCGTGCCTGTCTCGACCGTGATCGGAGACAGGTTCGGATACTATTTCATTCCGGTCCAAGCCATGATCTTTGCCCGCATTCCCTATCTATCTTTCCGCAAGAATGCTGGGCTGCATTCTGCGCTTCCCTATCTTGGCCTGCTCCTTGTGTTTGCGGTCTGGTCGCAACTTTCTGGGCACTTCCAGCAATGCTACATCCCCTACCAGACGTGGATTTTAGGATTTCCTGGCGGTGATCCGGTCGGGTTCTGATATTCGGCTCGACACCAAGGAAAGGAATTGCCGTAGATGAAGATTCACGAAACCCGCTTGAACGGTTTGTTGGTTATCGAACCGAAACGCCATGGCGACCACCGTGGCTTTTTCGCAGAAACCTACAGCCAGCGGGCCTATGTGGGCCTGGGGGTTGATGCCACGTTCGTGCAAGACAACCACTCGCTATCTGCGGCTCAGGGCACCGTGCGGGGCCTGCATTTTCAGGCGCCTCCGCACGCGCAGGCCAAGCTGGTGCGCTGTGGGCGGGGCGCCATTTTTGATGTGGCGGTCGATATTCGGCGGGGCAGCCCAACCTATGGGCGCTGGGCGGGGTTTACCCTAAGCGCCGAAAACGGCGCGCAGCTTTATATCCCGGTGGGGTTTGCCCATGGCTTTGCCACACTCGAGCCGGACACCGAGATTATCTATAAATGTAGCGATTATTATGCGCCGGAAACCGAAGGCGCGCTGCGCTGGGATGACCCAGATATTGGCATCGCATGGCCCCTGACCTGCGCGCCGGTGCTGAGCGAGAAAGACGCGGGCGCCCCGCTGCTGGCAGGCTTTAACAGCCCATTCACCTTTGAGGGATAAGAGATGAAGCTACTGGTCACAGGCGGGGCGGGGTTTATCGGCTCGGCCGTGGTGCGGCTGGCGGTAGAGCGCGGGCATCAGGTGGTGAACCTTGATGCGCTGACCTATGCCGCCAATCTGGCCAATGTGGCGCCGGTGGCGGATAGCCCGTTTTACGCCTTTGTGCAGGCTGATATCCGCGACCGCGCGGCCCTGGATGCGGCATTTGCCACGCATCGGCCCGATATCGTACTGCATCTGGCGGCGGAATCCCATGTCGATCGCTCCATCGACGGGCCTGCCGATTTTATCGACACCAATATCACCGGCACGTTTAATATGCTGGAAGCGGCGCGCAGATATTGGCAGGCGGCGGGGCGGCCGGACGGGTTTCGCTTTCACCATGTCTCGACAGACGAGGTGTTCGGCTCGCTTCCCGCGGACCCGGCCGTGAAGTTTTCCGAGACCACGGCCTATGACCCGCGCAGCCCCTATTCGGCCTCGAAAGCCGCGTCGGACCATCTGGTGCGCGCCTGGTTGGAAACCTACGGCCTGCCCGTGGTGCGGAGCAATTGTTCCAATAATTACGGGCCCTACCACTTTCCAGAAAAGCTGATCCCGGTGGTAATACTAAACGCGCTGGCCGGGCGACCGCTGCCGATTTACGGCGATGGCAGCAATATCCGTGATTGGCTGTATGTCGAAGATCACGCCGATGCGCTGCTTTTGGTGGCCACCAAGGGCGCGCTGGGTCGCAGCTATAACATCGGCGGCGAGAACGAGCGAACAAACCTGCAGCTGGTGCGCACGATCTGCGCCATTCTAGATGAGGAGCGCCCGCGGAGCAGCGGCGCCTATGCCGATTTGATCACCTTTGTTTCCGATCGGCCCGGCCATGACGCCCGCTATGCGATCGATCCCACACGCATTCGCACCGAATTGGGCTGGCACCCTAGCGTGACGGTGGAAGAGGGGCTGAAACGCACAGTGCGCTGGTATCTGGGTAACGAGGCATGGTGGCGCCCGCTGTTGGCCCGCCACGGCGTGAGCCAGCGGCTGGGCACAGGCGCGCCTTGAGCGATCTGTTGGTCTTTGGCCGCACGGGCCAGGTGGCGCGCGAGTTACAGCATTTGGCGCTGGTGCAGGCGCTTGGGCGCGATGCGGTCGATCTGGCGCAGCCCGGCGCCTGCGCGGCGGCCATCTACGCCCACCGCCCCCGCGCGGTGATTAACGCAGCAGCCTTTACAGCGGTGGATCGCGCCGAGTGCGACGAGGCGCTGGCCACCGCCGTCAATGGCGCGGCGCCAGCGGAAATGGCCGCTGCCTGCGCTGCACTGAACATTCCCTTGGTGCATATCTCCACCGATTATGTTTTTGCCGGCAGCGGCCAGACCCCTTGGGCGCCAGATGATGCCGCAGCCCCGGCCAATGCCTATGGCCGCAGCAAATGGGCGGGCGAAGAGGGCATTCGCGCCAGCGGCGCCACGCATGCCATTTTGCGCACCTCTTGGGTCTTTTCCGCCCATGGCAGCAACTTTGTCAAAACCATGCTGCGCCTGTCAGACACCCGCAACGAGATCAGCGTGGTCGATGACCAAATCGGTGGCCCGACGCCAGCGCGTGCCATTGCAGCGGCATGCCTGACCATCGCGAAGCAGCTGCAAGACGCGCCAGACAAGACCGGCACCTACCATTTTAGCGGCGTGCCCGATACCAGCTGGTGCACCTTTGCCCGCGCAATATTTACAGCCGCGGGCCGGCCGACCCGCGTGAAGGGCATTCCAACCAGCGCCTATCCCACACCTGCCGCCCGCCCGCTGAACAGCCGCCTCGATTGCCGCACGACCACCGCCATATTCGGCCTGCACCGCCCAGACTGGTGCGCAGGCCTAACAGGGTGTTGAAAATCGCGCTCGCCGCCGCGCCTGGAGCATGATTCACTGTCTTCGAAGGGATTGGGAGACGGGTGCATGCGCGGTGACGACGATCGAACTGGCGAACTGTTCAGCTATGTGGATCTGGAGGCTCGGGTTCGGTGCGATCATCCGCTGCGGGCGATCCGGGCGATCGTGAACGAGGCGCTCGACGCGTTGAAGGGGGACTTCGCGGCGCTCTATTCGCCGCTCGGGCGGCCGTCGATCCCGCCCGAGAAACTGCTGCGGGCGATGCTGCTTCAGGCGTTCTATTCGATCCGCTCGGAGCGGCTCCTGATGGAGCGGCTGGAATACGATCTTCTGTTCCGCTGGTTCGTCGGCATCGGGGTCGACGACGCGGCCTGGGACCACTCGACATTCTCCAAGAACCGCGATCGGCTGCTGGAAGGCGACATCGCCGCGAAGTTTCTGGCAGTTGTCCTGGCCCAGCCCAAGGTCAGGCGGCTCCTGTCGAGCGATCACTTCTCGGTGGATGGCACGCTGGTCGAGGCTTGGGCGTCGATGAAGAGAGTCAGGCCGAAAGATGGTCCGGCCGAGCCGCCAGCCGGGGGCGGCGGGCGCAACGCCGAAGCCGATTTCCATGGCCAGAAACGGACAAACGACACGCATGCCTCGACGACCGACCCCGACGCGAGGCTCTACAAGAAGGGCAAAGGCAAGGAGGCGAAGCTGTGCTTCATGGGGCATGGGCTGATGGAGAACCGCCATGGGCTTCTGGTCGACGCCTGCCTGACCTTGGCCGACGGTCATGCCGAGCGGGTGGCGGCGCTGTACATGATCGAGCCCCTGGCCGACCGGCCGCGGCGGATCACGCTCGGCGCCGACAAGGCTTATGACACAGAGGACTTCGTCAACGAGTTGCGCTCGATGAAGGTGACGCCGCACGTGGCGCAGAATACCAGCGGCCGACGATCGGCGATCGACGGCCGCACGACCCGGCACGGCGGCTATGTCGCCAGCCAGCGTATCCGCAAGCGCATCGAGGAGGCGTTCGGCTGGATCAAGACGGTGGCCGGGCAGGACAAGACAAAGTTCCGCGGTCGCGACAGTGTCGGATGGGCCTTCACCTTCGCGGCCGCCGCCTACAATCTGGTGCGGCTGCCCAAGCTCATGGCGGAGACCGGCTGATGGCGAAGGTCACCGCCTTCGCCAAGGCCTTCGCCGGCCGCTGGCGCATCGCCGGGATGGGCACCTGGGACAATGAGTTCCTCGACCTCGTCGAGGAAGCGCATCTGATGTTCGAGGGCGCGGCCGATGGCGAAATCGCCTTCGGCGCGGTCAAGGGCTTCCTGGATGTCCGCTACGGCGCCCGCGACGGATCGGCCTGCGCGGAGTTCTCGTGCGAAGGACACGACGATACTGACCCCGCCTGCGGTCGCGGATGGGCAGTCATCGGCGCCGCCGGCCGCCTCGTCGGGCACTTCTACATACACAACGGCGACGATTCAGGCTTCGTCTGCGAACGAAACTGACTTCTTCAACGGCCTGCTAAGGGAATGTTTGGCAGAGTTAGGGGTTTCCACATGACACAACGCAAAGGCATAATTCTGGCGGGCGGCTCTGGCACGCGGCTTTACCCCATCACCATGGGCGTGTCGAAACAGCTGCTGCCGATCTACGACAAGCCGATGATCTATTATCCCCTCTCGGTCTTGATGCTGGCAGGCATCCGGGAGATCGCCATCATCACCACGCCGGAAGATCAGACGCAGTTCCAGCGCATGATGGGGGACGGTGGACAATGGGGCATTTCATTGACTTGGATCGTCCAGTCTTCACCGGATGGGCTGGCGCAGGCCTATTTGCTTGCGGAAAGCTTCCTGGCGGGTGCGCCCTCCGCTATGGTGCTGGGCGACAACATCTTTTTCGGGCATGGCCTGCCCGATATTCTTGCGGCGGCAACGGCCCGACTGACGGGCGGCACGGTGTTCGGTTACCACGTCAACGATCCCGAGCGCTATGGCGTCGTTGATTTCGACGAAACGGGCGCCGTGCGCGCGATTGTCGAAAAGCCCGTCGTCCCACCGTCAAATTACGCCGTGACCGGACTCTACTTCCTGGATGGTCGCGCCCCGGAACTTGCCGCAACCATCAAACCTTCCATGCGCAATGAACTCGAGATCACCGAGCTGCTCGAACTCTATCGCGCCGAGGGCACCCTTCGCGTCGAAAAGATGGGCCGTGGCTTTGCCTGGCTCGACACCGGCACACATGGCAGCCTGCTCGATGCCGGGAACTTCGTACGCACCCTGACAGAGCGGCAGGGACTGCAGGTCGGCTCCCCGGACGAGATCGCCTTCCGGGCTGGTTGGATTGACCGCGATCAACTCGCGGCACGGGCCGAGGTTTTCAGGAAAAATGACTATGGTTCATATCTCGGCAAACTTCCGTGATCGCGCAGTCCCGCCCTCAGCACGCAAATGAACAAACAGTGAACAATTCGTGCCGACGCGGCATCATCGAGCGCTTCCGCCGCACCTTGCTCGACGAAATCTTCCCCGTGGAACGCCGAAAGACCTGATTCGAGACCAACGACGAGAAGCAGAAGGCCCTCGACGCCTGGCTCGTCGCATACAGAACCAAATGTCCACATCAGGGCCGCGGCATGAACGGGCGATCCCACTCAGGGCCTTCACCGACGCGCTGCCCGCCAGACCATCAGAGCCACCGCAAAAGCGAAAGGAGAACCGCGGACATTCAGCCCAAAACAGGCTTCGATGAACCCGGAAACCCGCGCAGCCTGGCGCCTGCTCAAAACGGGGCAATGTCAGGCGAATACCGTTTCTGTACAATCTGGAGAGCGAGCACTCCGTGATGTTCACGATGCCAGGGCTTTCATCAGCCGTACCAGTGATTACCATCTTGCGTCGTGCGGGCGCGGTCGATACCTGCGATATCGTCGTGAGGCTTCATGACCCAATGGCCGACAAATCTTGACCGACGGAGTTGCGTAAGATGAATGATCGACCCGTGTATGTCACCCGGCCATATCTCCCGCCCCTGGAGGAGCTTCTTCCACATCTGAGAGAAATCTGGGAAGGGAGAGTCCTGACAAATGGAGGTCCCTTTCACCAGCGGCTCGAGCAAGCTCTCGCCGAGTACTTGAATGTCAAGTATATTTCATTGTTCAACAACGCCACCATTGCCCTGCTGACCTCTCTCCAGGCGATGCGAGTAACAGGGGACGTTATCACCACGCCGTACTCGTTCGTGGCGACGGCCCACTCCCTTCTCTGGAACAATCTCAATCCTGTATTCGTTGATATTGATCGCGAAACGCTGAATATCGATCCTTCCAGGATAGATAAGGCTGTCACAAAAGAAACCTCAGCCATTCTTCCGGTTCATTGCTATGGAAATCCCTGTGACGTCGTCCGCATTCAGGAGATCGCCGATTTCTACAATTTGCGGGTGATCTATGATGCTGCGCATGCGTTTGGAGTAGCGGGGCCCGGCGGTAGCATTCTGCAGTACGGCGACCTGAGCGTTCTCTCTTTCCATGCGACAAAAGTGTTCAACACGTTCGAGGGCGGCGCCATAGTCTCACAGAGCGAGAAGATGAAGAAGCACATCGATCATCTACGCAACTTCGGATTCGTAGACGAAGTTACCGTCGTTGCCGCAGGCATCAATGGTAAGATGAGCGAATTCAACGCCGCGTTGGGATGCGTCCAGATTCGGCACATTGATGCCGCCATTCGGAGGAGAAGGGATATCGAAGAACGATATCGTACGGAACTCAGGGCAGTAAAAGGGATAAGATTACTCAATCCGTCAGATAATTATTCTGGAAACCACTCCTATTTCCCTATTCTGATCAACGACGATTACCAGATATCCAGAGACGCACTCTACGAGAGATTGCGTTCAAACGGAATTATGGCGAGGCGTTATTTCTTCCCTTTGATCTCTAATATTCCTATGTATAGGGGTTTTCCATCTGCCGATATTGCCAATCTACCGGTTGCCAATGAGATATCGGCTCGGGTCATTTGCTTGCCGATCTATCCGGACTTGCAGTCCGCAGACCAGGGCCGGATAATCAGGATCGTCGCAGGAGATTAGCTGTGGGCATGCTAAATCAGACGGATCTGTCTCAGCTTGGCTTCCGGAGAGTTGGGGCTGGTGTCAGAATTTCCGACCGTGCGTCATTTCACGGGGCGGAGCGAATTAGCATAGGCGACGGCACTCGAATCGACGATTTTTGCGTTCTCTCAGCAGGTAGCGGCGGGATAACGATTGGCAGGAATGTCCATATCGCAGTGTACTCGTCGCTGATCGGAGAATCGGGGATTGCTATTGGTGACTTTTCGAATATTTCGTCGAGGGTTTCGATATATAGCAGCAGCGATGACTACTCGGGCGCGACAATGACGAACCCGACTGTTCCTGATCGCTATAAAGACGTGCGCCACGCCGAGGTGTCGATCGGGCGGCATGTCATAATCGGCTCCGGAAGCGTAGTTCTTCCTGGTCTGGACATCGGGGACGGTGTTGCCATCGGCGCCTTGAGTCTCGTGAAGAGCAGCTGCTCGCCCTTTGGTGTCTACGGCGGCGTTCCCGCCACGCGGCTGAAAGAGCGGCAGCGCGGTCTCCTGAAACTTGAGGAGGAACTCCTGGGTGATGAACAATAAATCATGCGATTCCACAGAACCCTTGTAGAGCGTGGGGGAGCCGCGCGCTGGATTTTGCACGCCTACCTGTACCTGCGCGCTGGCGGTGCTGACAGCGCAGGTCATGCCGTCATCAACGCTGCCGCATGGACAGACGTAGATCGCGCCGCGCCATTGCCAGCGAGGTCGGTTCGGGCTCGGCCCGGGTGGGGCAAACGGCGACGCACCCGGCGTGATAGCACGCGCAGACCCTGCCAATCGGTGGCTTGATGCGGCGCCTTGGATGCTCTGTACCTTGCCGGCCGTGTTGGCGCCCTTGTGGTGCACCGCCGCCTACAGCGTTCAACCAGCAACACCGCGAATACCCGAGATGGTGCATCGCTTTTAGCAGTATTGGCGGCCCCGACGCCGAGCCTCGCCATGAAGCCCTCAACTACTGGCTGGGCGCGGATTGCGGCGCTGGGATACCCCGGCAATCGACGAAGCAGGATCACCTGTGCTTCAGGATGAAGAAGCCGAAGTCGGAACTGTTTCAGGCTCCTGTGGGCCGGCTATCTTCTCTGTGCCCGGTCCATAGTTGTAGTAGTTGGAGTGCATGTAGCGATAAGCGTAATTGTAGTCCAATTGATTCACAGAAAATTTCGTCATTGCCGCTCCGACAATATTACCGCCGGCAGAACGTAGCCGGGCGACCGCATTCTTCGCTGCCTTGCGCGTCACCTGCTTGGAAGAAACAATCAGCAATGTGGCGTCGGCCTGGCGGCTCAGGATCGGGGCATCAGATAAGCCCATCACAGGTGGGCTGTCGATGATCACCAGATCGTATTTTCTCGCACAATAGTGCAGCGTCATTGCCATCTTCTGCGAAATCAGCAAATCGCTCGGATTTGGCGGGATGGTGCCGGCAGACATGAAGTTGACATTGGGTATTGAAGTCGCGCGGAAGATCGACAAAACCTCACCTTGACGGACAACGTTGGACAGCAGGTTGGAAAGCCCGATCGAATTGTCGGTGTTGAAGATTCGGTGCAGGTTCGGGCGTCGCATGTCCGCGTCGATGACCAGAACCTTCTTTCCGAGTGCGGCGAAATCTTGTGCGAGTTTGTGGACGGTTGTCGACTTGCCCTCCGACGGCATTGCAGAAGTGACCAGCAAGGTGCGCAGATTGCCCTCCGCGCCAGCGAACTGGATTGATGTTCGCAAGGAACGGTAGGCTTCCGAAATCGAGGATTTGGTGTTGGCAAATTCCGCTGCCAAGTCCGCGCTTTCGACCTTGGGTATCACCCCCAGAACCGACAGTTTCAGTTCGCTTTCGATCTGGTCCGGTACCGCGAAGGTATTGTTCAACAATTCGAGGATGTAGATGATACCGGCGGCAAGTGTGGCGAAAATCGCCAGCGACAGCATCAGATTGCGCTTGAGGCTGGGCGAATAGGGCGCCCTCGGTATCTGTGCCTCGTCGACGATCGACGCATTGGTGGAGCGCAATTCCGCGCCGACCACGACCTCGTTCTGTTTGTTGATCAGGGTCTCATACTGCAGACGGTTGGAATCGACTTCGCGTTTTAGTATCGTATATTGAATATTTTTGTCGCGGAATTCCGACTGCTTCACCTCAAGCTCGGCCAATTCCCTCTTGATTGCGGTTTCTTTTTCCAGCGCCTGCTGGTGTTTGATTTCCACCGAAAGCGCTATTGACGCCATTTCCTGCTCGATTTGCCTCTCCAGCTCCTTGATCTGGGCCTGGAGACGCTGCATCTCCGGAAATCCGGGTTTCAGCGATGCGAGCTTTTCCTGGTAGGTCGCCTTGAGGTTGCCGATTTTTTCCTTGGCCGCGCCAATCGACTTGCTTGCGAAAACCTCCGGCAGGGTTTCGGCATTGCCATCCTTGACCTGATTGAGATAGCGCTCGGACTCCAGACGCTGTTGGATTGCCTCGGACAGGGCGGTATTGAGCTGGGAAATATTGTCCGTGACCAGTGACGCGTCGCTGCCGTTGAGGGTGATGCCTTCCTTCTTCGCGTAGTCAACGAGCGCCTGCTCTGACGCCTGCAATTGAGCCTTCGTGTCGCGCACCCGTTCTTTGATGAATTGTCGGGCGAGATCGGATGTCTCGCTGCGCCTGTCAACTCCCAGGTCGATAAAGCTCCTGGCAACCTGATTGACGATGTCTGTGGCGATCTTGGGGTCGGGATGGCTGAACGATACCGAGAGCATGTTGGCGTTGCGGATCAGTTCAGCGCTCAAACCCGCTTGCACACTTCTGACAGCCATATCTTGGCGTATTTCTGCAGGCAGTTCGGTGATGTTGCTTGCCTCGCGCGGCTGCTGAACGATCCTGTTGGCGACGTTGAATAGCGAAAAGCTCGGCCTTGGAGCCAGGAAGAACTCATTGTCGGAGAGGTTGAGCTCAAAAACCACCCGTCTTGCCAGATCCCGGCTCAACATCTTCAGGCGGGCAGTCTCGAATGCCCTCGTATCGGCAATTTGCGATACGACTTCCATGTCCTGAATGACCTTGGCGCCCGCGGTCAGTATCTCGATGTTCCCGGTTGCGCGGTAAAGCGGCGTCTGCATCCAAGTGTACAAAACGCCCGATGCCATGCCAGTCGCCAGCAAGGCAAAAATGATCCAGCGATAGTGGACGACATATAGGAGCAGCTTGAGCGGGTCGAAGCTGTTCTCTTCCTCGAACGCCTCAAGTCGCACCGGCTCCTGGTATGGGTTGAAATTGTCGGAGCGGGCGCGAGCCGGAACCAGCCTGTCTGTCGAGACCGGCAGGCCATATGATTGTTTCTTCGGTTCGAACACGCTTTGAATCCCTTGTGCGTTGCCCCGGCACTTGTGCGTTGTCACGGGAAGTGGCGCCGACGGCCGATCTTGAGGGCCAACATCGCCAATATCGCAGAAAAATCCACGCCAGTTAACCTGTATTGCGGGCATGAAAGAAAATTGTCTGCGCGGTAGCCCGTCGGAGCTTTTCCCGGATCTGGCAAGACCATCTGCGCCACCTCTTTGGCCGTGCCTGGAAAATGGCCGCGGGCGAGCCTCGTCCATGGCATCGGGTCAATGACGCCAACATCGAACTTGGTGCCTCAATCCTTGCGGCTGTTCGACAGCACTTGCTGCTCGATCCAGCGATAGGTGGTCTCCAGACCGTCGGCGAGCCTGGCGCTCGGGGCCCAGCCCAGGTTTTGCCGGATCAGGGCATTGTCGGAATTGCGGCCGCGCACGCCTGTGGGGCCGGGAATGTGGTTCTTCTCCAGCTTCTTGCCGGCGATCGCAGCGGCAAGGTCGGCGAGCTGGTTGATGGTGACCATCTCCTCGGAACCGATATTGACCGGGCCCTGCCAGTCCGAGCGCATCAGGCGGATGGTGCCTTCCAGGCATTCGTCGATGAAGAGGAACGAGCGGGTCTGCTCGCCGTCGCCCCAGATCTCGATCCCGCCGCCGTCGCGCGCCATCGCCACCTTGCGGCAGATCGCGGCCGGGGCCTTTTCCTTGCCGTCGTTCCAGCTGCCCTCCGGACCGAAGATGTTGTGATAGCGGGCAACGCGCGCCTCGATGCCGTGATTGCGGGCATAGGCTAGGTAGAGCCGCTCGGAGAACAGCTTCTCCCAGCCATATTCGCTGTCGGGCGCGGCCGGATAGGCGCTGTCCTCGGAGCATTTGGGATTGCCCGGATCGCGCTGGTTGTATTCGGGATACATGCAGGCCGAGGAGGAATAGAAGATGCGCTTGACGTTGCGCTTGCGGCAGGCGTCCAGCACGTTGAGGTTGATGGTCGCGGAATTGTGCATGACGTCGGCGTCGTTCTCGCCGGTGAAGATGTAGCCGGCTCCGCCCATGTCGGCTGCGAGCTGGTAGACCTCGTCGAAGCGACGGTCGACGATGTCGCGCACGAAAGCCTGTTCGCGCAGATCGCCAATGGCGAAATCGTCGGCGTCGGTGGGGGAGAAGCGCGGGAATTTGAGGTCGGTGCCGCGCACCCAATATCCCTCGCTCTTCAGGCGCCTGACCAGGTGATGCCCGATGAAGCCGCCTGCGCCGCAGACAAGGGCAGTTACTTGCATGTTCCCTCAATCCCGCTCTACACCCCAGTACTTTCCAAAGCGAATTATAGGCAAATCAATGCCATTCTCAGTGGCTGCGTGTCCGAATCTTATCGGACATATCTTTTGAGGACTCGGCTTGGTGATCCTGGGTTACGACTACGAAATCTACAAGCGCAGCAACGTGTTTCTCGGAAAAACACATTGTATCAGAGATGGAAGGCCAATATTGCTCCATTATGGCGATATTATGCTTTCACATTCATGCCGGTTCTTCGGTACAATTGGACAATTTCGTTGAAGATGTGCAAATCTGTCATGGGCGAGCCGTTGCGGGCCGCCTCACTCGAGCGCCCGACAAGTTCTTGAAGCCCCAAATACAAGTCCCGCATCGTCCCGAAAAGCGGCAATGTGGCGCCGCGTTTCGCACGCACACCGAGCGCTCGCCAGCGCTGATAGAGCAGGGTTTCCAGTTGCCGCTTTGTGTAAAAGGGGCGCCTTATCCACATCCGCAAGAGCATGTCATGCTCGGAAAGGCGTAGCCGCGGTGGCAGGCTGATGTTCATGGTCCAGGAAATCAGCAATGCGGAGCTCTTGTTGTCGGTAGCGGGTAGATCTGGGTCCCATTTCAGCACGCCGGGTCTGCTCTCGTACTCGTCCTGCAGAAACAGCAAGTCGCGAACTGCGATCGTTTCCCGAACCTTGCTGGCTTCTTCCTCGCTGAGGGGACCCACGATGCGAACCGTGTCATCTGCTTCAATGACGATGTCGTCTGGATGAGGGATGATACTGTCGGTTTCCTCTCCTGACTTAAGCCGGCGCTCGAATTCAATTCTGAGCTTTTTCCGAATTTCTCTCCATTCTTCTGCGTGTTTGCGGCGTTCCCGCTCGTTTGTTCTTTGGGCGTCGGAAAGCATTGTCATCAAGGTCTTGATCGCCATGGGACTGCCCGCCATCGCCACCTGAAAGAGCTTGAGGACGATCGCCCCTTGCATCGACATGGATTCTGAACGTCCGGTTTCGCTGCGAACGCGCATGACCCTGTTTGCGGCCTGCAGGATCAGTTGGTCTATCTCAGTCGACCTTGCTTCCTCGTCATTGTGCCCAGCATTCCCATTGTTCCCGGCATTCCTTTTAGGCGCCATGAGAGCCTCTCGTAAGGTCGGTTTGAGGAGCATTTCCGCGATGGATTTCGGCGCGATTTCGCTCCAGACCAACCGCCGCGAAGGGTTGATTGGTTTCTGCCAGGATCGCCGAAGCCCCAGTCATGGATTGCCACCGCGCGATGGCGACATCGCAATAAGATGGCTGGTATTCGATCAGAAAGGCTCGCCGCAGTGTTCGCTCTGCTGCGACCAATGTCGAACCAGAGCCGCCGAAACAATCGAGCACGATATCATTGTGGGACGAGCAGTCACAGATAGCATCGGCGATCAATGCCACCGGCTTGACAGTCGGATGCATGGCAAGCGCTTCACTACGGCCCGGTCCCAGGCTCGAAATGCCCGGATAGTCCCAAACATTGGTGCGATAGCGTCCGTGCTCGCCGAGTCCGAAATTGTTTACATGCCGCCCGCCCGGCTTCTTGAAGACGAAGACTAGTTCATGTTTCGAGCGATAGAACGTTCCCATGCCGCCATTGGATTTGTTCCAGACGCAAAGGTTCTTCAGTTCGCCCAGTGCAGCCTCGCCGGCGTCCAGCATTTCTCGCATGTGACGCCAGTCCATGCAGACATACGCAATTGCGCCTGATCTCGCCCTTTCGCCGGCGTGGCCGAGAGTCTCCCTCAGAAATTCGGTGAAGGACACGCGATCCATTTCACCTGAAGCGAAGGCAAACTCCTCGTGGTGAACCGAGCCCGACCCACATACGTTGCCGTCGATCCGAACGTTATAGGGTGGGTCGGTGAAGATAAGATCAGCGCGCAAGCTGCCCATCAGTATCGTGAAGCTCTCGTTTCTCCTTGCGTCTCCGCACATCAGGCGATGGTTGCCAAGGAGCCAGACGTCGCCCGGTCGCGTCACCGGAGCGGTCGGTGGCTCCGGCACTGCATCCGCAGAATCCTCGCCGTCGCGGCCGGCCACATCAACAGCCTGAAAGGCGATGTCGATTTCGGCAGTGGAAAAGCCGGTGAGGTCCAGGTCGAATTCGAGATCGGCCAGCCCCTTCAACTCAATTGCGAGCAATTCCTCGTCCCATCCGGCATTCAGCGCAAGTTTGTTGTCTGCGATCACGTAGGCGCGCCTCTGTGCCTCATCAAGATGGGACAGGCGGACTGTAGGAATCTCGGTCAGGCCCAATTGCCGGGCCGCAAGCACCCGACCATGGCCTGCGATTATGCCACCATCGTCCGCGATCAGCACCGGATTGGTGAAGCCGAACACTTCTATGCTGCGCGTGATTTGGGAGATCTGGTTGGCGGAATGCGTCCTTGCGTTGCCGCCATACGGTGTGAGTTCGTCGACGGCGCGCATCTCGATTGACGGCTTGAAGGCATGCGCCTTGCTCCTGTGCCCGCCCAGCGTGGACGAGGCGTCATCTCCAACTTGGAATGTCATGGGTCTGTGCTCCTTGTCAGCGAATCGACCGAAGTCGATGTCCCCAAGGATAACGCGCGCAACAGCACGATTTAACTCAAACGGGAAAGAAACTGTGTTCGGGGGAACTGAGCCACGTTGTCCACAGGCCCTGTGGAAGATCCGGGGGTTGCAGATCCTCGAAAAATGAGGGCAGGCGCGGTGAAGGATCCAGCGTGTTTGATTGTCGAGGCATGAAAACCACGAAGTCTCGCCGGGGAATCATAAGCAAATTGAGTTCTGTGGAATGGGTCCGATCCATTCAATCGACTGCGTGGATTCACGTCAGGCGCCACGCGTGCTGATGCAAGCGACGCGCGGGAATGCTGCGCAGAAGCAACGGCCGACGCAAAGGTGCAATGCTTTTCCGCCATACGTCAAACGAATTCGCAGAATGGCACCAGGGACCCAGCTTGAGACGATGTAATCCCGGCCAAGTGCAACGCGATCCCAGCCAACTGCAACCCAATCCCAGCCAACTGCAACCCAATCCCGGGCAAGTGAAGCCGATTCCCGCACAATAGCGCACGCAAAAGTAGCAATATTGAGGCGAAAGCAATCGTCGGAGGGCGTCAGCAGTCTCATAAAAAGAAACTAAGTCACTGAAATCATTAATCTAAGATGGCGGGATTGGGATCAAGTCGATGGAGACGAATCCGCTCGAGACTGTCAGCATCTCGAAAAGGGTCTCGTAGCTCAGTGGGTAGAGCAGGAGACCGCCGCAGGGCGGTCAATGTTTCATCATACTTGTCGTCGTGGCAGGAACCAAACTGCAGCCTCGGCTGCACGAAAAGGAGAAGACGAACGGGCGTGACGAATGACAGCGGAACTACATCTAGACTTCGTGTCGCGGGTTCGAATCCCGCCGGTCCCGCCAATCGGGGCCGTAGCTCAGCGGGTAGAGCAGAAGAAGGTTTCGCGACCAACTTGTCGTCACGGCCCCAGGACGATCGCGGCGAATGCCGACGGAACTACAGCATCACACGTGGGACAACCCGTGGGGTTCGACTCCCCACCTGGCAGGCGCTCTCTGGCACGAGCGGGGCTCCCGATGTTTCGTCTTCCTTGTCGCCGCGATCATCATGCCTGGCGAATGCAGGCAGGACTACAGGATAGAGCACCCGGCACAAGCCGGGAGGTCGGGCGTTCAAGCCGCCCCCCGCGTCCGCAAGGGCGCGGAGTAGCTCAGAAACCGTCCTGTCGATCCTCGTCGCCAGACTGGAAGGACGAATGCGTGCAGGACTACATCGGTACTGGCGGTTCAATTCCGCCCGATGGACCGAAAGGTTTGTCGATGGTCTTGCAGCCCCTTGTCGTCCGACCGTCGATGCCGAGCGGCTTGCCGCGAGACTACAGGTAGAGGCAGAGGCCCGATGGGCTCGCGAACAGATAGATGTGGATGGATGAAATGGTTGAAGTACTGAGCGGACAGGATCTCATCGACGCCGGACTTGCGCAGGGCAAGTGGTTCCGCGACGCGCTCGCGGCCGGCAATGAGGTGCTCGCGCGCGGCGGTTCCCACGCGGATGCGATCGCGGCCGCGCGCGCCTTCGAGCCGCCGCCGGCGGTGCCCCTGCTCGCGCCCGACGCGATCCCTTTTCATGTCAACATCGAGAGCGAAAACGAGCACGAGGCCGCCAACGTCGAAGCGGTCAGCAACTCGATGCGGGTGCTGATGCGCACGCCGGTGGTGCGCGCGGGCGCGATCATGCCCGACGCGTGCCCGGCGGGCCCGCCCGGCACGATCCCGGTCGGCGGCGTCGTGGTTTCCGAAGCAATCCATCCGGGCATGCATTCGGCCGACATCTGCTGCTCTATGGCAATCTCCACTTTCCCGGGCGTGTCGCCCGCTGCCCTGCTCGACGCGGTCCATGCGGTGACGCATTTCGGACCGGGCGGGCGGCCGCGTGGCCAGCAGATCCGCCCGCCGGCGGAAGTCGCCGCGCGCATCGACGCCAATCCCTATCTGCGCGACAGCATGAGTGCGGCGATCGAGCATTTCGGCACGCAGGGCGACGGCAACCACTTCGCTTTCGTCGGCACGCTGAAGTCGACCGGCGAGACGGCTCTCGTGACCCATCACGGGTCCCGCGCACCGGGCGCGCGGCTCTATTCGCGCGGTATGCGGATCGCCGAGGAGTTCCGTAAGCGGCTGTCGCCGGCGACGCTGTCCCAGAACGCCTGGATTCCCGCCGACACGCGGGAAGGCGACGACTATTGGAACGCGCTGCAGGCGATCCGTGCCTGGACGAAAGCCAACCACGAACTGATCCACGACCTCACGGCGGAACGTCTCTCCGTGAAAGTCGGCGACCGCTTCTGGAACGAGCACAACTTCGTCTTTCGGCGCTCGGACGGGCTGTTCTATCACGGCAAGGGAGCGACACCCGCCTTCGACAACTGGGCGGACGACGCGACCGACCTGACGCTTATTCCGCTCAACATGGCGGAACCAGTGCTGATCGCGCGCGGCAAGAATGCGGTGCATGGATTGGGCTTCTCGCCGCACGGCGCGGGGCGCAACTTCTCACGCACCCAGCACAAGCGGCTGCAGGGCGATCGTCCCGTAGAGGAGATCTTTGCCGAGGAGACGAAGGGTATCGACGCGCGGTTTTTCTCGGGTTTCACGGACATCTCGGAATTGCCGAGCGCCTACAAGAGCGCAGCTGCCGTTCGCCGCCAGATCGAGGACTACGGCCTTGCCGAGATCGTCGACGAGGTGCTGCCCTACGGCTGCATCATGGCTGGCGACTGGCAGGCCAACGCGCCCTGGCGGAAGAAGCGTCAGGCACGCAGCTGACCCGGCCGATCGTCCACTGTGCTACAAGGCATGGTGGACTGTCGGTCTGGTCAGGCCCCTATCGGTCGCTGCCTGACAGACGTCGCAACCCTTGATAGCCCCCAGAATTCTCTGCCTGCCACCGAATGATGGTGCCCGACGGCAGATATCCCTCAACCGTCCGCCTGGGTCTTCGCGCCCGGAATGGGGGCGCATTGCCGTCGGCGTGGAGCGGCCAAGTGAACCTGCGCTTTCCCAGGTTCGCCGCCCCAGAACCCGCCAGTCCGCTACCCACCCCAATCAACCCGGTCTGTCTGCCGGACCGAGTATCCCGAAAACACATCGGCTCCCCCGACAATCACCTCCTCTGCCGGCGGCCTGGGTTGCCGTTTCAGCCGCGATCGGCGGACTGGTGGATATCCTGCCGCAACTGGTCGACCTTTGCGCCCGCCCATTGCCGGGCGTCGTCGCCGAACACGAGCCGCGATGGCGCCTCGCCTTTCGAGGCAAGCGCCACGATGCGCTCGGCGAGCAGTTGCGGGTCGCCCGGCTGGTTGCCGTTGGCCGCGTCCACGAACGCGCGATACTGCGCGACCGCCTCGGCATAGTCCGGAATGTCGATGCTGCCGAAGCGGGCCGACGTGCCGTCCATGAAGTCTGTGCGCAGCATTCCCGGCTCGACCAGAAGCGAGCGGACGCCCAACGGTTCCAGCTCCTGCGCAAAGCCCTCCATCCATCCCTCGACCGCGAACTTCGACGCCGAGTACACGGCTCCCCCGCCGTTGGAGACCAGCCCGCTGACCGACGAGATGGTGACGATGAGGCCTGAGCGCCGCGCCCGCATGTGGGGGGCGACCGCGCGCGCGACATTCATCGTGCCGAACACATTGACCTCGAACTGGCGCCGTACCTCGGCATCGGTAAAGGTTTCGAAGAAACCCAGCTCGGCATAGCCGGCATTGTTGACCAGCACGTCGATCGCACCGAACCGCTCGACGATCTCGGCGGCGACCACGTTCGTGGCTTCGGCGTCCGTGATATCAAGGGCGAGGGCATGGAGGCGATCGTGTTCGTCTCCGAAGGTATCGCGCAGCGCGTCGGCGGACCGCGCCGTTGCCACGACCGTTTCGCCCCCAGCGAGCGCCGCGCGCGCGATCTCGCGTCCAAGTCCCCGGCTTGCGCCCGTCACCAACCAAACCTTGCCCATCGTCTGCTCCTCGTGGCTTCCACTGTCGCTGGCTAGGTAGTCATGCTAATCGATTGGGATAACCGCCTAATGAGTCATAGGCCCCAGTAGCCGGGATCATCAATGCGTCCGGATCAGCTCGGCGATCTCGCCGTCTTCGCGGCGATCGCCGCCGACCGCAGCTTCACGCGTGCCGCGCGGCGGCTCGGCGTGACGCAGTCGGCGCTGAGCCAGACCATGAAGCGGCTGGAGGGGCAACTCGGCTTTCGACTGCTCTTTCGCACGACGCGCAGCGTCGCCCCGACCGCCGCCGGCGAGCGCCTGCTCGCAACGCTGTCGCCGGCCCTGGCCGGGCTGGACGACGAGATTGAGGCGCTGTCCCAGGCTCGCGGTGCAGCGATCGGCACGGTGCGGATCACGACCGGCAAGCACGCCGCGGACACGGTGCTGTGGCCGATGCTCCCCTCCTTCATGCGCCGCCAACCCGGCATCGAGGTGGAGGTGTGCGTGGACGGCGCGATGACGGACGTCGTGGCGGGCCGCTACGATGCCGGCATCCGGCTCGGCGAACGGCTGGAGAAGGACATGATCGCGCTGCCGATCGGACCTCCGCTTCGCGTCGCCGTTGTGGCCGCTCCTGGATATCTGAGCGACCATCCGGCGCCTATGGAGCCCGCAGATCTCATGTCGCATCGCTGTATCGCCCACCGCGACGCGCAGGGCGATCTGTCTCCCTGGTCGTTCGAACGCGACGGCCGTACGGTGACGGTTTTGCCGGGCCGCGGGCCGGTGTTCAACGACGGCGATCTGCTGGTGGCCGCCGCCCTCGAAGGGTTCGGCATCCTCTACGTCCTGGAGGATCTGGTGGCAGCACCGATCGCCGATGGCCGTCTCACCCGCCTGCTGGAGCCGTGGTGCGAGCCGTTCGCCGGCTACCACCTCTATTACCCCGATCGGAAGGGGACGACGGCTTTCGAACTGTTCAAGGAGGCGCTCCGAGAAAGCAGGGCCGTGTGAAGGCCTGGCCAAGCGTCGGCGTCGCCTCTCGAACTCGATCCCAATCGGCAGAAGTCTCAGAACGCCGCCAACGGCGGCTTTGTCCAATACCAAGCCCGAAGCGGCCAATCCGCTTCCCACCCCCTGATGGAAGGGACGGCAAAGTCTTTCGCGCGTCGAGCAGCCATCCGCGCTGCGTCGGATGGCTGCTCGACGTCAGATTTCGGTTCGCTCAGCCAGGAGCAGCGCGTCCTCCACGCCGACACCAAGACAACGGACCGTGTTCTCAATCCTGGAGTGACCCGGCAAGGTCTGGATGGCCCGGATATTGCTTGTCGCCTTGCAGTTCATCGATGCCTTCGTCCGCCGAAGCGAGTGAGCGCCATGCTCCTCCGACCGCAAGCCGATCGCCGTCACCCACTCATCAACGAGGCGGGCATACTGCCTCGTGCTGCATCACAGCTTGGGGCCGGAGTGGAATAACCGTTCCTGGATTCGGGAAGAACGATAGCTGCCGTTCCGGTAGCCGTTCGCCGATGGCGGGTACGCGACACCGCGCCCGCCCTGCCGCGAAGCGGGTTCGTGCATGCGGGCGCATCCCGGCCAGGCCGCGTGGGGGCGTTTCCGGACAGCCCCTGGTGTCCTTCCCGGACTCAGTGCGTGTGAGGGTTCTGCCCGGTCGCCAGCGCGAGGTGATGGGCCTGGTGATGCATGCCAACCGTCATCACGCCAATGAACCCGAGGGCCCTGATGCGGTCAGGGTCGGAGCCGGTCACGACCAGGGCGGCGCCGCCCGAAATCTCCGACGCCTGCATTGCCCAGCCCTCGACGCCATCCATGGTCGCCGCGTGGGCCGGGACCATGGCGCGGATCGAACTGGTGACTGCCGCGTCCTGCGAAGTCGCCTCGAAGCGGGCGCCGCCTTCCACCTCCCGGACCTCGACGCGGGCGTGGAGCGTCACGTTGTCCATGTCGATCAGATGCTGACGGAGCGCCTCGATATCGACGCGGCTCCAGTCCGTCGTCGGGTCCGCCATCAGCTGCGCGACAATCTCCTGAATGGCGGCGAAGGCGGATTGCCCCCCCTGCATGAGCCCTGCGGGAACGGCGTCCGCGTTCATCCCGTGACCCTCGTGGGACATGCCCGGCATGTGCTGCATTCCCCCGTGTTGTGCGGTCGCACCCTGCGCCAGCGCCAGACCGGGAAAAGAAAGAAGTGCGAAGACGAACACAAGACGGATCATGGGACCTCAAGTGGATGCGCAGCCCCCTTGTTGCAGAGGAACGCCGACAGCCATATGATCACGATCATGCACATGTCGATTTCCATGCTTTTTCAGGATGCACGCAACATCGGGCTTGCCGCCGGTGAGACGCTGTTTGCCGCGGGCGACGATGCCGCCGACATCTTCATGGTGCGCTCCGGCAGGGTGCACTTGCAGCGCCACACGACGCATGGCGCCCGGATGGTGCTGCAGAACGCGGGACCGGGCGCGGTGGTCGCCGAAGCCTCGGCCTATTCCTCCCGGTATCACTGCGATGCCGTCGCCGCCGAGGAAAGCGTGGTCGCAGGCTTGCCGAAGGAGCGCTTCCTGTCCGCGCTCGCCGATGATCCCGCACTGGCGGCAAGTTGGTCCGCCCTGCTGGCGCGCAGCGTCCAGGCGGCCCGGCTCAGGTCCGAGATCCGATCTCTGCCGAGAGTTGCGGACCGTCTCGACGCATGGCTCGCAGAAGGCTACGCCCTGCCTGAACGGGGCCGTTGGCAGGAGGCGGCTGCGGAACTGGGCGTCACGAGGGAAGCGCTCTATCGCGAACTGTCTCGACGCCGGACGAAAAATCAAACGCTGTAGCGCTCTTGCGGGAACCTGGCTTGTATCGCGGGCTGCAACCACCACCCAATGCAAGGCTGACGACCGATCGGCCTCGGGGCTCGCCCGCCCGCCAGCGAACCACCTCTTCGCCGGCGCCATGTTGTCGCGAGGGCCGGTCAAAAGGCGCATCCTATGAGTGGAAATCGGGAGGTTGAGATGATGAACTGGAACGACATGGGCTCCGGCATGGGTTTCGGAATGGGGTTTGGCTGGCTCGCCGGCCTGCTGGTCCTTGTGCTTGTGGTCTTGGCCATGGCAGCGCTGATCAAATATCTTCGGAAATGAGAGAAAGGACTTCGCAATGACCTACACAATCAATCGCATGTTCTCTGGCGCGGGTATCGACGATGTCGACGCCCGCGCGCGACGAGCGCTGGCGGACCACGGCTTCGGCGTCCTGACCGAGATCGACGTCAAGGCGACG
>WGMQ01000032.1 GCA_016125005.1 bacterium | reverse complement strand
CCGGCAAACCCGGCGCGGTTAACCCCGGCGCCGCTCATCCTGATTGACGCTCGCAACCATCCTGATTGTCGCTGTGCAGGCAGAGCTGGCGGCGCGCTTGGGGCGAGGTCGTGCCGTTCTACGTGTTTCCTGTCGAGGTCCGCCGGATCCTCTACACCACGAACGCCATCGAGGCACTGAACCCGAAGCTGCGCAGCGCCGTCCGCGCCAGGGGCCATTTCCCGACCGACGAGGCCGCGCTCAAACTGCTGTATCTGGTCTTGAACAGGACCGGGAAGGAATGGACCATGCCGCCGCGTGAATGGTGCATGGCCAAGGCACAGTTCGCCGTCCTGTTCGGCGAGCGTTTCGCCCGCGCCATGGCCTGACCCTGTCGTTCAACCGACCGAACGCACACCGAACTCCCGACACTCCCCAGGTCGATCTCGCCGTTCCGGCCTTCGGCTACAAGAACCACGTCGCGATCGATCGCCGGCACCGCCTGATCAGCGCCTCCCCGGCGATCCCTCAGCAGCTTAATCGCCGTGCAGCGGACTCCGCCAATACCATTTCCCAGCCAACACGGAATTAGGGCTTCGGGAGGTGTCTGGTTGCAAGCTGCTACGACCGCTTCTATATCCTCTGCCTTGCATCCACGCTGCGGAGAGGTGGCAGAGTGGTCGATCGCGTCGGTCTCGAAAACCGAAGTAGGTGCAAGCCTACCGTGGGTTCGAATCCCACCCTCTCCGCCAGTTAGCCCGAGCGTCCCGCTCTCCGACAGACCGACCGCCGCGCTGAGTGGCAGGTTTCCTGGGGTTTTCAGGGCAGACCTGTTGACCGCCCCGAGGCGGGGGCTGCCGGAAATCGCTCTCCGGTGGCTAATTCTCTCCGGACCTGCTGACCTGGCCGATCTGGTACGGATTCGAGAATCGTAGGCAGAAGGCCATTCTCGGCAGGGCCGGGAGGTTGTCTGGTTCGATGAGCACTTGCCCGAAACCGTACCTTCTTCGCGAACCGTGGGTACGGGCAGGTGGCATCCTGGCCGATCATCACGACGCCGAAGCACCGACCGTCGTCGGCGCCATGGCGAGCATCTTGCCCACGTAGGTCAATCTGTCGTCGATCTGGAACAGAATGTGCCGTTGCTCCATCTCGTGCTTCGAAATCGACCATAGCATCTCCATTGTCGCGGCCGGCGTGTTGGAGATGATGAACGAGTCGAGTGTGACCGCGGGATCGCTGAGGCGCTGCTCGATCTCCTTGATGGTCTGGTAGAACTCAATCTTCGGATCGGTCTTGCCGAGATTGCGGATGCCCTTGGGGTCGATAAAGAGGACGCGCTGTCGCCCGGCTTCGAGCAGCCATAGGATGAAGTCCGGATAGAAGTTGCCGGCTTCGAAGAAGCCGACGCCCCGCCCCCGGCTCATGTTCCGGAGCAAATAAATCTGCTTTTCCTTGAGAAAGTCCTTGCCCTCCTGGCTCTCGCAGAAGGCTCGTAGATCCTCCACGAAGTCGCGTTCGCCCTTATTCAGCGGCACCGGCTTGATCTCAACCACAGCCGAGTCGCAGTACAGCAATGGGCGGTAGAGGTGCGCATCGAAGCCGATCGCCTTGAGGCCTTGGAACTCCCAATTCCGCAGGGTTCCGTCCTCGATTTCGGCCTTCAGCTCTTCCAGCTTGGCAGCGATATCCTCGCGCGAGCGATCAATGAGGACGCGGTAGTAGTTCTCGCCGCTTGGGTCATCCGCGTGCGGGAAGTTGGCATCGTTCTCGTCCAGGTCGCGCAGCTCGAGATGCGGAAGCTCCCATTCTCGCTTGCGGAAGGTGTAGTACCGCTCCGCGTACTTTCGCAGCAGCGCGGCCGCTATCTCCTGCCAGAGCCGAACCCGGTCAAACGACCGGAAGCTGAGTTCCTCGGCCGGGATCTGGATACGATACCAGCTGGTGTCCGCCAGCAGGTCGAGGATGGCCTTCCGCGAGAGATTGAAGTTGTGCCAGCCACGCTCCGCCTTGAAGCTTTCCAGCTCGAAGAACAGCGCGTCGATGTCGAGCGCCGCGACATGCAGGGGCGTAAGGTGCGCCTCGTTGAGTGCGGCCTGGCCATCGCCTCCTGAAAGCCCGCGCGCTCGCATGGCCTGAATCTTCGGATACCAGTTCAGGACCACCTGGCTCTGCTGGAGGGCCTTGGCTTCAACCCTCTCAGCAGGATTGGGTCTGGCGAGGGTGGGAATCGGAGCCAGCTTCCGGAAGGCGTCGCCGAACTCGGTCGTGACGCCGTTGATGGTTCGCTTGAGACGGATCGTCTTGAGCTTCTGCGTACCGAGATTCTTGACGACAGGGAGGATGAACTCGATCCGATCGTCGTTGGTCGGCAGCCCCTCCTCTTCGAGGAAGTCGCGGAACTGCGCCATGTAGTCGGCCTTGATGCCGAAGATGCCCAACGTCTCCAACGTCGAGATGTGTTTCGGGCGCTCCAGGCCCGCTGGAAGCGGAGCGCTGCTGCTCCGTTTCAGGCTCAACCCGAAGCCCCGCAGCCGCACGCCACGACCGAAGAGCTGAATGATTTGCGCGCCTTCGCCGCGGCCGACATTCATCAGGCCCATGGTGGCCACGCGCCAGCTCGACCAACCCTCAGTGAACTTTCGCGAGCCAATCAGCACGTTCACCGTCGAGTGGGACTTGTTGATCTCCTGGAACAGCGAGCCGGTGAACTCGCGCTCCCCGGTCTCTAGACCATGCTGCTCACAGAGCTTCACCAGCTTGGCATCGTCGCCGACGTTGATGACGCCGAAGGGATCATTGTCGGCGCCGATGCGCAGCGCGACCTCACCCGTCGCCCCCTTCAGGTTCTCGACATAAAGCTGGCCGCCGGCTGGGGCGTTGAAAAGCAGAGCCAGCGTCTCGTCAAACACCTGCTCGGGCGTCAGGCCGCAAAGGGTGAGGTAGGTAAAGCGCCCGTCGAACACGTTGCGGCCCGAAGCCGTCACCAGACCCTGGTTCAGCACGCGCCTGATCCGGTCCACGCTGTCCGCGCGGTTCTTCACGTACTCGGCCAGGAAGCGCAGGATCTGGATGATGTCTGACCCTTCCTTTGCGCCCAGCGAGGCCGTGACGCTGCCGCCCACGAAGATCCAGAGCGGCTTTTCAATGCCGAAGGGCTTGAAGGCGCTCTCTTCCTTCTGGAACAGCCGGAGCTGTTGGTAGAAGGACAGCAGGCAGGCCGTGAGATAGAGATCGAGTTGCGAGCGCTCCGTGGCCTCGTCCAGATTGAGGATCTGGTAGTCCTTGCCGAAACCGTCCGCGTAGAAGAAGCGGTAGGAGTAGTCGAACAGGATGCACTTGGCGTAGCGATCCGAGAGTCCGGGGCTGCCCTTCACCGCCTGACCAAAGGTGGCGGAGTACTCGAAGGAGAACCCCTTCTCGCACAGCGCATCGCGGTACCGCATCCAGGCGCCGTCGCCGCCGCCAGAGGCACCGCGGTGGCCCTCGTCCACCAGCACCAGGTTGTTGCCCTCGAAGGCGTCGACGGCAACGGTCTTCTCACCCATGTCCTCGCGCAGGCGCGTTACTTCGAGGATTTCTACCGCCTGGCCCGCGAAGAGGCCCCGCGCGTCCTTACTGAAGACCTCGGCCTCGATTCCGGAGAGCGCGAACTCCCGCAGATGCTGCTGCGATAGGCCCTCGTTGGGTGTCAGCAGGATGATGCGGTTGAGGTCCCGCGCCTTGCCGTGCAGCGCGAGGTAGTGCCGGTATTGCAGGATGTTCGCGTGCATTAGCAGCGTCTTGCCGCTGCCGGTCGCCATCCAGAAGGCGAGCTTGTTGAGCTGCAGCGCCGTTTCGCCGCCCTCTTCCAGCAGCTTTATCTGGTCGTCCTCCGGCTTGCCTTCGTTGAAGGCGGCGATGTGGGCGTTGAGCTCGCGCAGCAGGCCTGCCGCGTCGCGGAACCAGCGGTCCAGATAGATCTCGGTGAACAGCAGGGCGAGGTACTGGAAGTACTTCCAGCGCAGTGGCTCCTCGCCGCGGCGCAGGCGCCGCTCGCTCAGCCGCTGGGTGTGGCGGACGATGTTCTGGTCGTACTCCAGCAGCAACTCGGTCGGCAGCTGGGTCAAATTGAACAACTGTGCCGTCAGCGCATGGTGGAAACGGTGAACGTTGTTTTCGTCCAGCCCCTCCAGCGCCTCATCCTTCAGCAGCGCGGCCAAATCCTCGAACCGCTTCACGTTGAAGAGGCCGAGCAGCCACTGGTTCAGCACCAGGCGATAGGCGAAGGGCAGCGGCTTGGGAGCGGCCTTACGGCGCCGAGGGCTTGGCACTGCCGGCGCTGCAGGATTCTTGCGTGGGCGGCCGCGCGGCATCAGCCTTCCTCCGCGAACATCAGGCGGTGGAAGTCCTCCTCGATCAGCCGTACCTTCCACAGGTCATCGGCGGCCTTCAGGTTTTCCAGGTTGTTGTCGCCGTTGACGTAGATGAGGTCGAACTCGCTGTCCTTCGTGGAGTATTTCGAGCCGGAGAACCACGCATCCAGCACCAGGCTATCCTGCTCGGCGTTGCCGGTGAGCTTGCGCCAGATCACCAGGGTCTTGCGACCTTCGGGTGTCGTGCCCGTGACCGTGCGGAACCAGAAGGGGCCGCTTGCATCCGGCCGGAGCCTGCCATCGAGGTGCAGTCGGCCCTCGCCGTCGCGCTTGAACGCAGCGGCAAAGCTCTGCGGCGCCCCGTAGTCGTGGACCTCAAGCCCGACAAGCCAGTTGAAGGTCTCAATGAGGTCCACGCACACTTCCCGGCTTTCGTCGCTACCAGGCAGCTTCACGGTCAGCCGATAGGCCGTGGGATCAGTGAACGCCTGGATGTTTAGCAACGAGGGGCTGCCACGGCTCTCTGCTTCCAGCAAATAGCGGAGCACGTATTGCTCACGGAGGGCGTCGGCGCCCTGGGCCTCAGGGCGGTCCAGAAGGGATTGCATCTCCGCAGGGCGGCGCAGATCGAGGTTGTTCAGCGTGTCGTCGTATGACTCGAGGCGCAGTACCTGGACAAATGCGCTCACGGCGTCAGCCGATCGCGGCGCCCCTGCCTTCCAGTCGCTTGCATAAAGAGCCTTGAGAACACGAGGCTTCGTCAGCGTGTCGAAATGCTGACCAGCCTCGACAAGCAGGAATTTACGTCTGCCCCCGTCTTCTCGGTTCGCCTGAATCACCGCGTGGGCCGAACTGCCACTGCCGCCGAAGAAGTCAGAAAACCAGCTGTCCTTCTTGGTGGATTGAAGGATGAATTTTTTCACAAATTTAGAGCTCTTGGGCGATAGGAACAGGCCTGATTTTCCAAAGAGCTCGAAGAGCTCGGCTTCTCCATCGTTATATTCGTAAAATACACTCGTCGATATGTTTGTCTCCACTTCATGAAGAAAGCCCTTCGTCTGGGGAATCTTGGTCTCATCATCGCCCCAGGCGATCCTCATATCCGCTTGGAGACTTTCGAAGGAGCGCCGGTCACCGTTGTTCTCGTCGGGCTTAAGGGGGAACTTCCAGCCTGTCTGTGGATGCGGACACGGTTTCCCCGTCACAGGATGTATAGGCTTATAGTAGCGGTAGTTGGGGTGCTTCGGATCGCGGGTCGTCGGCGACTGCTTAGACGCGGGCGCGCCAGTGGGCATTTCGCGCCAGACCCATAGTTGCGCATTGCATGCGCGCGCTTCCGCTTCAGGTACGTAGCTTCCTTCGGATGTCCGGTACTCAGCTTTACTGTACGGATACAAGCCGCGCCAAGGATCCTGCCGTTTCGCGTCCGCATCCCATTCCTGGCCGTTCGCTTCGACTTCTTGGCGGTACTCGTCGCGGTGAGACTGGTAGAGAGCCTTAAGAGCAGCCTCTGCGTCGGCGAGCGAGGGATATTCTGGGTTCAGACGGCCTACGAGCTCCATAACCTCAGAAAACCCGGGCTTCGGCTCCCTAAACATGTCCTTGTCCGCCTCGACCGTTGCGCGGTCTCGTGCGTAGACCTCTACGTACTCATGATTGGTCGAATAGTTCGGGAGCTGGCTGTTCGCTGTCGCCTGCGTCCAGATGAGTTCTTCAATGTGGTTATCGCCACCGAAAACATCATCCAAAGCGTGCTCTACTACGGTGCGTTCGGTTTTATCTATGCTAACGAATACAGCTCCGTCTTTCGGCATCAGAGGGCGGGCGGCCGCAAGACGATCCCTCATGAAAGTCGCAAAAGAAGAGTGCCTGTAGTTATTCTTATAAGGAATAGAACTGCTATCTGTATTGTACGGAGGGTCAATGTAGATGGACTTTACGCGCTCCGCGAACCGTCGCTGCGCCAGATTAAGCGCGTGCGCGTTATCGGAATGCATCATGACGCCGGTCAGGTCCTCGTCGAGCGCGGACTGATGCGCCAGCACTGCCTCCGAAAACGCAGAGTCGAAATAAGAAGTATCGACGATAAGGTTCTTGTTCTGATTCAGGAATTCTGAATCGAGCGGCTCTTTATAGCCGGGCAGGTCTTCAATCCGGAAGAGCGATTTCCAGGTCGATATCTGACGTTCATTAGATAGCACGACGGAATACAAGCTGAGAGGTATGCGATCCAGAGACACGAGATAGCTGGTCTCAATGACCAGCTTCTTTTTGTGCCAGAGCCGTTTCTGAAAGTCCTCCAGCTGAGAAAGAAACTGGATGATTTTGCCGGCGATCTGGCGTATTGTCTTTATCTTGGAAAGGTACTGCTCCACTCGTGGCGCTGTCTCGGTTTCAATGTCGTCAAGGTGCATCACCTCGTTCTTGATGTAGAAATCCAGCTCCCGGCGCAGAAACCCGCCGAGGTCCTTGTGGATGAAATAGTCAAAGGTGTTGCGCGCGGCGTAGCGGTCCAGATGCACGCGAAGCCGCGTGCTCTCCGAGGTGGTGCCGTCGCTGCGGAGATGTGGCTTGCGCAGTTCGGCGAGCCAGTCGGTAAACGCCGGATCGTCGAGCGAGAAAAGCCGCGCTTCAGCATCCGCGCTCAAATCTTTCTGTTTCCGGCCTTCGGCATCGGGGCGGAACGTGAAGCGGATCACCAGTTCGCCCTCCTCAATGGAGGGCGGCGTGTCGGCCAGGATGAAGCGCCGCTCCTTCCCCTCCGCCTCCTTGACGTTGCCGGGCTCGCCCTCCGCGGCGTCCTGCAGTCGCAGGTGCACGCGCATTGGGCGCGCATCGTCCTCCGGCCGCAGGCGGAAGGCATAGTCGCGGAGGTACTCGCTGGTCTTAATGTAGTACTGGTCGGCGTTGGCCCAGTGGAGCTTCACCTCCTCTCCCTCGTAGGGGATGGCGTAGACGCCAGGCTTGTAGACGCGCTTGGAGAGGAAATCGCCCTCCGAGTAGTAGCGGCGGAAGAAGCTGTAGAGGTGGTCGTAGACCTCGGACTCCAACGCGCCGACGTCCACCGCATCCGACTTCAGCCGCTGCCGGAGCTGTTGCACTTTGGGCAACTGGTCAGGATCCGCGCCCAAGTTGCGTGCCTGCTGTTCCGCCTCGGCCAGCTCCTTCTCCAGCGCCACCTTGTCGGCGCTGCGATACCCCGCGAAGGCCGCCTGCACCTGGGGCAGCAGGTCGCGATCCAGGAACTGGCTCACCTCCGCGGCGCGGGCATGCAGGATGCGGTAGATGCCGAAATCCAGGTCCGGCTTGTCGAGCTGGAACAGCTCTTTCAGCAGCGTCTTCAGCTTCTCGAATTTCTGGCTCATGTGAGTCCCGGCGTGATTCGCGGCGTCGCGGTAGAGTGCTGAATCATGCCACCGCCCAGCGGATCGTGAACAGGGTCTCGACCTCAGTCCGCTGGGCCAGGCGTCGCTCGAGCTGGTCAATCAGAGCATCGCGCTTGGCCATGATCTCGTCCTCGACCTGGAAGATCTCCTGCCGCTGGCGGCGCTGCTGCTGCTCCAGCCGGCGGATCTTCTCTTGGATCTGCTTCTGCTCTTCCAGCGTTGGGGCTTGCCGGGCTTGGCGGTGCAGGGCCTTGAGCTGCTCCTTTGTATCGGCCAGCGCCTTCTCGGCGGCCAGGACCATGTCGTCGGCCCACCGTTCGAGCTTTTCACGCGCTTCCTGGAAGTGCCGGCTGTTCGCCTCCAGCGAGCGGCTGATCGTGGCCTGGGCATGCCGCTCGGCCTCGGCATGCAAGCGGTCCGCGATTGCCGGCGGTACTGCTAGCGGGCGGACCTCCCGGGCGGCGCAGAGGAAAAGCCGCTCCATCGTCTCCTGATCCAGCGCCGGCCCATCCTCGATGAACCCGGAACAGAGCAGATGTTCCTCCCGGTCA
The DNA here is from genome assembly GCA_016125005.1 of bacterium. Taxonomy (GTDB): domain Bacteria; phylum Sumerlaeota; class Sumerlaeia; order SLMS01; family SLMS01; genus WGMQ01. The sequence goes on along the minus strand of WGMQ01000032.1, from coordinate 6,416 downwards.
TAACTCTCGACGGCGAGCCGGCGCAGAGTCAGCCACCCGGCCTTGCCATTTAGAGCTTCGATGACGGAGAGGCGGGTCGGATGATTCGACACGTCGAAGACGATCTCGGCCGGAGGCGTCGGCAGCGCCTTAGCGGCCTCGATGACATGCTGACCGAGTGGATGCGACAAGCGGTAGAGAAACTGGCTTATCTCCTCGGGCTCTCCGCCTTGCGCCTGCGGCCGTGTCTTGGAGATCAGATGGTACCGCCCGCGGGGGATTTCGGGCTTGGGGGGCGCGCGCAGGTCGAAGGCCAGAGTGCTTTCATCGAAGGTCGCGGCCGCCGCCAGCATGTGCCGCGTGACCGTCCAGAAGCGGCGACTGACGCGATCCAAGGTCGCCTGGGTGTCGGCCAGCTGTAGGCGGAGGCGCTCGTGGACATCCTCATCGAAGTTTTCAAGCAGCGCCTTGCGCGTGTCCGCAAGGCGGGTGCGGATTTGCTCCTCGAGTTCCGCCTGAAGCGCCCGGAAGGCGGCGTCGATCTCATCAGGCGTTCGGCACTGCTGGTAGATGGCCAGGATGCGCTTCTCGAAGTCCACGCCGGACTCGATTGAGCCGAGGATCTCGTCCGAGGCGCCAAAGATGCCGTTGAACAGACTGAACTTCTCGGTCAGCAACTCGAGCACGCGCTTGTCGGCGGCGTTCCGCTCATTGAGGAAGTTGATCACGACGACGTCGTGCTTCTGGCCGTAGCGGTGACAGCGGCCAATGCGCTGTTCGATGCGCTGGGGATTCCAAGGCAGATCGTAGTTGATGACCAGGGAGCAGAATTGGAGGTTCACGCCTTCTGCTGCCGCTTCGGTGGCCAGCATGATCGTCGCACCATTGCGGAAGTGCTCGACCAGCGCGGTGCGTGAGTCGACGGCGCGGGATCCTGAGGCGCGGCCAGTATCCCGGTTGCGGGCGACCCAGTCCTCGTAGATCGCGGTGGCTTCCGGACCGCCGTTCGTGCCGTTGAAGAGCACGACCTGGCCAGCGTAACCGTGGGCTTCGAGGAAGCCCTTGAGATACTCCTGGGTGCGGCGGGACTCAGTGAAGATGAGCGCCTTCCGTGCGGCGCCGGTCTTCTGCATCTCGGCGAAGCCAAGTTCGAGCGCCTGCAGCAGGGTCCGGGATTTGGTATCCACACCGACTTGACGCGCCCGCTGCGCCAGCGCCGCGAGAATCGCGATCTCCTCTTTCAGCTTCGTGCGGTCGATGGTCGGTCGGCCATCGCCCTCGGTCGTACCTTCTATGTCGCCTTCATCGAGAATCTCATCGAGAAGATCAGACTCGATCTCCTCGTCCTCGATGATCCGTTCGGCCCATTCCTCATCGTTACCGATCTTCTCGTCTCGCAAGCTTTCGAGGCGGAGCCGAAGTGCATCGAGCGTGGCTGCGATCGCGATCGACGAGGAAGCGAGGAGCTTGCGCAGGATGAGCGCCGTCAGATGCCGTTGGCGTCGCGGCAGTGCGTAGCTGTCGTCGCGTTGCAGGAAGCCAGAAATCGCCTCGTAAAGCGCCTGCTCGGCGTCGCTTGGGCGAAAGGGCCGCGTGATGGCGCGCCGCTCCGTGTAGCGGACATACTCGGTGACCTGCTTTCGAAGAGTCCGCTTGCAGAAGGCTGAGAGTCGCTGCCGCAAGCCAGCAAGATCACCGCCGGCCGTGGCGTACTGCGATCGAAAGGCATCGACATCGCCGAACATCTGTTCGTCGATCAGTGTGCTGAGCCCATACAGCTCCAGGACGGAGTTCTGCAGCGGCGTAGCGGTCAGAAGAACCTTGCGGCAGTCCTCCGTCGCCCAGCGGATCCCTTGGCCCACCTTGTTGCTGGGCCGATATGCGTTCCGCAGCTTATGGGCTTCGTCGATGACAACGAGGTCCCAGGCGATGCGCTTCAGGGCTTCGCGCTGGCTGTTCGCAAAATGGTAGGACATGACCAGCACGGCGGGTTGCGCGAGGGGTTCCTGTCCCAAGCGGAGGGCCTCGCGCCATGAGCGGGCGTCGAGCACCACGCCTGCAAGATTGAACTTCTCCTGAAGTTCGAGAGCCCACTGTTTCCGGATAGATGCCGGGCAGATTACCAGGAGCCTGCGCCGACGTTCGGCCCAAAGCTGGCACAGCACGATGCCCGCCTCGATCGTCTTGCCGAGCCCGACCTCGTCGGCGAGCATGACGCCCTTGGAGAGCGGCGATCGGAGAGCGAACAGGGCTGCTTCGATTTGATGAGGGTTTAGATCAACAGCCGCGTCGAACAGGGCCGCCGACAATCTGTCCACCCCGCTTGGCGCTCGACGCGTAAGATCCTCGGCAAAGTATTTCGCCTGATAGTCTGAAATATTCATATCGCACGCTTAATGGGGGCGGCCAAGGCCAAGCCATATATGCCGCTGACCCGACAAAAGGATCGTTCTTGTTGGGCAGGATCGTCTGCTCGGAGCCTGCACAATTTCAACGCTTCCCCTGAATGGCTTCTTGCCGGTTCTGCACTCATGGTGGCCTCCGTGAACCATCCTCGAGATCCCGGAACGCCACGCTGATTTCATTGGCATTCTGTTCAGGAAGTATCGTCCTGAAAAGAGTGAACCGCGCCTCCCATGACAGACAAGCTTCGACTGATTGCTCGGACCCGCCTACCCCCGCAAGGTGGCTACCGCCTTCCAGGATGGATTCCACGAGATCAGGCGGCAGCGGCGTCCGCCTCTGCGACCGCGCTCTCGAGGCCCTCGCTCATCGCCCCCGCCGCCCAGCGAGCCGGCGCCCTCCGGTGCTCGCCACGAAGGCGTCCACTGTCGCCTCGGCGATGATGTCGAAGAGTGGCACGTCGGCCGGGGCGTCACCGCGCGCGAGATCACGCGCCACCAGGGCGAAGGTCAGCCATGCCTCGCCATGATCGGCGATGCTGTCCTTCAGCGCCGCAGCCATCCAGGCGCAGCGCTCGGCCCAGAACGGCTGGCGGCCCGGCAGAAGGCGCGTCAGCACCGCCTCGACGCGCTTGCTCCGCTTGGGAATCGGCCGCAGCAGCGCCTCGACAGCCTCGCCGGCCTCGAACCAGGAGGCCACCGTCTCAAACTGGTCCGGCCAATCGGCGGCATCCACATGTGCCGCGGCCGTCGCCTCGGGACCGGTCCGGTCGGGCGGCAGGCCGGCCAGAAGCTGCTCCGCCAGCGCCAGCGGTGAGAGCGCGGCCGGCTGAAGGATACCCAGCCCGAGAGCTTCGCTCACCTGCAGCAGGCCGAAGGGCGGAGGGGTTTGCCGGCCCACGTTCATCGCCAGCGCATCGGCCAGCCGCATCGAGACGAAGCCGGCCGACACCTCCACGGCCTCGGCCCCGGCGATGATCTGCGCGACGACGCCATCGGCCTCGCGCTTCGCCATATCTGCCCGCAGCCAAGCGTCGGCGATGCCCGCATCCGTCTTGATGAGCACGGAGGCCAGCGCGAAGCGGCGGCCCGTCTTCACCAGCGCGAACAGGCTCTGCGCCCCCGCCCCGTCGCAGAGCGAGGCGAGCCGCCGGACAACCTCGCCACGCGGCGCTGGCTCAGGCGCTGCCGCGTTGGCGCGCAGGGTGCGAATGGCGGTGTCCAGCTTCGCCTGGCGCACCGGCGCCAGCCAGGGACGCAGGCAGACGAGACGCTCGACCAGCCGGCTGGGCGCGGGGTGGCGGCGCGCCTGCGCCACCAATGCCTCCAGCACCGCGGCGCCGGGCGCGGGATCGGCGTCGAGCAGGAAGCCTAGTGCCGCGTCGCGCACGGCGGCGACGGTCGAGGTGGCAAGCTCCGCCGCCATGGCCGCGCGATGTTCGGCGGGAAACGCAGCGCCCGTGGCGGCGATCTCCGCGTGGATCGCGAAGGGATCGTGGCCGAGCGCCTCCGCGATGGGTGCGAGCTGGTCCGCGAGGTCGCCCGGCCTCGCCGGCATCATGCCGGGGGGAACGTCAGCATCCATGCTCGCGAGCGTGGCGGCCTTGAGCGCCGGGCCGGGTTCAAGCCCGGCCTGCACGAAGGCGCGCGCGATCAGCATCAGCACGTTCGAGGGCAGCCGATTGGCGGTGAGCGCTGCTTCCACCGCCTGGCAGGCCTCCGCGAGCTGTGTGCGGGCCGCCGAGTCCCCTCCATTGCCGGCGATACGCAGATCGGTGAGCGCCCCTTCGAGGAGGAAGCAGCAGGCTTCGACAGTGCGGGCTGTGGGCCGCTTCTTCGTGGCCTCGGCGACCAGGCAGGCCACGAGATCGGGCGTCGCGCCGGTCTGGGCGAGCATCGGTCCAGCGGCGAAGGCGCCACGGCTGGGCGCGCCGCGCGCCATGTCCTGACCGACCATCTTCGCCAGTTGCAGGATCGCGCCTCGCGGCGTCACGGTGCTGTCCTTGTCGATCGAGCCGCAGCGTGCGTCGGCCGCGTAGGGGAAGAGAGTAGCGGTCCGCTCGGCGCGTCGCCACCGAGGCGACACGGAACAGCGAAGAGGGTGATGCGGATCAGGCGCCCGGTCGTGGCGCAGCGTGGTTCTGCCGTTGCCACTCCATCGGGAAGGGCTCCATCAGCCCCGGCAGCGTCATCCCCTCAGGCTGCCGCCCGTCCAGGATGGCCTCAACGATGTCCGGCGCCAGCAGCGTCAGTCGCAGCACCCGCGAGACGTAGGACGAGTTGATCTTCTCGGTCGCGGCGAGCTCATTGATGGTGGCGAACCTCCCGGTCTCCAGCATCCGGCGCCAGCGAAAGGCCCGCGCCACCGCCTTGATGAGAGTGATGTCCTGCCGGCGCTCCAGTGCCAGGACGCCGGGCGTCACCATCGCCTTCCGCCCGCCGTGTGGCTTCACCCGGATGGGGATGACCACCGTAAGTGTACGCGACGCCTCGCTCATGCCGCAGCCCTCCCGGCATCGAGCTCTCGCGCGGCGAGGTCGCGGACCAGGCCGCCGAGCCCGTCCAGCCGCAGCCGCACCGCGGCGCCGTCAGCCCGGACGTCGACCCGGTCCACCAGCAGCCGGACGATGCGCGCCCGCTCGGCGGGGAAGAGTTCGTCCCACAGCGGCTCGATCCGCTCCAGCGCCAGCAGCACCTCCCGCTCGGTCACCTCCGGCGCCGTCGTGCGCGCCGCCCGCCAGGTGCCGACCACCATTTCGGGCTGCCGGAGCAGCGCGCGGACCTGCGCGATAACCGCCGTCTCGATCTCGCCGGCGGGCAGCCGCGCGATGGCCGGGCGCTCCGTTGCGTCGCCCTTCAGCACAGCCTGGCTGACATAGTAGCGGTACATCTGCCCGCCCCGGCCGCGGCTGTGGCTCGGCGACATGGCGCGGCCCTCGCTGTCGAAGATCAGCCCGCGCAGCAGCGGCGCGGTGGTGTTCCGCGTCCGATTGACCCGCACCCGCGGGCTGACCTGCAGGATGGCGTGCACCGCGTCCCACTGCGGCTGGGTGACGATCGCGTCGTGCTCGCCGGGATAGGCCGTGCCCTTGTGCACCGCCTCGCCGAGGTACACGCGATTGCTGAGGATGCGGTAGACGTCGCTCTTCGTCAGCGGTCGCCCCCGCTTCGTCGTGGCGCCCTCGGCGCGCAGGACCTGGACCAGCTTCGTGCAGGACTCGGTCTCGACGAAGCCCTGGAAGATGCGCCGCACCAGCGCGGCCTCGGCGTCGTTCACCACCAGCTTCCGTTCGCGCACGTCGTAGCCGAGCGGCACGAAGCCGCCCATCCACATGCCGCGCTTGCGTGACGCCGCCACCTTGTCGCGGATCCGCTCGCCGATGACCTCGCGCTCGAACTGCGCGAAGCTCAGCAGGATGTTCAGCGTCAGCCGCCCCATGCTGGTGGTCGTGTTGAAGGACTGCGTCACTGAGACGAAGGTGACGCTGTTCGCGTCGAAGACCTCGACCAGCTTGGTGAAGTCGACCAGCGACCGGCTCAGGCGGTCGATCTTGTAGACCACCACCACGTCGACCAGCCCGTCCCCGATGTCCGCGACCAGCCGCTTCAGAGCGGGGCGCTCGAGAGTGCCGCCGGACACGCCGCCGTCGTCGTAGCGGTCGCGCACCAGCACCCACCCCTCGGCGCGCTGGCTGGCGATGAAGGCCTCGCAGGCCTCGCGCTGGGCGTCGAGCGAGTTGAACTCCATGTCGAGCCCTTCCTCGCTCGACTTTCGGGTGTAGACCGCGCAGCGGAGCTTCCGGACGGTCGCCGGCATCGTGCCGGCCGGCATCGTGTCGCGCTTCATGCCGCGCTCCGGCTCGGGCGCAGCCCGAAGAACACGCGCCCGTTCCCGCGCGTGCCGGTGATGGCGCGCGCGATCGCGGAGAGCGACTGGTAGGGCTGGCCCTGGTACTCGTAGCCAACGCGCGTGACGTTCACGACATGCTCGACGCCCTGGTATTCCCGGATCAGCTGCGTGCCGGCGATCGGCTT
>WGMQ01000100.1 GCA_016125005.1 bacterium | reverse complement strand
TCCATGTGACGATCAAAGCGCCTGCGTGGAGCACACGCCTCGCCCCCGCCACCAGCTTTCGCCGCCGCGCCCCTGCAAGTGCCAGCGTCCCCACCCAGCAGAGGAAGCCGAGCACCAGCGCATCACCGAGATGGCTGGTGTTGCCGAGCCCCACCTGTGCCAGGGCATCGCGCCAGTCGCCGAGAACGGCCCTAACAGCGAGGGTCGTAGGATGAAAGCCCGCGCGAAAATCCTGAACCAGTGTCCAACCAGCCAGGATCAGCGAACTCGATCCGATGGAGGCGAAGATCCAGGCAACACGACTGCGGTAGCCACCGGCGACGAGTTGGAAGAGGAAGAAGACGCCTGTATAGATTGATAGACGGGTGGCGTTCTCGATGGCCAACACTGGTGCCGCCGCCCACAGGACGCTCAACCAGTTCCAGGCAGCGAAGGCGAGCACCGCACCGTTGAGTGGATCAAGCTTCAGCGAGAGCTTGCCATTGCCGACGAGAGTCCACGCGATTGTCAGTGCCAAGGCGAGGACAAGCGCCACGGCGACGAGTGTCTCCTTAGGAATGACGAAGCTATCGGCCGCCATCGGCAACATTGCCAAGGGGAGCAGGTAGGTCGTCGCAAGCAAGAGCAGCCAGGCGGCGTCATAGTGCGAGGCAAGTGAGAGGAAACGCGGTTTCATCGGGGCTCGGGAGACTCAAGGGAGAGGAGTTCCTCGGCTTCTGCGAGGATTTCTGCGAGAGCTTCATCGAGGGAGACCTCGGGGCGCCAGCCGGTGGCATCCATCACGCGCCGCGGATCGGCGCGCAATTCCTCGCAGTCGATGGGGCGGAAAAGGTCGGGCTCAACCTCATGCCGCGGTGCGATCCCAGCAAGGGCGAACAAGCGGAGGAGGACCTCCTCCAGACTGATGGAAATGCCGCTGCCGATCACGTAAAGATCCCCGCGATCCGCATGATCGAGAAGGAGGCGGTAGGCACGCGCCACGTCCCGCACATGCAGGAAGTCACGACGGGCGGCAAGGTTGCCGTGACGAACGGCAGGAGCGGTGCCTCGTTTCACGCCGACCACACGGCGCGCGAACGAGGGACATGCGAAGGAGGGATGCTGACCGCGTCCGATATGGTTGAACGGTCGGGCGATGATGAGTTCCGGTCCATTCTTTCGCGCGAGGGATGTCAGCACCTGTTCGGCAGCAAGTCGACTGCACGCATAGGGACTATCCGGCGCCGTGGGAGAAGTCTCGCCGAGGGGAAGCAGTTGGGGAGCGACGTCGCCGTAGACACTGGCGCTGCTGACGTAGAGGAAACGTCCGGCATGCCCGCGCTGCGCGTCGAACTCGCGATAAAGATTGATGCTCCCTTCCACATTGACGCGGAAAACCGTCCCGGGCTCATCCCAACTCCTTCCGACATGACTCCAACCGCCGAGGTGGATGATCGCATCCGGCTGGGCTTGCTCGACCAAGGCTCGAACGGCAGAGCGGTCCGTCAGGTCAGCGGGGACGAAGTCGTCACCGAGGCCGTTGCGATCGGAAAGGACCGTCGCATGGCCCGCGGAGCGTAGCTCTCTGGAAACGTATGGGGCGACGAAGCCGGAGGCTCCGGTAATCAGGACTCTCACGGGAGGATCCTCTGGGCAGGTGAAAGATCGAAGCGCTGGAGACGGCTGTGCCGCAACTGGAAGCCGACTGGTTCGCTGCCGACCGTCGGTTGCCCGACGAGACCCGATGGGGCCGAGAGGGTATCAAGCCAACACCGGGCGCTTTCATCATCCAGCCTGAAGAACGGCTGTGTGACCGACCAGCCACCGGCACTTAAAGTTCCCAAGGCAGGTAGCTGCGCGGCGACTCCGACAAGTTCCGCGGCCACGGCGCTGTGGGAATCGAGATTCATGGGGGCGTCCGGAGGCGCCGGAGCAAAGGGCACCATCAGGAGTTCCGGCTGGCGGGATCGAAGAATCGCGCCCGCGCCTGCGCCGGGGAAAAGGGTCGAGGCGATGCGGAGCGATGTCCCGTCCGGGGCACGCAACTCGACGGCAGGGATTGGATCGATCCCGCTCGCGAGGTTCCTGAGTTGGGCCCCGGGGTGGAGTCCAAGCCAGCGGGCGATGATGGCCTGATCGAGTGCCAGACCTGGATCGAGGATGCGACGTGCCTCGGAGCGCGGTGGCACGGGGACGATGAAGAGCTGACCGTCACCCGCCTTCGCCACTGCGCTCATTGCCTGATCAACAAGCTGTGCGTTGGGCCCACGCGCGGCAACGAACTCGCGTATGGCGCCAAAGTTCCACGGCTGGAGACTGATAACGGCAAGCAACAGCACCAAACGGCCTAAACGTCCGCGAAAGATGGAGACAATCAGGAGGCCGGCGCTCAGCGCCGGAAGTAGCAGAAGCCGCGTTCCGTCTGCCGGGGAGGGGGGCGCGAAGACCGTTGGTGCCAGAAGGAGCGCCGTGGTCAGGGCAAGCCAGCACTCGATCCGCGGGAAGCCCTTCAGCCAAAGCCAGCCAGCCAGCGCCGCCAGCGCGACACCCCCGAGCACCATCGAGAAAGCATCGGTGGAACTGCTGCACTGCCAGGGAAATGTCAGTGCCGAGATGCCTCCAAGCATGCTGGAGAAGATGCCGGTGATCGTTCGCGGCTCAGGCGCACGGTAGCCACCGAGGCCACCAAGAATCAGCTGGCGCCACAGAAAGAACGCGGCGACGAGCGCGAGCGGTGCGATCACCCCGAGGGCGATCTTTGTCCGATCGCGGGCGAGCATCAGCCAGGCGAGTGCCATCGCGACGGCCACTGGGAGTGCGGTTTCCTTGCTCAATAGGGCAAGCAGGAGCATGGCCAGTGCTCCGATTCCACAGCGCAGGATGCCGCCATCCAGCCATTTGATCCATAGCACCAACGCCGCTGTGGCAAAGAGCGTCGCAAGGAGATCCGTGCGCCCGCTCACCCAGAACAGCGCTTCAGTCTTGAGGGGGCTGAGCAGAATGACGACCCCCAGCATCAGACCCGCATAGGGCGTCGCGAGCAGTCGATTCGCCAGCCGCCAACCGAGCGCCAGCAGCGCCGAGAAAAGGACTGCATTCGTCAGGTGGTATCCCCAAGCGGAGCCACCGTGGAGCGGGCGCTCCAGGAAGAAAGACAGCCGAACCATGGGGCGATAGAACCCGCCGATGCCGCGCTCCCCCACGTTCCAGTCACCTGCGAAGGTAGCCGCGACCTCTCGGAGGCTCTGTGGCCGCACGAGAAACCAGTCGTCCGCGTGCAGGCCCATGAGCAGGGATGGAAGCAACGCAAAGATCGTTAGCGCCAAGGTAATGAAAGGCCACACTGGACGCCGCGGATGAACCCCGCCCGTCGCAATTGCGGAGGACTCGGGCGGCAGGTGCTCTGTCACAGGCTGGGATCAATGCCGCGTTCGCGGATGAGCTGCATGGTGATGGGGCGGCTGTATTCCATGGCCCGACGCAAGTAGTCGCGTGCCTCGGATCGACGGTTCGTCTTGGAGAGATTGACCGCCAACTCGAAGTTGAGCACAGCGCTGTTCGGGAATAGGCGCAGAGCGCGGCGGAGCGCGTCCTCCTCGCCCTCAAGGTTGCCCGCACGGCGGTAAAGAGAGGCAGCGTTGGCGAGAGCGGAGGGGACCGTGCGGCGACCGTCCGAATCGAGCGACAGCAGGAAGTCCGCCGTCTCTCTGAAGCGGTTGGTTCGCGTCCCCAGGTCGGTCAGCCTGCCAACGCCATCCTCATCGGATGGGCGCAGTAGCAGTCCGTTCTGTAGCAACTGGATCGCGCGGGAAGAGTCGCCAGTGTCGGCAATGATACGACCAGCCACGATCAGCCCGTCCGCCGATTTTTCGAATCGTGGCGTGTTGTCCCTCACCAGAGCTGCCGCTCCATCCTGGTCCCCGGATTCCTTGCGGGCGAGGGCCAGATAGATGAGAGGCAGGTCACTGGTGGCGTCGGCTTCGCGGGCGAGCGTCAGCTGGACCACGGCTTCCTTCGGCTTCTTGCGCAGCAGCGCGCCACGGCCAAGATGGTAATGCGTCATGGCCACGTTCCCGTCGTACCAGTAGGCCACGGCAATAGCATCGTGCAACTGGTCACGGGCCGGGCACAGTTCCAGGGCGCGCGAGAGTTCCTGAATCACGCGAGCCACACGCTCATCACCCTTCATGCGACCGAGCGCCTGCGGGTCGCTGGCGGCCTTGGCCTTCGCGAGAGCCTCTGCGCGGATATCGGGCATGAGGTTCTCTGCGACCGCCCGGTTCATCTCGGCGATACGGCAAGCATCAGGGTGGGCCGCGGTGGCGGCGGCGAGGTGCGACACCGCAAGCCACTGGATGGACACCGCAGAGACCACCGCGGTGCCGACCACCATCCCGATCACGGGAAGCATCCGGCGTGCATCAGCGGCGAAGCTCTTGTTCCTGACGAGACCAGCCATCAGCGCCGCACCTCCTGGGAAATCGAAACCGGTGCCGCCGAGCTCTTTTCACCGATGATGATGTTGCGCAAGGTCGGTCGGTCTTCCTTCGTCGCGACCAAGCGGGCCTTCCACTGGAAATAGGTGGTGTCGCTCGGCATCGGTGGCACAGGCATACCTGCTGCTGCCGGCTTCCAATCACTCCATGTGATGGATTCGTTGGTTCCCTTGCCGTGACGGACGAACACGTCCACTCGCGAGCGACCCGGCGTGTTCGCGTCGACAGTCAGGACACCCGTGATTGGTTCGCGGGTGCGGATGTACGCGGAGGTCAGTTCGCCAGTGACCGGGTAGAGGGTGAAACCAAACAGGTGATTGGAGGACTGGGACTCGGTCGTTCCGAAGGAGAAGATCAGGTTGTCGTCGATCGTGTCGATCAGCCCGTAGCGTCCGGACTGCCCGCGGGGACGATCCTCAATGTGCCAATCGGGATCATCGCCGAAGCGATAGCGGAAGACGCCGCTCAAGCGCCGCGGATTCGTGCCCTTTGGCATGAGGCGGAGTTCCACATCGTAGAGCGTCGTGCCATCGTCGGGGTCCATGGGGATGCGGAACTTCACGGGTACGACCTCCTCCCCAAGATCATTTCGCAACGCCTCGCCGTTCAGTATCTCCACCATTCCATCGTTGGTGGGTTCCGTGGAGAATGGTCCCTCGACGATGTACTCGGGCTTGAAGCCGACCTCATTCCGAATGCCGCGGGGCGACTTGACAAGCTGGTGGTCGCCGGTGGGGAGACGGAGAAGGTCGCGCTCGGTTCCAAACTCAATGACGCTGGCAAAGTTGTATCCACCCTCGGGCGTCACGATCGCTTCCACAGGGAAGGCGAAGGGGAAGGCGAAGACGCGTTCGTTGTCGCTGTAGGACGTCTCCAGGTACTCGCGGTCTGCGTTCACGTTGACGGTAACGGAGTTCTCGCCCGGCAGGCAGAGCCAATCGAACTGGAAGGTGGCCGATTCACCGGCGGCGAGGGAACTGAACCGCGTGGAGATCAGGCGGCGCGAGAGGCCGTTCATTCCCTCCGCGACGGCCGTGACGCGGAACTCTTGCAGGAAGTCGCGGTCCGAGGTGTTGCGGAACGGAACCGAGAATCGCACTCGATCGTAGGGCTGCACCGTGGTGTGGCTGACCTTCACTCCCGAATTGTCGATTGCCAGGTTCGTAGCACCCAGCAGTTGAAGCGGAAGAGCAGTCGTGTTGTTCTCGATGTTGGCTTCGCTGCCGATGGCCTCGATGGCCGGGTAAAGGGTGACAGAGCTGGCAATGGCCCCGGTCGGATCCCAACGTTCGCGGAACGTGCGCTGTTCGCCCGGCATCATGGCGGGGATGCGCTGTGAGTAGCCCCAGGGCGCCGAGTTCGGAGCGAGATCCGTCTGGGACCAGGGGCGATTCAGGTAGAGTGTGGTATCTACTCCATACGCGGGCCGATCACCGATGTTCTTGGCGTCGAAGCGGACGAACACCGTATTGCCGGCGCGCGGATTCAGGTTCTCCACGACCAGCGATCCGGGAACGATTTCCAGATCGGGACCACGGCCCAGGTCAAACTCGAAGGGGACGGTGAAGACGTCTGCGCGTGACTCAGCCTCCACCATGCGGACAGCGAACTTGCAGGGTCCGGGCGGCAGAATCCTGTCGCTCTTGAAGAGGTACTCGCGGGTCGTGCCAGACTCGAGTGACGCGATTCGGCGTTCACCAAGGGAGAGCGACGTCTCGCCATCATCCGCCATCAGTTCGATCCGCTTGAGCGTTATCGGTTCGTCGGAGAGCGAGACGATGGGAAGCACCACCTGGAAACCGGCGGAGTCGCGCAGGTGCTCGACGCGAGTATCGCCCAGGACGACGTCGAAGGGGCGTCCGTCAGGATGCTTGCCGAGTAGGACAAGGCTGGCCTGGGCGACGGGGAAAACGGTCTCGTCCTTGAGGAAGAGCTTCCCCTTGATGGTGCTGACCCCGGGAGGGACAGGCGACTTGAAGGTCTGGCGCAGCACCTCGCCCGGCTTGGCCTCGACCACTGCCCGGAACGTTTCCTTGCCGAGGTAATCCTCGATGACGAGCGACGCACCGCTGAGCGGAAGTTGGGACTCGTTCTTGACCTCCATCGTGACCTCAATGGGAGCGCCGGCCGGGAGCGGTTTGTCGGTCGGCTGGTCGGTGCGCCAGTTGAAGCTGATGTTGTGGTCGTAGACCTCAACAGGGACGGAAGCCGAGCCTTGCTGGCCGGCGGAATCGCTGACAGCCAGCGCCATGAGCGTGTAGGTGCCCGGGGTAAAGTCGAGGGGGAGCGCCACCTTGCCTTCAAAGTAGGAGTTCACCAATCGCATCTTCTCGCGAGAGGCGACCTGCTGGTCCGGGTTGAGGAGCACCACGTCGACGACGCCCCACTGGACGCCGGGGAACTGGCCTTTGACGTCGATCTCGCCGCGCGTTCCCTTAAGGAACTCGAGGGGCGAAGCCTTCATTGAGATGGAACCGGCCTGCTCGGGCATTTCCTGAAGCGGGTCGCCCATGAGCAGGTACTGGTTGGGGACGCGGGCGTTGTTGCGGGGCAGGAAGTAATTGATTTTTCCGAGCATCGCGATGGAACCGAAGCGCCGCTCGCCGCGAACCATCATGGATTCGAACAGCGCCGTGAGCAGGTAGTTGTGCTCGAAGCTGCTGGTGCCGTCGATCGGGATGAAGGCGGCAATCGCACCACCGTGCGGGTTGCGGGTGAGTTCCTCCGAGAGACTGGCGCGGACGGGGTCCAGGGGGTAGTCGACCCATCCGGTGTCGCAGGAACCGGCCACAAGGAAAGGGTGCTTTCCACCATCGGTGATATTCTCAACGTCGCGGGTGTGGAGGATGCGTTCGCTGGACCAAAGATTCGGTCCACCGTGGCCAAGGTAGGTGATGGTGCGGGCGCCATCCGCCCAATGGCGAAGCAGCTCATCGGTCATCGTGACGCTGCGCTTTCGCCAGAAGCCGCGGAAGTAGTCCTCGTAGGGGAAGTCCTGGAGGAACATGTACATGGGAAGATTGGCGCCGCGGAAAGTCTTCGTGACGATGTCGCGACAAACCTCGGAAAACTCGGGCTCGTCGTCGGCGACAAAGAGGTGGCGGTGACGCCAGTCACCGGGGGGTGGTGAGTTCTCGTAGCGGAGAATCTTGTCCACCATCGCCGCCAACTCGGTCGGGGATTCGGTCGATAGGCGACCAAGTTCCACGTCGGAGAGGTTCCCCTTCCCAACAAGCTGCGTATAGCTGTCGTCCCCGCGGATATCCACGCCAGGGTCCTTCCATCCGTAAACCGGGACCATGTTGGGCGAAATGCCGACGGTGGGCCGGCGATACTCCCACCAGTACTCGGAGCCTTCGCCAACAAGGAGAACCGCCTGCAGCGGCGGAGCCTGACGGCTGCGGAAGCTGTGGTTGATGGCTTCGTGAATGGCCTTGTAGCTGATCTCACCGGCCGAGAATGCGTCGTAGATATCCTCGACTGTATAGACCTCAGTTACGTACTTCTCCCTGCGCTTTTCAACGAGGGGAGTGAGAGCATCCTTGAGCGTCGAGTGAGCGATGATCAAGTAGTCCAACTGCTCGCGGTCGAGGAACGATCGCGGAGCTGTCGCTCTCCCCAATTGGATGACGTGATAGGGCGAGTCGGCGGGTGTATAGACATACTGACGGTCTTTTCCCGGAATGGGCGGAGCGGCATACCAGAAGAAGCCTCGCTCGCGGCTGACGGGCTCCATGCGAACCAATGCAGGCGCCAGAGGGTCTGTGACGTCGGCCAGAACGGCGGGACGTCGGTCGCTTTCCGGGCAGGGGAAATAGAGATTGGTGGACGTGAAGACATCGTCGGTCACCGTGAGGAGCGCTTGCGGCTGGAGTCCCTCGGTCGTCATGGGCGCGACGAACTCGGCCTGGATGAACTGCATCGCGCCGGTACCGCCCCGTTCAGGGGCCAGGTTCTGCGCCACCAGCAGGTTTGTGCCCTCGCGGAAGGCAGAGGCAGGAACCTTGTATGTCTCAACCATGAGACGCGAACCACGCGTTTCCTTCCGGAAGATCTCCTTACCGTTGAGCGAAAGGATCAGGTTTCCATCGCCGGTAGCAGAGCCGGCGGAGAACATGGTGTACCAGACCCGCGACTGGATCATCGCATCGGGCGGGAGCTTCCCCATCTGGAACTCCTGCTCGTAGGTCTGGCCGACCGTCATCTGCGCCGAGGCCCACTTCAGCTGAGGGGCGGAGGAGGGCATCTTGTGGTTGAAGACATTCGGCGCAAAGACGACCGTCCTGGCGAGACCGTTGGTGATGGAGTCGGCGCGGTTTCGATTGGAGAAGTGACGGGACCGAAGCGGAGGGGTCCCCTTGGAATCCTGCATGATCCAAAGCGATCGATAGGGGGTGCGATCTTCGGGGTCGAAGGGCGCGGCGAAGAAGAGCTTCCCGTCGCCAATGAGACGACCGCGGGAGAGGTCGTACTCAAGGACGGGGACTTCCTGCTGGCCGACGAAGAACTTCAGCTTGCTCAGGTCAAGGTTCTCGGGCTTGAAGCCCAGGCGCTCGAAATCATCGTAACCAAGGCTGTAGACACCACCACGCGGGAGCTTGCCCTTGAGGAGCATTCCCTCCTCTTCAGCGGCGCGCAGTCGCTCGTTCCATGCGGTCAGTTCCGCCTCGCGGGGAAGCGCCTGGGGCTTCTTGTAGAAGCGCGGCATATGACCGGGATTGATGAGTTCGGGGGAGAGCAGGTCAACGAGGTAAGGATCGTTGAATGCGGACGAATCGGCGGAGGGGACGTCTGGGATGTCGAAGCGAATGACCATGCGCCCCATCCACGCGGTGGCACTCCCTTTACTGACGGTGTTGGTCACACCCTGCACGAGACTCATCTCGATACGATGGAGCGGAACGCCGCGCACCTGATCGACAAAGCTAGTCTTCACCTGGGTCAGGTTGCTCGGCGGCTTCCCCCATACGGAATCGCCGTCCAGATGGAAGGGACCATTGGTTTTCTCGAGTTCCTCCTCCACCACATACCAGTCCGCCTCAAGTACCGTCCCGGTCAACGCGGCGCCCTCGGGGCCTGCTGCCCAGAACCGATAATCGAGGCGGGCGGGAAAGCGCGTGGCAATTCTGGGCTGAAAACGGACTTCCACCGTGACCGACTGATCGGTCACGGAGAGGACCTTGTGACTGACCCGGCGGTAGATCTGCGCGACCGTGACGTTGGTGCGCTCTGCCAGCTTTACGGGGGGGGGAGGAATGACGTCGCGATCATCGCGAAAGGTTTCCTCCTCGGCGTTTTGCTCCGGAAGCGCGGGAGCAGGAGAGGGCGTGGGGACCGGGTCTGGCTCCTTCCCTTCGTCGTATGAAGGCAGGGTGAGAGCCTGGTCATTGAACTCGGTAGTCTCTTCCTGGGCACGGATGGGCGACGGCGTGAGCGTCGAGATCAGGAAGAGGGAAAGAATCAGTGCGGCGAGGTTACGATACGTCACTCGGGAAGCCTGTGAACCATAGGATTTGATTGTCCCCAGCGAGGACAGTCCATTTTGCTTCAACAGATGAGGGTTAGGTCAAGACTAGCCCGGCCCAAAAGAGGAGACTCTCCCCGTGAGCAGCAAGATCCGCATCGCCGTGTTGCACGGACCAAACCTGAACCTCCTGGGCACCCGCGAGCCGGAGATCTACGGCAAGGAAACCCTCTCGGACATCAATTCCCGACTGGTGGATCTGGGCGAGGTCCTCGGGGTCGAGGTGACCACCTTTCAGAGCAACCACGAGGGTGTGCTCATCGACTGCCTCCATGCACTCAGGACGACGCACCACGCGGTGATCATCAACCCGGGCGGCCTGACCCACACGAGCGTGGCCCTTCGGGACGCACTGGCGGGCATTTCGCTCCCAGTCTACGAGGTCCACCTGAGCAATGTCCACGCACGGGAGGAGTTCCGCCACCACAGCTACATCAGCGGAATCGCCGTCGGGGTGATCTGTGGGCTTGGCGCGCAGGGCTACGAGTTTGCGCTCAAGGCGGCCGTCACGAAACTTGCGGGGTCGAAGTAAGTCTCCGCACTCCGCCCGTCGAGTATCGTCCCCATGGCATTCCGTTCCATCCGCGTCTTTGGCGCGTCCGAGCACAATCTGCGGCACATCGACGTGGAGATTCCGCGCCATTCGCTGACCGTCATCACGGGCCTCAGCGGATCGGGGAAGTCGTCGCTGGCCTTTGACACGCTCTACGCGGAGGGTCAGCGGCGCTATGTGGAGTCGTTGTCGGCCTACGCCCGTCAGTTTCTGGAGCAACTCCCCAAGCCCAAGGTGGACAAGATCGAGGGGCTCTCCCCCGCCATCTCCATCGACCAGAAAACCGTGAATCGGAACCCACGCTCGACTGTGGGGACTGTGACGGAAATTTACGATTACCTGCGCCTGCTCTACTCGTCCGTGGGACACGCGCACTGCCCCAAGTGCAGCCGCAAGCTGATCCGCCAGACGAGCGAGGACATCACCGAACTCGTGATGGCGCTGCCGGAACGGTGTCGCATCATGGTCATGGCACCGGTCATTCGCGGACGAAAGGGCGAGTATCAGGCCCTCTTCCAGAAGTACCTGAAGCAGGGCTTTGTCCGCGCGAAGATCGACGGCGAGTTGGTGGATCTCGACCCGTCACTGAAGCTCAGGAAGCAATTCAAGCACGACATCGCCATCGTGGTGGATCGGTTGGTGATAACGCCGGAAGTGCGACCGCGCCTTGAGCAGGCGATCAAGACGGCGCTCTCCAAAGCCGAGCAGTTTGTCTCCATCGAGATCCTCCCGGGAAGTGACGGAACCTTTCCCGACGGCGTCCCGTGGAAGGGCGAGCGCACCTTCACCGAGGAAGTCGGTTGCCCGGTACACGGCCCCCAGATCGTTGAAATGGCACCGCGCGTCTTCAGCTTCAATTCGCGCTACGGCGCCTGTCCCGAGTGCGACGGCCTCGGCACCATCGCCGAGGTGGACGAGGATCGCCTGGTTCCGGAGAAGGGGCTGTCGCTGGGCCAGGGTGCGGTGGGTCCGTGGCGCGGCTACTTCAAGCGCGGGGGCGGGCGGAACAAGACGCTGATCGAATCGAGCGGCCATGCCATGCAGCTCATGCAGGTGCTTTCGGACTTCGAGATCGCCGACGAGACACCTTGGAATGAGCTGAGCGACCTGCAACGGGAAGTGCTGCTCTACGGCTTTCGGCGACCGATCTCCCCCACCAACCCCAAGGCCAAGAAGGCCCGCAAGCGCACCGACACAACGAGTTGGCGCGGCGTCGTCGGCCGCATCCAGAAAAAGATGGAAGAGGCGGACGACGAGGATGAGTACGCGGCCCTGAGCGGCTACCTACGCCCGACACCGTGCCCCTCGTGCAATGGCGCCCGCCTTCGCAGGGAATCGCTGGCGGTAACGTTCCGCGAAAAGAACATCGCCGACGTGACCCGCATGGACATCGGTGCGGCGCTGGAATTTTTCCGGGGGATCAAGCTAACGGGGCGCGACGCCGTGATCGCCAACGAACCGCTCCGCGAGATCGTCGACCGGCTGGAGTATCTATACAACGTCGGCCTCCACTACCTGAACCTGGATCGCGGAGCCAGTACGCTGTCAGGCGGCGAGGCCCAGCGCATCCGCCTCGCAACACAGATCGGCTCCAAGCTGACCGGTGTGATGTATATACTGGACGAGCCCTCCATCGGTCTCCACCAGCGCGACAACGAGAAGCTGCTGCGGACACTCACGGCGATTCGCGACCGCGGCAACACCGTTCTGGTCGTGGAGCACGACGAGCAGACCATCCGCGAGGCCGACTACGTGGTGGACCTGGGTCCCGGTGCTGGCATGAGGGGCGGGGAACTCATCGCCGCCGGCGTCCCCGCCGAGGTGGAACGGAGCGAGCGCTCCGTGACGGCCCAGTACCTTCGCGGCGAGAGACGCATCGCCGTTCCATCGGAGCGTCGCTCCCCCACTGATCGGCGTCTCGTGATCGAGGGCGCCTCGTTGCACAGCCTGAAGGACGTGACGCTGGAACTCCCCGCCGGACTCCTCGTCGGCGTCACCGGCGTGAGCGGATCGG
Organism: bacterium; assembly: GCA_016125005.1. GTDB lineage: Bacteria > Sumerlaeota > Sumerlaeia > SLMS01 > SLMS01 > WGMQ01. The sequence continues at coordinate 21,855 of WGMQ01000100.1, read as the reverse complement.
GCAAGTCCTCGCTCGTCATGGAGACGCTACTTCCGCTGGTCATGAACCATTGCTACAAGGCGTCGCATCAGGTCGTGGGTCCGCATCGCGCCGTGCGCGGGCTTGAGCACTTCGACCGGTGCATCAACGTGGATCAATCCCCCATCGGGCGCACCCCACGCAGCAATCCGGCCACCTACACGAAGGTCTTCGACGCGATTCGCGATGTCTTCGAGAAGACCACCGATGCGCGGACGCGTGGCTATACAAAGGGGCGCTTTTCCTTCAACACGAAGGGGGGACGCTGCGAGGAATGCGGCGGGCAGGGAAGCGTGAAGGTGGAGATGAATTTTCTGCCTGACGTGTATGTGAAGTGCGAGACCTGCGACGGGCGGCGCTATAACTCCGAGACGCTGGCGGTGCGCTACAAGGGACATAGCGTGGCGGATGTGCTGGAGATGACCGTCGAGGAGGCCTGCGGGGTCTTCGAATCGATCCCGCCGGTGGCGACAGTGCTGCGCACACTCAACGACGTGGGCCTCGGCTATATCCATCTGGGGCAGTCGGCAACGACACTGAGTGGCGGCGAGGCGCAACGCATGAAGCTGGCGCGCGAGCTGGCAAAACGCAATACCGGCAAGTCGCTGTATATACTGGACGAGCCCACGACCGGGCTTCACTTCGCGGACGTCCACCAGTTGCTGGACGTCATGAATCGCCTCGTGGATGCAGGCTCGACGGTGGTTGTGATCGAGCACCACCTCGACATCATCAAGTGCTGCGACTGGATCGTGGACATGGGGCCGGAAGGCGGCTCGGCAGGCGGACAGATCATCGCGGCCGGGCCACCGGAAGTCGTGGCCGGCACGCCCGGCAGCGAGACGGGCCGGTTTCTGCGCGAGGTGCTACCCGCGCCGCCCACCAAGCAAAAGAAGCGGTGAGCGGTGGCACCGGAGCGCAGTGCCCTCCTGATACGGAAGTCCTCGCCTGAAAAAGCCAATCTTCCCGCCCGAAGGGCGAACCTTTTACCCTTAGCCCGGCCGCAAGGCCCCAAGGCCGCAGCGCCGGGAACCGGTCGGATCAGGAATCGCGCGCCGAAGGCGTGCTCCTCTTCGTCGCGCGAGAATCAGGACGACCCCTTGCGGGGCCGAATCGTCACTCAATCTATTCCCGGACCTGCGGCCAAAGGCCTTGGTCCGGGCTACTGAAAAAGGTACGCCCTCCGGGCGGTTCAGGGCGGAGGAAGGCCTTGCAGGCAGGACGTTTCCACCTACCCAAGGTCGCGAACTTCGTCACAGCACCGGGTAGCCTTCAGGCAGGTGCAAGTACCGGGGAAGAAACTGTCAGCGGTGAGCGCCTCGGTTCCGAGATTGACTCGCTCAGCGGTGCTTCTGGATGTCTTCCATCTGGGTGCGCGCGTCCACGTTCATCCAGATGATCGTATAGACAAAGATGACCGGGACGCTGGCGATCGCCAGGAACATCACGAACAGGATCGCGTAGAACGGGACGAAGGCCTTCTGCACGGCAGAGGCCTCGATGCCGCTTTCGTCATCGTCGTCGGCGTCGGGACCGTATTCGATCGGAGCCTTCGGCAGCTTGCTCATTTGGTCACAACCTTCAGGTTGAAGCGCGAACGGGCCGCCTCCAGCACAGAAAGCGCGCTGTCGACCCGGTTGAACGGCGGCATGATATAGACGCCCTGAATCGTGGGAAGCGCCTCGGCGAGGGCCTCGCGTGCCACGTCGATCCCGCACAGCCGCGCGCTCTCCTTGTCCTCACAGCGGCGCAGTCGCTCGCGGATAATCTCCGGGACGTGCATGCCGGGGACTTCCTTCGTCAGGAACTCCGCGTTCCGGTAGCTGGCGAGCGGCAGGATGCCGAGGAGCACGGGCACCTCGATATGGGCGATGCGCTCGCGGAAACGGTGATAGAGGTCGATCTCATAGACCGGCTGCGTGAGGATGTAGTTCGCCCCCGCGGCCACCTTCATTTCGAGGCGGCGAATCTCCAGATCGAGGTCGATGGCGCCGGGATTCGCCCCCGCGCCCAGGAACAGGTGCGTGGCCTCGCCCTTCAGCGGATTCCCAGCGAGATCGAGCCCCGAGTTGAGGTTGGCGCCGATGCGCAGCGCGCCGATGGCGTCGACGTCATAGACAGCGGTGGCGAAGGGATAGTCGCCGAGTTTGGGCGGATCGCCCGTGATCATCAGGATGTTCTGGACGCCGAGCGCATTGGCGCCGATCAGGTCCGCCTGCATCCCAAGGATGTTGCGGTCGCGGCAGCAGAAGTGGACGATCGGCTCGATGCCCGGCACCTGGTCGCGAAGGAGCATCGCCATGTCCATGGGACCCATGCGCGCGGTGGCACGGGGACCGTCGGCGATGTTGATGGCGTCGATTCCCGCGTCGCGGCAAATGGCTGCGGCTTCGAGCGACTTGGTCGCATCGGTGCCGACCGGCGGGTCGATTTCGATGCTGACGACAAACTCGCCAGCGCGGAGCTTCGCCGCCAGCTTCGAGGCGGTCTCGAAGACCTTCATCCGGACGGGACCGCGTTCGGCGACGGCCTCGATCTTCGGCGCGGCAGCCTTCTCGGCGCCCGGTTGCAGCATCTTGATGGAGGACTTGATCGCCTTGATGTGCTCGGGGTGACAGCCCGTGGAGCCACCGATCAGGCGGGCGCCCTTCATCATCCCCTTGCGAAGAAGTTCCATGAAATACTCGGGCGTCGCCATGTTGAGGAGACGGTCCTCGTGGCGGATCGGCAGGCCCGCGCCGGGACGCAGGAAGAGCGGCTTGTGGACGAAGGGACGGAGCCCGTCGAGGACCTCGTTGAGGACCGCCGCGCCGGGTCCGTCCGTCAGGCCAACCACGTCGGCAGGCATGGCCTGAAGCGCCTTGCCGATGGCCTCCGGGGCATCGCCGAATCGCGTCGCGCGGGTCGGTTCCACGTCAACGCCGGCAGCGATGGGGAGCGACGAGCCGCCAATCTCGCGGGCGAGCTCCACCACCGCGGCGAGCGTCGGCAAGTGGCCGAAGCCTTCGAGCACCAGCAGGTCGATCCCAGCGGAAACCAGCGTTGCCAGTTGCTGGGCGTAGACCGAACGGAGTTCCTCACCGGCGATAGTACCCTCGACGTCCTGGCCGGGGGGGCCGATCAGTCCCGCGATCCAGCACTCGCCACCGGCGGCCTCGCGAGCAAGGCGCACCCCCGCAAGGTTGATCTCCTTCACCTTGTCGCCCAATCCGTGACGCGCCAGCTTCAGCGCATTGGCACTAAACGTGTTGGTCGAGAGGACCTCGGCCCCCGCGCGGGCGAACTCCAGATGGATATTCTTCACCAGGTGCGGGCGTTCGAGATTCAGGTTCTCGAAAGACTGGTTGATATACACGCCCTTCTGGTAGACCATCGTGGCCATGCCGCCGTCCGTCAGGACAGCTCGTTCGGACAAAATATTGAGAATCGGCGGAAGCGCGGTGGTGAGGGAGGGTTCGGTCATTGTCGATCGTTGCGGAGAGAGGTCAGGCAAAGCCATTTCAAGGTATCATGAAGTCTTGATATGTCAATCGGGATAGCACACATTTCCCAATGCACAAGGAGTTGAACATGAGCGGTGCGGACTTTGTCACGCGAATCAAGAAGGAAGTCCTGGGCGGCTACGTTAAGGCTCTTGAGGCAGTCGATCCCGAGTTTGCCTGCCACGTGCTCTCCGCGCAGAAAGAGATGTTCCTGGCGGGGAAGACCTTCTTCGAGGCCGAGGTGGGGCACGCGGAGCGAGCCATCAACAAGATTCGCACGCGAGCCGCGACGAAGGCTGAACAGGAGCCCGAGGAGAAGCAGGATTGATCCGCGTCGCTCGGCGATCATGGGGCTGGTGCCGTCGGACAGCACAGGGGATTGGGTTGGACCAAAGGGGAGATGTTTGCTTCCGTTCGGACTGTCAATTGTCCGAATTAATGTTGAAGCCTAGTCGGCGGAACTGGTCAGTCCCTCAGTTAAGCGCTGTTCACCGCGGCGCCGGGAACAGGCCATTTTGCAATGCTTTACACTTGACGGTTGCGCGCCCGCGCCGTCCATCCTAGCGCATCAGTCTCCAGAAGAAGGACAGCAGCATTCCATGGCGTCACCCCGCACCCCCAAGAACGCGCGCGACAACCGACTGCTGAATACATTGGAGTCCCGCAGTCGCGCCACCGTCCTCAGATCGCGCCCGTATTCGATCCAGTTGGAGGTGACGACCAAGTGTAACTTCGCCTGCATCATGTGTGCGCGCGACAAGTACCACGGTCGTGGCGAGAACCTTGAGGACGACATCCTCAACATCGTCTTCCGCGACATCATGCCCTACACGCAGGACATGATCGTGTCGTCCTTCGGCGAGCCGCTGCTTTTCCCGCGGATGCCGGAAATCTTCCAGCATATCGACAAATCCTCGGGCATCGACCTGGGCTTCTATACGAACTTCGTCCTGATGACCGAGGAGATGGCCGAACTGATCATCCGCTCGGGCGTCGCCTATGTGAATGCCTCCATCGACGGGGCCAGCAAGCAGAGCTACGAGAAGATCCGCGTCGGCGGCAAATGGGACATCCTGACGGAAAAGCTCCGCATGTTCCAGCAGATTAAGAAGAAGCTCAAATCGGATACGCCACGGGTGAACTTGTGCGTGGTCGGCTCGACGGAGAACATCCACGAGACCGAGACCTTCGTGGAAATGGCCCGCGAGTTCGGCTTCGACACGCTCAAGTACAACCACAACATGTACGTGGACGAGGAGCACATGGACTACCTGACGTTGGTCCATGAGAAGGAAAAGACAGTGCGCCAGTTCCGCCGCGGCTTCCGCCGGGCTCTGGAATTGGGCGTCCACTCGAACTTCAGCGAGATCCCCTTCAAGATCGACGTGCCGGAGGACGCCTCCGAGCGTGTCAGCAAGGCCCCCGCCACGCAGGTTCTCATGAATCGCATCAAGCGCGAGCTCTACATGCGCGCGGGCTTTCGCATGGAGAACACCTGGTATCAGTCGGGCAAGACGGCGGGCAATTTCGCGAAGCTGTTCTTCGTGAAGACCAAGGATTACATCGGCGACAGACTGCCCGCGGCAGGCGTTTCTTCGCTGCGTCGCGCGCCGAATCCGCACCACACGCCGAACGATGCCCCGCCGCGCACCTGCGGCAACGCGTGGAATCATGTGCACGTCAAGTCTGACGGCCTTGTCTATCCGTGCTGCTTCTCGGATGAAGTGATGGGCGACCTGCGCAAGCAGTCCTTCGAGCAAATCTGGAACGGTCCCAAGTACCAGGACCTGCGCGAATCGCTGACCTCCGGCCAGTATTGGGACAGCTGCCGCAAGGCCTCCTGCAACTGGGTCGATGGCGCGAACTCGATGCAGTACGGCGCCCGGATCGACGTGCTTCAGCCGATCACGACGATCGACGGTTCGAAGGAGACGGTCCTGCCGGTCCGCGTCCTAAACCAAGGGAAGCTCCCCTGGCTGCCGAAAAGCGGCGATCCGCAGTACTTCACCTCCCTCAGCTATCGCCTCTTCAACGAGAAGCTGGAGTTGATCGACGAAGGTCCGCACGTCTCCGTGCCGAAGGCCGTGAATCCGGGCGAGATGATCTTCATGGACCTGCCGATCAAGAAGACCCATTACGCTGGGAAGATGATCCTCAAGCTCGACATGGTGCACGAAAACACGACATGGTTCGGCGAGCGTGGCAACAACTCGACCGAGATTCCCATCGAAGTGACCAACGTCCCCTTCGCGCTGTATCTGGGCTCGTGGAAGAATGCCCACCTGCGCGCCGAGCTGGAAGACAAGCCTCTGACGCCGGGCCAAAGGCTCACCCTGCCGATCCGCGTGACCAACGTGGGCACCGGTCCCATCGGCAAGGGTGCCAATCACGACAACGTTTCCTATCACTGGCGCGATGAGGACTCGAACGGCGATTACTCGGAGTGGGAGGGCCTGCGGACGGAGATCCCGACTCTGGCCCCGGGTGAGCACGCCGACCTGGAAGTCGAGGTTGAAGTGCCCAAGCACCTGCCCACCGGTCGCCATCGCTTGGTGTTCGACGTGATTCGCGCCGACGAGGCGTGGTTGAGCGTGCTGTGGAACCGCCCGCTGCTGAGCTATCCCGTCCGCATCGCCCGCGCTCCCGAGGAGGCGGAACTGATCCCTCGCACACGCCGCAATGGCAAGCCCTACACTTGGGAGCCGCGAGGCCAGTGTGTGAACAACACCGGCAACAAGGGCGTTTGGTAATAGCCCCGGCGCCCCCCAGAGGCGTCGAATCGCTCCTGACAACCGATACGGAGTTTCTGCCCCGATGATGAGCGCGACATCCGAGCAACCCCTCCGCGAGGGAAGAGCAACCCTGTGCGAGCGGGCAAAATCCGCCTTCTCTCACGAGGGGATGATCGTTCTGTGGCTCGTGATCGCCAAGGCGGTCCTCATGCTCATCGCATCATTCAGTGAACTTCGGTCTCTGTTCTTCGACGAGGCCATTCGCTATACGATGACCTATGGGTGGCTTCAGAAGCCCTATTTCGCGCCCGGGGATCACTTGTGGCTTGGTGGCTTTTTCGCCATCGGCGGGGTCTGGCTGAAAATCTTTGGGTTCTCCCCATCGGCCGCCAAGGCCATGGCGGTGTTCTTTGCGCTCATCGCCGTGCCCGCCAACTACTCGTTCGCGAGACGACTGACAGGAAGCATCCCGCTGGGTGTGCTCGGTGCCTTGCTGGTGAACGTGAGCCACGTCCATACATGGCTCTCCATGTCGTTCATGGCGGACATCGTCGGCATCTCCTTCCTGTCGCTCGGCTTCGCATGGTTCCTCGCAGGCTATCAGGACGAGAAGCGATGGCTCATGTTGCTGGGTGCGCTGAGTATCGGTCTTTCCTGCTCGCAACGCTACGAGTCCTGGCTGGTGGTCGGAGGCTTCAGCCTCATCATGGGGTTGATGGTGCTTGCGCGGCGCTTCAGCCTGCTGAATGCGGTGCTTTGCGGGGCGCTGGCTTGGAGCTACATCGCCGCGTGGCTCCTTTCGGGCTGGCTGCGTTCCGGTAATCCCTTCCTCTTCCTTGAGACAGCCAAGACGGCCAACGAGCAGGTGGCGGGGAATCCGTTCGTTGCGATGGCGGGGTTCTGTCACGGCGCCGACCCCTGGATCTATCCGCTGGCGCTGGCGGGGATGGCGCTCGGCCTCATCTTCGGAAGTTGGCGCATTCGTCTATACGCGATCGGGACGGCAGCATTCGTGGTGGTTTTCATCTGGACCCAGAAGGTCGGGACGGCGCTCACCCCGTGGCGCATTATCCAAACCATGCGCCTGACGCTGGTGCCCTTTATCCCGGTGCTGGTCCTGGTTCTTTGGCCGCTGATGGCTCGCCTAAAGTTCACCCGAATTCTGGCCGTCGCCGTCGTTAGCGCCGGGCTGCTTGTCTATACAGGATCGGAAATTCGCAAGTCCATCGACGCGGCGATGATGCAGCACGCCACGGTCGACACGCTGGCGGTCGCAGAGTTCCTCCGCGGCGAGGACAACGTGGCAACGGTCATCAAGCGTCCCGAGGGACGCCGCGTCCGCTACCACTTCCTGACCGATGAAAATACGCGCGACATTGAGGGGTCTGTCGTCTCCTTCCTGTTGGGCGAGCCGCGGATGAAGATTGGCCCGAATGTTTACGGAAAAATCGATGTCGTGATCGGTCGCGCCGCTCCTCCCGCGGGCTATGCGGAGGCCGCCCGCGTCGGCACCTATCGCATCTATACAAAGACTGCCGGAGGCGAGGTGCGCCATCAGCTGGACGGGGTTTCTTCCGTTCGCATTCCCGTCGGTCAATTGCTGGCGGGTCGCTACCTCGAGAGTGGCTTCGAAGGATGGGCCGAGGACTGGGGCGAGCACACGCCCGTCTGGATCCTCGGCGATCAGGGCACGATTTCCATCCCTGCTCGCGTCTTCGCCGATCTCGGGCCGTCCGGCCGCTACGACGTGACGCTGAAGCTTTATAACAGCGGTCCCAAAGCATCGAACGAAGCCAACCAAACCGCCCAACTCAGCTGGAATGGACGGCCTCTGGACGCCTCTCCCCGCGAGGTGCCCATCGGTTTTTCGGAAATGACCTGGAGCATCGACGCACCCGAAGTGCTCCAGCAGGGCGCCGACCTGACCCTCACCCTATCCACCTGCCACATTCCCGGCGGAGGCGACACGCGTTGTATCGCCGGCGGGATCGAGGGACTCACGATCACCCGCTACGAACCTGCTGTGCGCTAACTGAAAATCGTTTGTCGGAATAACTTGACGTGGTATCGGCGGCCTGTGCTCGCCTGTCGCGAGGCTGGGTGAACCCGGCCCACGGAGTCCGCGCGGGATGAGGAAGTCACTGGTCACCATGCTGCTGCTTGTGGCGCTTCTCGGCGTCCCAGCGGGGCTTCGTGCCCAGGCGCGATCAGGCTTCTACTACACCGTCCAGAAATCCGAATCGCTGGCGGTCATTGCTGGCCGATTCGGAATGTCCGAGTCAGAGCTGGCGAAGGAAAACCGCATGGCTCGCGGCGCGAAGCTCGTCCGCGGATCGCGTGTTTGGATTCCTCGCAAGGCACCGGTCATTTCCAGCAGCGCCACCACCACGCGTCCCGTGACCCCGGTGTCGCGTCCCGCGGCTTCCACCCCCAAGACCACCACTACTCCTGTTCGTCCCACTGATTTCGCGCCTGCGCCGACAGCATCGCGAGACGAAGCGGGCGTCTATACGGTTCGCAAGGGCGACACGCTGTGGGGGATCGCCAACAAGAGCGGACTGACCGTCAGCGAGTTGGCGAAGGCGAACGGAATCAGTTCCAGCGCGTCGCTGGAGGTCGGTCAGAAGCTGGTCGTCACGAAGGCCCAGAATGAAGTCCCAGGCGGAGGTGTTGTCGCCGCTCCCGTGATTCCGTCGGTCGAGAGCGTCCCATCCAACGCCGCATCGACGTCGGGCAGTTCATCGACCAAGCCAAGTTCCCGCGGCTACATCTGGCCTCTGGAGGGCCGCATCCTCCGGGGGTACATCGACAAGGATGACGAGAAGTACACCGGCATCGACATCGCCGCAGCGCGAGGAACCGAAGTCCGTGCGGCGAAGGACGGCCGCGTGTTGTACGAAGGCGACGGGATCCCATCCTACGGACGCATGGTCATCATTTCGCACGATGGAGACGTGGCATCCTGCTACGCGCAGCTCGATCGGATTCTCGTGAAAAAGGACCAGCAGGTCAGGCGCGGTCAGGTCATTGGTCGCTCCGGCGATCCTGGGCGCGGACGCGAGCCGTATCTGCATTTCGAGATCCGCCGCGGCGGCAAGGCCGTCGATCCCGAGCCCTATCTCCCCTAAGCCTCGATTGGTACCTCTCGAAGCACCCTCCAGATGAAGACGAAGTTCCCGATCAGGTAGCGGCGCGCCAGACGCCGCGGCTCGAGGATCAGTCGATAGAGCCACTCCAATCCGTTGCGCCGCATCCACGCCGGTGCGTGGGAGCGGACCCCCGGCGTGTAGTACTCGAACAGCGCCCCGACGCACCAGATGGTGGCCCGAACGCCGCGCTCCTTTAGCGCCACCGCTATCTGCTCCTGCCGGGGGGTACCCATGCCAAGCAGCACAATCTCTGCGCCCGTCTCACTAATCTGTCGAGCCACCGAATCGGCCTGCTCCGCGACCGATCCTCCGAATCCCGGAGCAGTGAAGGCCACGGCAAGGTCCGGCACCCGGCCACGGAGTTCGGCAGCACAGCCCTCTGCGAGCCCCGGCGCCCCACCAACCAGCGCGATTCGGCGACCGGCCCCGGCAGCGGTCTCGCAGAAGGGGATGAAGTAGTCGGCCGCGCTAACTCGCTCCGACACGGGGAATCCCTTCCGACGAGCCGCCCAGACGACCGCCATGCCATCGGGATAGATGACATCAAACATCGGCAGCAGCGGCGCGGTTGCGCTCCCCTTGTCCGTCGCAAGGTTGAAGGTGTGGGCATTCAGATAGCAGGCGAGGCGGCACTCGGCGGAGGGCGTTACCAACCACTGGATCAGGCCCTGGATGCCGGTGTCGCTCAAGATGATGCCGTGAAAGGAAGCGCGCCTCAACTGGCCGTCACCTCCAACATGGCGCGGTCCCCTTCACCAAGGCTTGCCCGAACGATGGAGAACAGTTTCACCTCCTCGGCGCCTGCGCCCATGAGTGCCTCGGCAGCAAACGCGGCGGTCGCGCCCGATGTCATCACGTCGTCCACGACGAGGAAACGCCCACCTCTGACGGCGCCTTGATCCTTCACCACGAAGGCATCCCGCAGGCTTTCGAGTCGTGCGGCATGATCGGAGTTGCGTGCCTGGGGGCCTTGCCATCTTGCCCGGCGGAGCACGTCTTCGCCGATCACCTCGCAGTCATACCGCCGCGCGAGAGCCAGCGCCAACTCCCGTGCCTGATTATAGCCTCGACGGAATTCCCGGCGCATCGTCATCGGGACCGGAACCAGCGCCCGCGTGGGAAGTTCCGCCGCGAGCCAGTCGCCGACCACCTCTGCGGCCAGTTCCACAAGCGGGGCGGCAAGGTGAGGGCTGTGATGGTACTTCAGATTCCGCACGATCATCCCAGCGGGCCCGTCGTAGGGAAAAGCAGATCGGGCTTCGGCAAAGGACCGCGGCAGCATGTCGCATTCAACGCAGAAACCGGGCGGCGTCTTGCCGTCATCAATGCGAAGGGGATAGGCACCGCAGCGACCACAGGCCCGATCAGCGTCCAATGGCCTCAAGAGCGCGTTGCATTCGCCGCACAGAAGCGTTCGCACTGCCAACCGATCACTCGTGCCGACTCGAGGCGCGATAGGGGCGTGACATGCGAGACACGCCGGTGGGAACAGGAACTCGACGAGGGCGCTAAGCACGGGTGCCACTCAGCAAAGTTTGCGACGGCATCAAGGGGTGGGACCACGGAGACGCGCAGGCGCGGAGAAAAACAGAATAAGAGGAAAGAATCACGACTTTTTCCGCATGGTTTGTCTTCGCTCTTCAACTCTCCAAGGACGAGCACCAGCCGACTTGATGAACTCCGATCATCAAGCGACTCTCCGCTTATCTCCGTGTCTCCGTGGTGACGTCTTCATCTTGTCGAATTGCACCCGCCAAGCACGTCCGCAGGAATCAGTCGTCGCGTGAGAAGCCAAAGAAGCGGCGCTTCTTCGGTTCTGGATGAGCGCTTTCCTTCTCCAGCGCGTCCTTGTTGCCTTCCTGCTGGACGAACTTCGCCATGGCGGTCTTGTTCCGCTTCGCCTCGTGCTCGTCCTTGGTGCGCGCCTCTTCCTCGTCCTCGAAGACGTCCGCCTTCTTGCGGGTCGCCTCCAGGTCGGAGATCTGCTGGATGCTGAGCGACTTGGGTCTGATGATGAAGCCGGGGAGTTTCTGCATGTCCCGGATCTTGGCCATCACATCTGCCGGGGAGAAGGGCTTCGCGAGATAGTCGTTGGCCCCGACCCGTTTGGCGAAGAGCACGTCACGCTCGGCGCTCTTGGCAGAGCACATCAGGATCGGAAGTCGCGCGAAGGCGCGGTTGGCGCGCAGCGATTGCGTCAGTTGGAAGCCGTTCATGCGCGGCAGCATGATGTCGATCATGAGGATGTCCGGCTGATACTTCACCAGTTTCTCAATGGCCGCCATGCCGTCGCTCGCGGTCACGACCTCGGCGATACCTTCGAGTGACATGCGGATCATATCAAGGATTGCCGGGTCGTCATCGACCACCATGACGCGCGGAAAGAGGGGTTCGGTGGTGGGGACTGCCTCGGGGATCTTCTGGACGCCTGAGGCGCGGGTCGGTTGGAACCCGATGGCCTCGCTGGATGGCACATAGTCCGATGAACCGGGCGCGGCCGGAATGTGGCCGCTCGCCTCGAACTCGCGAATCTGATCGATGGTAAATCGCCTTGGGCGACGCGCAGGCGGGGTTGTCTGGAAGAAGACGTCGATGTTCTTCTGGAGGCGGGTCGGATCGAATGGCTTGGTGAGGTAGTAATTCGCCCCCGAGCCAAAACCCTTCTTCATGTCGTCCTTGCTGCCAAGGGCCGAGAGAAACATCACGGGGAGGTCGCGAAACTTCGGGTCGTTGCGAATCGCTGCGCACGCCTCGAACCCGTTCATCAGCGGCATCATGACGTCCATCAGCACGAAGTCCGGTTCGTAGCGCTTGATCTTCTCCAGCGCGTCGAGGCCGTCGTGTGCCTCCAGAATCTCGTAGTCTTTCTCCAAAGTGGTACGAACGATCAGTCGGATGTCCGGTTCGTCATCCACGAGCAGGATACGCCATTTCATCTCTCGCCACCTCACAGAATAGGGGTCGTCGCCAACTCGCTAAGCGTCTTCACTTGGAGCATTGGACAGGTGGCGCCGGAAGGGCCACAAGAAAAGTCATTCCGCCGCGGACATTTTTCCTCGCTCAAGCTCCGCCAAGGCGTTGCGCCTCAGATTTTCCGCACCTACCCGGCGCAGCGGACTCGATGCGGGAAGCGATTCCAGATATCCCTCCGCATCCTGAATCAGGTCCACAAGCCGCAGCTCCGCCGGGACGAACGGCTCGCCCAGTGCGCTCTCCCCGACCGGCCTGGCGCGCGCCCCGTTGTAGGGGCAAACGTCCTGGCAGATATCGCACCCCACCAGCCAGCCGTTGAGCATGGCCGACTCCTCGTCGGTCAGTGCACCCTTCTTCTCGATCGTCAGGTAGGAAATGCAGCGCCGACTGTCCAGACGCCACGGCTCGGTGATGGCCCCCGTTGGGCACGCGTCGATGCAGCGACGACAATCGCCACATCCCCGCACCTCGCGCCGACCGGGGCCGGGCGCCAGTTCTGCCGTGGTCAGCAGCACCGCCAGAAAGTGGAAGCTCCCCTCCTGGGGATGGATCAGCATCGTGTTTTTGCCGATGAAGCCGAGCCCCGCCTCCGCTGCCCAGGGTCGTTCCATCACCGGCCCGTAGTCCACATAGGGACGCGAGCGGGCGCCGGGGACGAGCTCCTGGTCGATCAGGCGAGCGAGCTTGCGGAGCGCGTTCTCGATCACGCGGTGATAGTCGCGTGTGCGGGCGTAGCGGGAAATCCGACCGTATCCGGGCGTGGGCAGGTGATCGGTGCGGCGCGGGTCGACTTCCTCACGCAGGTAATTCATCCCGAGCACCACGACCGAGCGACAACCGGGGAGCACCAGCTCCGGGTCGGTGCGCCGGGCCGGGTCGCGGGCCAGCCACTCCATGTTGCCGTGTCGGCCCTCGGCGAGCCAGCGTTCCAGTTCCGCCAAATCCCCGGGACGGGGCTTGGCCTCAGCAATGGCGAACCAATCGAAACCGAGCGCCCGCGCGGCTTCCGCAAGGCGCGACTCCGGCGATGGGTTGGTCATCCCACGCGATCGGCGCCGCGGTGTGTCACGTCGGCGCTGGAGGTCTTCATGCGATTGACCTGAAGGCAATTGCGGCAGGCCTCGGGTACCTTCCCCTGAAGCCACGTCCGCTGGAACTCGTGGTAACGCTCGCTGCTGAGGAACTCCATCAGGTCGCCCAACCGCAGGTCGCCGATCACGCCCGTGTCCTTCGGCTTTTCCGACGGCAGGTTGTAGGGGCGCACGTCATTCTTGTTGAGATAGCAGCAGGCGGAGACGCGACCCTCGTAATCGACAAAGAGATTCGTTGCGGGCTTCACAAGGCAGGTGCCCTCGTGGTCCATCTGGCGCTTGTGGATGAACAGGTCGATGCCCAGTTCCTGCGCCACACGGAAGGACTCGGCAATGACCTCGTCGTGCCGGGCCACGACCTCCGCGGGAACGTCCTCCACGAGGCCCGTGTTCCAGAGCGCCTCGCGCAGGTCCTCGCGGTTGATCGCCGTCTCCATGTGCTTCGCGCCGACCGCGTGAAAGCCACATTCCTTGGCCAGACGAATGGCACCGGGAAGCTGCTCGAAATTGCTCCGCATCATCACGAAGCCCCACAGCACGCGGGTCTTCGCACCCATCTCGTCACGCAACTGGTTGAAGGCCTTCATGCGCTGGATCAGCAGGTCGAAGGTGCCCTTGCCGCGCACATGCTCGTAGGTCACCGGATTGTCGGCGTCGCAGGAAATGTTCAGCGAATCCAGCCCCGTCTCCAAGACCTTGCGGTCCAGCGGCGACTTGAGCAGCAGCCCGTTGCTCGTGAAGCAGGTGTGGACCCCCTTGGCGCGGGCACGCTTGACGATCTCCGGCAGGTCCCGGTTCATCAACGGCTCGCCCCAACCGGTCAGGTGCAGGTACTTGAAGCGGTGAATATGCGGCTCGATGTGCTTTTCGAACATCTCGAGCGAGAACATGCCCTGCGGCACCCCTTCGAAGTGACGGGGGCACATCACGCACTTGAGATTGCACGCATAGCTGCTCTCGATGCTGAGCGTGTCGGGAAAGGGAAGGGGCTTCTCCGATCCGAAAACGGCCTGCTTGAGGGTGCGTAGCTTGTCGAGGACCTGGGACATGTCGAATCTTTGCGCCTTGGGATGACTGGCACGGGAGGCTTTACCCGGCGCCCCGCCCTGTCAAGGACGACCGGGAGGGAAGCCCGGAAAAGGAAAAAGCCGGACCGCAGATTACGCAGATTTCGCAGATTCGATGAAAGCGCAGATGACTTGGGTATGATCCGGGTACATGGGGGACAGTCCCGGTGGCCGGTCCGGCCGCCAAAAACATCCTGAAGGGATGACAGAAAATAGCCGGTGAGTTGAGGCCGCAAAGGCCGACACCACCTGACCGCCGATAATGAAATCCGACCCTGAAAGGTGTCGCATTGGGGGACCAGAAAAGCCGGACCGCAGATTACGCAGATTTCACAGATTCTCGGGACTAGGCTGGTACGCAGACACGGTCGCGTGAGGTTCCGTGGTGTCCGTCCTTTTCGTGGTTGTTGAGTTTTGTGAGCCACGGACGAAACGGACATGACGGAAGGGATGTCGGGGCGCCCCCGACCGCCGAAGACATCCTGAAAGGATGACAAAAAATAGCCGGTGCGTTGAGGCCGCAGAGGCCGACACCACCGGACCGCCGATGATGAAATCCGACCCTGAAAGGTGTCGCATCGGCGCGGGGCAAAAAACAAAAGCCTGACCGCAGATTACACACGATTTCGCAGATTCCATGAAGGCGCTGACCGCGGGTCATCCCGGCGTGGTCGCGTGGTGTTCCGTGTTGTCCGTCCTTTCCGTGGTTCCATGTGGTGGCCGATGCGGTGTGTCGGAGGGACTTTCGGACCGTGTTCCACCCTCGCCATGACGCTTTTCTCCGTGTCTCAGTTTCTCCGTGGTGATCCGCCTTTTTTCCGCTTGCGGGACGATGTTGCTGGTGGCATCGTGAGACATCATTCCCTATCTTTCATACAGCCGCAGGTTCCCGAAAATGGCAAAGGCCCCGGCCCCCACCGAACCACCGACCGAACCGATCCTGCGGATCGAAACGGGCGGCCATCATACGGCCATGATTCGGCGTATCGCCGTGGACAAGGCCGACCGAATCCTGCTGACCGGTTCGGAGGACAAGACGGTTATATTGCTCCTCTGGAAAGCTCCGAATGGAACAACGGCGCCTTCACCAAGGCGGTCGTGGAGGGCCTTTCCGGCAAGGCGGCACAGAAGGGGAAGGTGACCATTGCGACGATGGATTTCTATATCAGCGAGCGGGTGAAGGAACTGACCGGCGGACGTCAGACCCCGGTGGTTCGCAAGCCGGACACGGTCCCCGATTTCCCCATCGCCCTCGAGAAGTAACGGAGCGGGTTACTCCTCCGGCTCCCGTTCCTTTTCCTCAAAGCTGGTGTAGTGATGGTGCAGCGCGACGGCCACGGCGCCGACGACGCCGGCTTGGGGGCCGAAGCTGCAAAGGTCGATCTTCAGATCCTTTTCCAGAGCTTCCAATCCGCGCCGCTTCATGGTGTGGCGCACGGACTTGATGAGGCGCTGGCCTTCCTCCGCCATGGAGCCGCCGAACACGATGGCTTCCGGCGCGACCAGGTTGATGACCGACGCGAGCGCCGTCCCGAGGTAATGGCCGGCCTTGTCGATGATGTTGCCCGCGAGACGGTCGCCCATCTCGGCGGCTTGGAAAATCGCCGCCGGGGTGATGACGCCGCTGTCGTCGATGTGCTCGGGGATGTGGCTCTGGACGCCGTCCTTGAGGGCCTGTTCCGCCTGCCCGACAAGCGCCCAGTCGGACGCGACGGTCTCGAGGCAGCCATAGTTGCCGCAATAGCAGATGGGGCCGTTGTCATCGACGGTCATGTGGCCGAACTCGCCCACGGTCGGGCGGGAGCCGCGATAGACGTAGCCGTCGATGATCAGGCCGAGCGCCAAGCCCGGGCCGAGGTGGACGTAGACGTAGTTCTTCAGTTCCTTGTAACGGCCAAAGATCGACTCGGCGAGCGTGGTGCCGATCACGTGCGAGGAGAGGTTGACGGGGACACCGAAGTGGTCCTCCAGCAGCTCGACCACGGGGACGTCGCTCCACTCGTCAAAGCGCGGGAAACGAAGCGAAAGGCCGCGATCCTCGTCCACGAGACCGCTGACCACGACGCCGATGCGGGAAAGTTCCAGACCCTCGTCTTCCTTCAGGAACTGGCGCTGGCTCTCGACGGCTTCGATCATGGCCTCAATGGCGGCAGCACGACCCATCGACGGACGGAACGGCCAGGTGACGTGGTTCTGAAGACGGCCCTTCATGTCGGCGGAAGCGGAGAGCACACCGCGGGAGGAGAACTCGAGCGCCGCGATGCCACCGCGCTTGGGGTTCACGTCGAGGAGCTGTGCCTTACGTCCACCGGTGGACGTTGCAAAGCCCTCCTCGATGAGGTCACCCGCTTTGATCAGGTCCTGGACCACGGCGGAAACCGTGGGAAGATTTAGGCCCATGCGATCGGCTAGGGCGCCACGAGAGATGGGGCCCTCCTTCCAAAGCTCGTAGAGGATGTTGGCCGGGCGGGACTCCGTGGCGCGGCGCAGCAACCCCTGCGAGCGCTTCGGCGACGATTCGTCTTTGGATCCCTTGGACATAGGACTGGCTTCCTTGGCTCTCGTGTTGAGTGAGTGCAACAGCGGGCTGATGCTACTCTTCAAGAGCCGGGATGCTAGGATAAGTCCCCCTCCGGTCAAGACAATTGCAGGATTCTGGTGAAAGGTCTGGAGAAAGACCTAGGCCGAGGGGTGTCTTTGCTCTGATTTTGGAGAGAAGCCCTCGGCATGGCGAATCGAAAATAATTGACACATTCAAAAAACTCTAATATTGTTCTTTTGGATTGAGCCAAAGTATTGCAATCGCTGGTTTTCATGACGATTCGAGGCGCCAAGCAACTTTCTTAAGCGCATTGTCGAGATTCTGTTGGACAATCAGATTGGAGCGGTCCATACTGCATCCAGTTAAGGGTTTACCCCTACTCGGTTGCGAGGTTCATATGTTTACTTTCAGGGCCCTTTCGATTCTCACCACGCTGCTCGCGGTTGCGCTCCTCTTTGGCGCCCCGAGCCGGTTGCTGGCAGACCCCGAACCGCTCCCGCTCGTTTACAGCCCAACGGGTGTCCTTTTCCGCGTGAAGGCTCCGGAGGCCAAGACGGTCTTTCTGGCGGGTACCTTCAACGGCTGGGCTGCCTCCGACGGCAAGACGGTCAGCGATCCCGCCTCGAAGATGTATGGGCCGGACGAAAATGGGATCTTCGAAATCTTCTATTCGCTCACGCCGGGGCGCCACACGTTCAAGTACTGCATCGATGGCACCCGGTGGATCCAGGGTCCGAAGGATATGCCCACGGCGAAGGATGACTTCGACCTGACCGAGGGGCAGAACAATATGCCCGGTTCGGCCTTCCTCTTCTCGCTTCAGGATCCGCCGTGGCCGTCCTATGTGCCCACGACCGAGATGCTTCCAACGGTTCTTGTGCACAACACGACCGGCGAGCCATACCTCCGGGTGCGCTTTTTCAGTCGCCAAGCCAAGACGGTCCATGTGGTGGGCTCGTGGGACAATTGGGGCGGCATCAGTAATCGCGCCGTCTCCGACGATTCACGCGCCATGACCCCCACGCGCGTGCCGAACATTTGGGAGCGCTACATCGGCCCACTGAAGGAGGGCATGGTCGAGTACAAGGTCGTGGTGAACAACCGCCAGTGGCTGTCCGATCCGTCCGTGAAGGAAGTGAGCCAGGACGGCAATACGATGGTAAGGATTGTGGCCTCGGGACCGGGGCGCTTCGCGCCGATGTACACGCCGCGCTTCGACCCGCGGGCGGTGCGCAAGGAGACGAAGTCGCGCTGGGGCGGCACGCTGGCATGGGAAGACGACCGCGATGCGGGCTTTGCCCAGGCGCAGCTCACCAAGCGGAAGATGATCTGGGTCATCACGCTTCCCAAGTCGACCTTGAGCGAAAACCTCATGAAAACGCTGAACACCGATCCGCAACTGGTCGGCCAGCTTGAGGGCTACGTCTGCCTGGAAACCGCGGCGAACGAAGTGGACGACATCATCCGCTCGCGCAAGATCTACCGCCTCCCCTACGTGGTGCTGGTGGACTCGAAGTACAAGCCGGCCTGGGAGGCCTTCAACCCGGACCCGGCGACGTTGAAGGCGAAGCTGGCCGAACTTCAGTAGCGGCGCAGCTTGGCCCCCGGATTGCATAGAAGCGGGTTCCGATTCAAGACCCTGCCTTCCCGACGACCGGAGACCTGATCACATGACGGCTTACCCCTCGCCCGCCAACTGGCAAAAAGCCTGGTTGGCGGGCGATTCAATTCCCCAGCGCTTCTTCCGCAACCAGCCCTTCGATTGGGCCGCCGGGGTGCGCGAAGTGGGCGCCTGGACTCCGCTGGACGACGCGGCGGTCGAGGAATGGAAGGCGCTCCTGATCCCGCACGTCGCCGATGCGGGATCGCTGGCCCCCATCGACCAGTTGCGATGTCCCGATGCACTGGTGGTCGTGTCGGGGCAGCAGGCGGGTGCCGGGTTGGGTCCGCTCTATTCGCTTTTCAAGGCGCTGGCGGCAGGCCGCTGGGCGCGCGAAGTCGCCGCACAAACAGGACGCCCGACGGTGGCGCTTTTCTGGGTCGCATCAGACGACCACGATCTGGAGGAAGTGCGCCGCGCCGCGTGGCTTGGCGGGGACGGAGGTCTTCGCGAGTCCGACCTGGCCGCCGATTCCGCGGATGGCTCGCGGTCAGTCTGGCGCGAGAAACTGGATTCGGCAAAGGTTGCGGCATTCCTGGAGGAGTTCGAAGCAGGCACGCCTCCCACCGAGTTCCGCCCCACAGTGCTCGAGCTGCTCCGCCAGGCCTTCATCCCCGGCGCCACTTTCGAGAGCCAGTTCGTGCGGCTCGCCTGTCGGCTGCTGCTCCCCCTCGGGATCGTGCCGATCGTGCCCCGGCTGCGCTTCCTCCGTGAACGCGCCGCCGACCTGCTGGCGCTGGAGATCGACCACTCGGCGAAGACCAACGCCAACGTCATGGCCCAGGCGGATGCGCTGCGTGCCGTGGGAGTCGAGCCGCTCCTGCATCGTCGTGGCAATGAGCTGAATTTTTTCGTGGATATCGACGAAATCCGGGCGCCGATCAGCCGCCGCGAGGACGGTCTGCTGGTCGCGCGTTCGCCCATCGACAAGGGAGTGGAGCTGGCCTCGTGGAGCGAGGGCGAGTTGCTGACGCTCCTGCGGTCCGAGCCCGGCCGGTTCTCGCCCAACGCGATCCTGCGTCCGCTGGTGCAGGACAGTGCCCTGCCGACGGTGGCCTATGTGGGTGGGCCCGGCGAGATTCTCTACCACGCCCAATTGGCGCCGCTCTACGCACAGTTCGGCGTCCATCGCGCGGCGCTGCTCCCCCGCCCCAACCTGTTCCTGCTGGACACCAAGTCGACCAAGGCTCTGCAGAAGCTCGGTCTGTCGCCGGAGAGCCTCTCCACCGGGTCGGACCCGACGGCGTCGCTGGCGACGGCAAGCAGTCCGCTCCTGGACAAGCACGACGGACAAGCCGCCGCAGTCGAGGCCGCACTGGCGGAACTGAAGAAGTTCCTCGCCGAGGAAATCCCCGACCAGGCCGTGGAGCGCTCCTTCGAGAAACTCGCTGGCGCGGCAACAACGGGACTGGAGCGGCTTCGCGAGCGCGTGGCTGCGTCGATCGCCAGCCGCGACGAGGAGCGCACGCGCAGTGCCGCGAAGCTCCGCGACGTGCTGTTCCCGAAGGGCACCCCACAGGAACGAATCCTGACTCCACTGGCGCCGCTGCTCGTCAACTATGGTCCGGGAATCGTGGCACGTCTATACGAGGAAATGCCGTTGCGCGAAACGGAGTTCGTGGCGCTGAGTCTGGCGGCTATCTCTCAACCCGCCGAGGCACGCGTCTCATGAACGCCCGCGCCGTCCCGATCCTGCCCGCCCTCTCCATCACGGAAACCCGCGACTTCTATGTGAAGGCGGGCTTTCAGGTGAGGTTCTTCGATGATGCGCACTACGGCTATCTGATCGTGGAGCGCGACGGCATCGAGTTGCAGTTCTTCCGCCACAACACGTTGAATCCGCTCACGAACGATCACGGTGCCTATGTGCGTTGCGACGAAGTGGATGCGGTGCCGGAGATCTTCGCACCGCTGGGGCTCCCCGACCACGGCGTGCCCCGCTTCACCGCCCCGGAGGATCGTCCGTGGCGGATGCGCGAGGCCTACCTGGTGGACCTAAACGGGAATCTGCTCCGCTTCGGCCAGCCCATCGGCTGAGCGTCAGTCGACGAACTCAAGCGCCACGGGATTGGCGATGAAGTCCAGCTCGTGTGCTTCCTTGAGGAATCGCTCGACCCCGGCGCGTCCGCGCGGACCGAAGTCCAGCGTCAGGTCGTTGACATACATGCCCACGAAGGTATCGGCCAGTTCCTCGGTCATGCCGCGGCCCCACTGCATGGAGTGGACGACGGCGGCGCGGCGATGGGTCGGGTTGAGGGCGAACTCGATGGAGCGCTTGAGGACCCGGTTGAGCTGCGACAGCGCGGGCTTACCGAGGGACTTGCGCACCACGTTGGCGCCGAGGGGAAGCGGCAGGCCGCCGGTCCGTTCGTACCACCACTCGCCCAGGTTCACGATGTTGACGAAGCCCTCGCGCTCGAAGGTGAGCTGGCCTTCGTGAATGAGGAGGCCACAGTCAACGCGACCGGACTTCACCGCGTCCATGATCTGGTCGAAGGGCACCACCACATAGTCGAACTTGGCGGTCTTGAGGTAGAGCTTGAGCGCCAGGAAGGCGGAGGTCATCTCGCCGGGCACGGCGATCTTCTTGCGGAGCAGGTCCGAGGCGGGGAAGGGGCTGTTGGCCACGATCATCGGGCCATAGTTGTCCCCCATCGAGGCGCCGCAGGGGAGCAGGGCGTACTTGTCGAGCACGCGCGAGTAGGCGTGGATGCTGATGGCGCTGATGTCCAGCTCCTCGCGTAGGGCGCGCTCGTTGAGCGTCTGGATGTCCTGAAGGATGTGCTCGAACTCCCAGCCCTCCGTATCGACCAGATACTTGGCGAGGCCATAGAACATGAAGGCGTCGTCGGGATCGGGGGAGTGTCCGAGGGTCAGGGTCCGGCTTTTGGCGGGAGTAGTCATCAGGGCCTCATTCATCAGGGGAAAAGATTGCCAGCGGTCGCGCACGGCACGTGACAGACACGGAAGCAGGATTCGGACACAGCGCCGGGGGTCAACGCCAGGATGATTCCGTTTTAGCCCCCTGACCTCTTGATAAGGATGATGGCGCGTCTGGGACGTGCTGCGAGGATCGTTTGGATTTCCGGCCTTGTGCGTCCTGTTTTCCTTCGAAGGGGTTCGATCACGGCCAGGGCCGTC
>WGMQ01000108.1 GCA_016125005.1 bacterium | reverse complement strand
GTGGCGACTGGCTGACCCAGGGTCCCAAGGTCGGCGAATTCGAGGCCACCGTGGCGGCTTCCTGCGGCGCACGCCACGCGGTCGCGTGCAACTCGGGCACGTCGGCGCTGCATCTGGCGCTGCTCGCCGCTGGGATCGGTCCCCACGCGGGCGGTGAGGACACCGACGAGACAATCTCCCCCGCCACCACGTTCCTGGCCACATCCAACAGTGCGCTCTACGCGGGCGCCGTCCCTCATTTCACCGACGTGGATTTCGACTCGATCTGCATGACCCCGGGCCTGCTGGAACCGGTCCTGAGCGAGCACACCCGCGCGGTGCTGCCCGTCCATTTTGCGGGCCTGACGGCACCGATGGCCGAGATCGCCGCTCTCGTCCGCGAGCGCGCCCCGCGTGCTGTCATCATCGAGGACGCCTGCCACGCACCCGGTGGTCTTCACCCCAACGGCAAGCCGGTGGGGTCGCTCGGCCACAGCGACATGGTCATGTTCAGCTTTCATCCCGTGAAGCACACGGCCGCTGGCGAAGCGGGCATCATCCTGACGGATCGCGATGATCTGGCGGCGCGTCTCCGCCTGTTTCGTTCCCACGGCATGACGAAGGATCCGGCGGTCCTCACGCGGCCGACAGAGGGTCCGTGGTACTACGAGATGATCGAGCTCGGCTATAATTTCCGCCTGCCCGACATGAATGCAGCGCTGGGCCTTTCCCAATGGAACAAGCTCCCGCGCTTCGTTGCCCGTCGCCGGGAAATCGCCGCGCGCTATCATGAAGCCTTCGCGGGTCTCGAAGCGAAGGGCCTGCTCCAGCGCCCCCTCACCGGCGCTCCCGCCGGGCAGGGCGGTCACGCCGCGGCCCACCGCAACGGCTGGCATATATACATCCTCCGCATCGATTGGGAGCGAGCAGGCATCACGCGCAAGGATGCCGTCGCCGCGCTCCAGCAGCGCCGAATCGGGACGCAGGTCCACTACTATCCGGTCCCGCTCCAGCCCTATTATCGCGAGCACTTCGGCTACAAACCGGGCGATTTCCCGGCAGCTGAGAAGCACTACGACCAGGCGCTCACGATTCCGCTCTACCCCGCCATGACCGACGCTGACGTCGACCGCGTCGTGACCGCGATCCACGAAATCCTCGGAGGCAGCTAGGCGCCATGCGCACCGTCGTCATCATCCAGGCCCGCATGGGCTCGACCCGCCTACCCGGCAAGGTGCTGATGCCGCTCGCCGGAAAGCCCATGCTGGAACACGTCATCCGCCGAACCCAGGCTGCGAAGGGCGTCGACGAGGTCTGCATCGCGACCACCACCCACGACCGCGACACGCCGCTGGTGGAGATGGCGGAACGCTTCGGAGCCTCGACGTTCCGCGGCAGCGAGGACGACGTGCTTTCCCGCTACGCCGGAGCCGCCCGCGCGACTAGCGCCGAACTTGTCGTGCGCGTCACCAGCGACTGCCCGCTCTACGACCCGCAACTCCTCGGCGAGATGCTCGCCAGCTACCACGAAATGGGCGGCGCAGAGGCGATGGATTATTACTCAAATACGGTCAAGCGGACCTATCCGCGAGGACTCGACACGGAGATTTTCCCCGCAGCGGTCCTCTTCCGCGTCGAAGCCGTGGCAACGGCCCCTCCAGCCCGCGAGCACGTCACGTGGCACATCTACAACCATCCATCCGATTTCAGGATCGGTCAGCACCAGCAATCAGCCAGCGCCAACGACTCGTCACTGCGATGGACCGTGGATACGCCCGAGGATTACGAGTTCGCCTCGCAAGTGTATAGCAATCTATACAGCATGATCCCCGAGTTCGGATTCCGTGACATTCTCTCGCTCGTGCAGAGGTGCCCCGAACTCAGTGCCATCAATGCCCATATCGAGCAGAAGAAGCTCTAGTCCATGCGACCTCGCGTTGCCATACGCGCAGACGCCAACAGCCGCATTGGCATCGGCCATGTCATGCGGACTCTCTCTCTGGCAATGGCGTTTCGGGAGAGGGGCTGGGATGTCGTGTACCTGGCCAGGGCGACCGCGGATGACCTGGCAGCGGGGCTGGTCGAGTCCCGCGGTTTTTTGTGTCGGGGCATGGAAGCCGACCTGACCGAAGAAGCTGACGCCGCGATGACACTGGCCGAGCCATCAGACCTGGTCATCGCGGATCACTATGGACTTTCCGACGGGTGGTGGCGACTGGTTGCCAACTGCCGCCCGTTGGCTCTTGTGGACGATTGGGGACGCGGCGAGATGGGTAACTGGGCGCACGCGATTATCAATCACAACGTCGGTGCAGAAGAGCTTGTCTATACAGGCGCTTCCCTGAAGCTCCTCGGATCGGAGTACGCGATGCTGCGCCCCGACCTGCTCGGCGAGCCACGGGAGATGGACGGCGGATCGGACGGCGAGGTTCTCGTTTCATTCGGCGGCTCCGACATCACGTATTCGACACCCGCGGTCGTCGCGGCAATCCTGCTGGCCAAGTCGATCAATCGCGTTCGAGTCATCGTTGGGCCGGGGTTTCGCTGCGTACCCCAGTTGGAGGCAATCGCAGCGGCAGACCTGCGAGTCACGCTGGAACATCGCCCACCTGCCCTGACACCGTTTCTTCGCCGTGCGTGCATGTTCGTGGGCGCAGCGGGAAGTACCGTGTACGAAGCCGCTTATCTGGGCGTCCCCATGATCCTGATGGTCGTGGTGGACAATCAGGAGCGCATCGCCCAGTCGCTCGCTTCCCGGGGAGCGGCGGTGTCGCTCGGTTGGGACAACGCCGAATCCCGCTCGGCACTTCCCGCGGTCCTCGATGCACTCATTGGCGACCCACCTCGTAGGAAAGTCTTGTCGGACAATGCGATGCGGTTGGTTGATGGGCTTGGATGCGCGCGATTGGTCGATCGATTGAGTCCCCTGGCAAGAAAGGTAGCGACATGAGACTGGTCGTCTTTGCTAACAATCGGGTTGGGCTTGAAGGCGTTCGGCTCCTGCGACGCAGCGGCGTGGAATTGGTGGGGCTGGTCGTACACCCACCGAAGACGGCTCGGCTTCGGGAAGAAATCATCGCAGCGTCGGGACTATCCGCGGATCGAGTCTTCGATGGAAGCACGCTACGCGAGCAGGCCACCATCGAACGGATCACCGCGTTGAAGCCCGACCGCGGGCTTTCGCTGTTCTTTGCCTACATTCTGAAGCAGGAAATCCTCGACATTTTCCGCGGCGGCGTCGTCAACCTGCACCCCTCGCTGCTCCCCCACGCGCGCGGACGTTTTCCCAACGTGTGGTGCATCGTTGATCGCCTGCCCGCCGGGGTCACCCTTCACTTGATAGACAGCGGAGTGGATACCGGTCCCATCATTGCCCAGCGCCCGGTACGCGTTGAGTCTTGGGACACGGGCCTGACACTCTACGATCGGTTGGAGCAGGCCTCCCTGGCGTTGCTCGCAGAGGCCCTGCCACTCCTGTCGGCTCCAGAGATTCCCACGAGTGTGCAGTCAGGAGATCACAAGACCAATCGCGGCAATGACGTGGAGAGGATCGATCAAGTAGAGCTGGATAGAACCTACACGGGGCGGGAAATTATCGACATCCTCAGGGCTCGCACGTTTCCGCCGCACAAGGGCGCCTACTTCATCGACGACAACGGAGTTCGGGTCGACTTGCGGCTTGAGTTGAAGCCCGAACTGCCTGCCAGCAACGACGTCTCCGCCGAGCCCCCGGTCGCGAGTAGTCCGAGCCCGAGTACCGCGACCGTGCGCGGAAACGGAAGCAACTACCTGTACGCGGGCTGCAAGCCCTGGCACCGCGCGCAATTCGAGCAACTGGCGGCCACGTCCCCAGGGCAGTGGCACTTTGCCGCCTCGCCAGCAGAACTCACCGTGGAGCGTGTCACAGAGCTGCGGCCACGCTATATTTTCTTCCCCCACTGGTCCTGGAAAGTTCCCGTCGAACTTACCGACAACTACGAATGCGTCTGCTTTCACGTGGGGGATCTGCCGCGTGATCGTGGCGGCAGCCCGGTTCAGAATCAGATCGCCCGCGGTAGACGCTCGTCCTTTCTCTGTGCTCTCAGGATGGCCCAGGAAATCGACGCGGGCCCTGTCTATACACGCATCCCGTTGTCGCTGGAGGGAGGAGGCGAGGAAATTTTCCTCCGGATGACGCGCGAGGCACAGCGTGTGATCGAGTGGATGGTCCGCGAGGAACCAACGCCTCTGCCACAGGAAGGCACGCCCGAATTTCTTCCACGCAGGAAGCCTGCCCAAAGTGTGCTTGATGGTTCCCAGGAGGATTTGCTTCGCGTCCACGACCACATCCGGATGCTGGACGCGGATGGGTATCCCCCGGCCTTCACCGAAATGGGAAACCTCCGCATGACCTTCAAGCGAAGTGCCCTATACCACGACCACATCGACGCCGACGTTAGAATCACCATGATCGATCCCAACCGGAAAGAGTCCAAGTCATGAGCCAGACAGTGCTGGTTGTTGCCGCCCATCCCGACGATGAAGTCCTTGGCTGTGGCGGCACCATGCGTCGCCACGCCGACGCGGGGGATCGCGTCGTCTGCCTGATCCTTGGCGAGGGGATCACCTCACGCCACGACTCGCGCAGCGGCGGCTTGCAGTCCGGCGCCACCGACCTGGAGAAGCTCCACAGTGACTCGCACCGCGCCATGGAACGGCTCGGCGTGGCACGCCTCGAGCTCGCGGGACTGCCCGACAATCGCTTCGATTCCATGGACCTGCTCGATGTGGTGAAGGTCGTGGAGAAGGTCTTCGACGAGGAAAAGCCGAGCATCGTCTATGCGCATCATGCCGGCGACGTGAACATCGATCATCTGGTGACGCATCGTGCGGTGCTGGCCGCCTGTCGACAGCTTCCCGGCACTCCGCTTCGCGAGCTGTATTTCTACGAAGTTCCCTCCTCCACCGAGTGGCAAACACCGGCGCTTGCCTGTCCCTTTGTCCCTAATCATTTTGTGAATATCGCCGCGACTCTTGATGCGAAGGTGGCCGCGATGGAGGAGTACAAGAGCGAGTCGCGCGGCTGGCCGCACCCGCGCTCGCCGCAGGCCCTCCGTGCCCTTGCCCAGTGGCGCGGCGCAACCATCGGAACCGACGCGGCCGAGGCCTTTGTCGTCGGGCGCATCGTCAAGTACTGAGAGGAACTCATCATGAGCAGCTATCAAATCGCCGGACGCACCATCGGACCGGGACACCCCGCTTACATCATCGCCGAGATGTCCGCCAATCACGGTGGCAGCCTTGAGCACGCCATCCGTGTGCTGCAAGCGGCCAAGGACTGTGGCGCCGACGCGGTCAAGATCCAGACCTATACCGCCGACACGATGACGATCCCCTGCGACAATCAGTGGTTTCGCATCGGAAGCGACAGTCTTTGGGCCAACTATAACCTGCACGATCTATACAAGGTCGCCTATACGCCCTGGGAGTGGCAGCCCCGTCTCAAGCAGGCCGCCGATGACATGGGGATCACGCTTTTCTCTACTCCGTTCGACGAAACCTCGGTGGACTTCCTTGAGGAGATGAAGGTCTCGGCCTATAAGATCGCTTCTTTCGAAGTTCCCGACCTCGCACTCCTCCGCAAAGTGGCTGCACTCGGCAAGCCGATCATCATGTCCACCGGAATGGCCGATCTGGCCGAGATTCACGAGGCGGTGACAACGATTCACGCTCAAGGAAATCACCAACTCGCGCTGCTCAAATGCACGAGCGCCTACCCGGCGGATCCGCGGGACATGAATCTCCGTACCATCCCTCATCTTGCCGACGCCTTTGGCGTCATCGCCGGGCTATCTGACCACACGATGGGAAGCGCGATCCCGGTCGCGGCAGTCGCGCTCGGCGCCTGTATCATCGAAAAGCATTTCTGCCTCTCGCGCAACGAGGGCGGGCCGGACTCGCCCTTCTCGATGGAGCCCGACGATCTGCGCCAACTCGTTCGTGACGTGCGCAACTCAGAGGCGGCCTTGGGCAAAGTGAACTACGGTGTCTTCGGCAAGGAGAACGACAATCGCATCTTCCGTCGCTCGCTCTTCATCGTCGAGGACGTGAAGGCTGGCGAACTCCTGACAGCGAAGAATGTGCGCTGCATCCGACCGGGCTATGGACTCGCGCCGAAGCACCTGCCCGAGGTTCTTGGGCGACGCGCGGTCAAGGACGTCGAACGGGGCACACCGCTCAGTTGGGATTTGCTGGGCTGATCCTTCGCCCGAGCCACGACGGCAGGGCCTGTGCGAGGCGACGGCGGAACATTAGGCTGTCCTCGCGCGGCAAAAGGAGCAACGCGGCAATGCCGGGGATTGAAACCCCGGTAATGCATACGAATGCCGCCGCCGCGATCAGATTCGGCTCGTCGCCCAGCAGCCGCGAGAGCAGCCAGAACGCCGTGCCCAGCACCCCGCAAAGAGCGTACACTGGCGCGAGTGTTTCCCACAGGAATCGGCGTATAGACAGATTCAGCGACCGGGTGAAGAGCCGCACTTGGAAGGGCGCGATCGCCACGTAGGCGATGATGGTCCCGAGCACCACACCGGTCATCCCGAGCGGCTTCACCAGCGCGAGGCTCACCCCGAGATTGAGCACCGCCGACGCGAGCGAGAGCCATCCCAACTGGCGCACATGTCCCATGCCGACCAGTGTCTGTCCCACGATGGTGAAAGCGGCGCTCCACGCGTAGGCAATCATGAGCATCCGCGCGATCGGGGCGTTCTGCGCGTGACCCGGCCCCATCCACAGGTAGAGACCGGGATAGGCCGCCGCGGCTCCCGCCGTCAGAAGACCGACCATCACGATGGCGTTCACGCGGGTGCCGCGCAGCGCCAGACGTTCGATGTAGCCGTGGTCGCGTGAGCCATATGCTTCAGAAACCGAAGGCATCACCGCGCCCATCACCATCATGTTCAGATTTCGAATGGTATTCATGGGGGTCGCTGCGATTGTGTAGGCAGTTACGGCTGCCGAAGACACAAAAATGGCCAACAGAGTCTGGTCGGTCTGTCCAATAACCATTCCGGAAAGCTGCATCGCCATCATCCAAAGACTAAATCCAGTTATTTCCCGAAACTTTCGAATCGTGGCATGCTTTGGTGAAATCTGAAGCTGGGGAAGTATCCTCCGAACGGCGCGCGAGCCCTGAAAAAACATCACCGCCTGCGACAACATGAAGGCCAGAAATGCCGCCTCAATAGGCCAATCCATCAAGGCGACCAAGACATATCCAACATTGGAAACAAGTGCCTGCGATATCAACGTCAGGTTGTCTATACGGAACTCCTGAAGACCCCGTAGAATCTGCCCGTAGACCTGCATGGGCCACGCGCAAACCGACCAAACTCCCGTCATCAGGAAGAGCCTGCGAGCGGTCCCGATTTCGTTGGAATCAATTTCAAAGAAACGATAGCCATAGCCCCAAAGAAAAAAGAAGAAAATCGAGACGAGAAGAGCGACGATCAAGTACGTGTAATAGCTCACCGATGCGACGCGACTTTGCTCTTCCACGTCCCGGCGAGCATTTAGTTCGGCGATATACTTAACCGTCCCCGCTGGCATTCCCATTCCAGCCAGCGAGAAATATCCGAGTAAATTGAACGAAAGAACGAGCAGGCCATACTCGCCATCTCCTCGCGCATGAACCAGCAGGCGAATCGCCACGAGCGACAGCAGAATGTTAAAGACGCGGGCCAGGAGATTCCAGAAGGCCCCGGAAAGCAGTATCCCGGCCCTATCGCGGGTCTCACTCATGGACGGGGTGAGTCGATCCCCAGCTTCTCCGGGCAGCGGAACTGACTACCTTGGCGAAGCGGAAACAGATGATGGCGGAAATGGCGGACAATATCACAGTCGAAATCCACCCACTCGTCCACCGACTTCACGTTGTAGACGGTCTTTCCAAACTCGGGCTCGGACACGGAGCGGCACTGGAAGGAGAAATTGTAGCAATAAAAATAGAGGTATTTCCGCGCCGCAGATCGGACATTTTCGTCGAAAAGGACCGGCGTGGAACTTAATATTTCCGAGTATTCCTTTGCCGTTTCGGCGTCGCGGGAGAATCCGAGCTTCCGGTAGTGCGTCATTCCGGCGGTCACGACTTCTCGCCCCACGGCAGCGGCCTCCAGCCCCATCGTCGAGCTATACACGAGGATGCGCTGCGAGAGATCCATCAGTGTATAGGAACTCACGTCCTCCGTTGCTGCGACGACCTTGATGTTGGGAGGAAGCGTCGGGAAGTTCTCCGCAATCCGGTCGCCGATGCGCTCCTTCGTAAGGATCATCGTGAGGCGAACCTCTGCGGGATGAACGCGCACGACAAGCTGCTGCTCCGGGTGTGCGATGTAGTGCTCGATCGTCGCCTTGAGCCACTCCCAAAGTCCGGAGAATGCCGTATCGCGGCGAAAAACCGCCGTATCCCAGAGGATGTTGGGATAGGCGATGGCTATGGGAAGGTCCTCCCGCAGGCCCAGCTTGTCGACGATCAGCGAACGGTTTTCGTTCATCGTCGGGAAGTAGTTGATGATGGTGGCCTTGCCGGAACGGCGCTTTGCGAGGATTCGGTCAACCTCTGCATCCTGCTCGTCGTTCAGTTCCAGGTGGGCAACCTTGCGGAACTGGTCGGCGATGGGAAAATCGTTGGCATAACCATTCACCGTAAAGACGAGGTCGTCCGGATGAAAGCCACGCTCGTAAGTCATCACATCAATGCCGCGAAGACGCGCGACCTCCATGGCGACAGCTTCCGTGAAAAACTTGCCATTAAGGACGATGACCAATTTCCATTTGTGTTCGAATAATTTCGAGCATAAATGGTAGGTCAAAATAGCGCTCTCCAAAAATCCCCGGAAAATCCTGAGAACCTGGGGCTCGCTTTCGAGATTGGAGCGGCGGCAACTGCGCACCACGCTCATTTCCGTGAGATAACCGAGCGCCACTCCTTCATAGGTGAAATCAAGGCATCCCTTGAGATCGAGGTTCCCGACCAACTCGCGGGCCTTTTTCTTGAGCGCTTCAATATCCAACTCGTCATCGTAACGATGAACGGGGAAGCCATTCAGCTTGGTCCTATCGTTGTGGTGAAAGGCGCACCATTCGCACAGGCTCCCCGGTTCACGATCCGAGTCGTAGGCGTCGCAAGTGTCCATCCCATGGTGGCAAATGGCGAATTCGGGCGAGTAACCGGCAGCCCTCAAGGCGAACGCCATCGCCGATTCCCAGGCCTCGTGGATCCGCCACGAACGCGGCGAAAAGAAAAGCACGCGCCCCTTGGATTCCACATCGGGAACCGGTCGCGTGTATTTTCCCGAGGACGCCGCCACGATTGCGGAAAAATCCGCATTGGTGCCGTTGCGCCAACGGCTATATCCACGCCGCAAATCCTCAATCCACGGGACGCCGTAGTCTTCCAGACGATTCAGATAGAGGGAAATTGTCATCGCTGCACCCGAGGGAAATTAACGGCAATTCTCGCGATTAGCGGTCGCCGGGAATTCCCGTCGCCATTTGGCGGAAAAAGAAATAAATCCTCCGGGAAATGGAGAGCGGAAGAACCCATGTGACCAGCCCGAGCCAGCGGCGAGCGTTCGCCGGGTCGCACCGGACGGTCAACGCGAAATCCCGGCGGCAGCCACCATCTCCGAGCCGAAGTAGTGCCTCCCCCCTGAGGAGATGATGCTTGGCCAGCCATCGCCTTCCCTCTGGCGATTCCAGATGCCCCTTCGACTCCATCATCCGTTTCACGGCGTCGGACTTGGCCAAGCGCTCGCGGGGCGACCGGTTGGCGCTGCTCCACAGGCTGCTGTCGTGGACGCGATAGCGCCCAAGCACCCCCGTGACGCGAACGATTCGATGCGTCCGGGAAAAGCGGAGCACGAAGTCGTAGTCCTCCATGCCACGTAGTTCCGGCGCCTCGTCCATGAACGACTCCGGCGTGACGAGCGCCCGCGGCAACGCGATGCTCGACGTGGGCACGAAGTTCCCCCGCAGAAGCAAATCCGCGAATCGCGCCTCATCGAGCGGCTCACGCTGCCAACCGTTCGGCGGGGTGCCGGTCTGGCCGGTTTCCTCGGACCAGAAGGACTCCATTTCATGGTAGGTCATGGCATCGGGATTGGCCCGCAACACTTGGATTTGCCCCGCGAGCTTGCCCGGTTCGAAGAGATCATCCGCATCCAATAGGGCCACGAACTCTCCGCGCGCGACACGCAGCGCCGCATTGCGTCCCGGAGCTGGCCTGCCTGCGCGTGGGCACCGCAGCAATCGAACCCGCGGATCGGTGGCAGCGAGTTCCTCGATGTACTCCGCGCTGCCGTCGGTCGAGCCATCATCGGCGACGATCCACTCCCATTCGGAAACGGTCTGGTTCCGCAACGACTCATAGGTCGCGGGCAGATACCGGCGAGCGTTGTAGCATGGCGTCAGGATCGAGAACAGCGGCTCAGCGGGCATCGCATCCGGCTTCGTGCAGGAGTCCAGAAGAGTGACCTCAAGCTCCAGCACGGCGTCCACAAGATAGCGACCCTGCCAGTTCCCTCGCCACGTCTCGCTGGTGGGATCGAAGATCGCCCCCGGCTCCTCCTCCGCGTTCACGCAGACGACGTCACCGGAGGCCAAATGGAAGTAGTAGTGGAAACTCTCCGAGCAATCCAGGCGACGCATCGCGCCCAGCGTGGGGTTCGCGATGGCGTCTATACGAACACGGATGCGCTCGTTAGTGCCGCGATCACGCCCCGAAAAGATGGAACGATAAATCCCCTCCCCGGCCGGTACGAGTTCACATTCATCGCCCGGCTCGAGCGAGTCGTCCAGATTGTACCACTCAATTTGCAGAAGCAGCTTCATTGGTTGGCTCGACGCGGATGTG
The DNA here is from genome assembly GCA_016125005.1 of bacterium. Classification (GTDB taxonomy): domain Bacteria; phylum Sumerlaeota; class Sumerlaeia; order SLMS01; family SLMS01; genus WGMQ01. The sequence continues at coordinate 12,999 of WGMQ01000108.1, read as the reverse complement.
GAAGGCTGGTCCATCGGCCTCGACGATGAAGCGCACTGGGAGGAAGCGCTCGATCAGGGCGATGTTGGTGCGGGTGTGCTCTGTCAGGGGAAGCGTCCGGAACTCGCCGCTCCCCGCAAGCGCCATGGGAATCAGGAGTTGATCGGCCAAGTGAGAGCCGACCGGGACACCTGAATCGAGCCAGGCACGCGCCTCGTCGGCGACTTGCTCACCGACTGCTTCGGCGCTGATTCGGTGCTCTCCGAAGCCGGTAAAGACTTCGGTCAGGTGGTCGCATTCCACGCGAACGACCAGTGCATTCCCCGGCCCGCGCCCGCTGCGAAGCTCCTCCACACGACCGCTATCGCTCGGCCATCCCAGCGCTGTATAGACAGCCTTGATCTCCCGTAGGCCGATCCCTGCGTGTAGGTTGCTGAGGATCGCCACCACCTCGCGACTGCGGATGGCTCCACGCTCGCGAAGGTGCAGCGTCTGGCCCGATGTCTTGGGCTGGATCGCTACTTCGACCTGACCACCTCCGGCCGGATAGAAGCCATGCCGGTGAAGCGTCGCATCGACACGATAGCCCATGCGCCCCATCAGCGGGAGCCAGGTGTCGTGCACGAAGGGAAAGGGAGGTGCCGCCGGGTTGTGCGTGCCGCCCTCCAGCATGACTCGCGATGGCTCGGTGCAATGAGCGAGCGGGAGCAGGATCGTCTGGAGCACCAGCATGGCGCTTCCTGCGGAACCGACAGCAAACTGATAATCGCCTGGCACCACGGGTCCGGGATGGAACTCGAGCGTCATCGATCCAAGGTCCATTCCATGCGCCTTTGCACCACTGATCTCAACGGCCGCACGAACACACGCAAGGTGTTGGCGCAGCAGACCGGGCTTCCCCCGACCCGCGCGAATCTTGGTCACGCGGATCGGAGTTCCCGTCATCATGGAGAGTGTCAGCGAGGTGCGGAGGATCTGCCCTCCGCCCTCGCCGAATGAGCCGTCTATACAGAGCATCACGCCGCTCCCTTCAGTGACTGGTCGCCGTCCTTGATGACGAAGCGTGCCTTGAGGTTGGCGACACGCGACGCCAGCCCGGCCAGCTCGACGGAACGCAGGACCTCCTTGAAGTCCTTGTACGCATCGGGCGCCTCGTCGATGGGGTACTGGCGCGTGTTGGCCAGGATATCCAGGTCCGCGAACTCGCGATCGACGGCCTTCTGGTCCAGCGTGCGCATCGCGTGGCGACGCCCCATCGCGCGCCCGGCGCCGTGGTTAACGCTGTAGCAGCTCTTGCGCGCGCCAGCCTCGGCCACCATCACCACCGAACCATCACGGGGATTTCCCGGGAGCAGAATTGGATGGCCGGTTTCCGCGAAGACGGTTCCCGCCAGGCTCGCATGGCCCGCCGGGTAGGCGCGCGTCGCCCCCTTGCGGTGAACCCAGACGGGACGCCCATCGATCACCTCGCGGCGCGCGATGTTGTGGCTGATGAAGTACACCAGCTCGCCCTTCGTGCCCGGGAGGACCTGCTGGAAAGCCTCCAGTACCAGCGCGTTGATCAGCAGGTGATTCACCGTGGCAAAGTTCCCGCCCATCGCCATGTCGTCGAGGTAGTTGTTCGCCTCGGTGCTGCCGAGCGGCGCGTAGACCAGCTCGCGATCATCGCCGGGGAAGGGAATCGCCCACTTGGAGAACTGCGCCTGGAGGACCTTGAACTGGTTCACCGCCAGCAGGTTGCCGAAGCCGCGCGAGCCGCAGTGGGAAAGGAACGCCGCATGCCCATCGCGCAGGCCAAACGCCTTCGCGCGCGCCGCATCGACGACCTCCACGGCATTGCACTCGCCGAAGTGATTCCCGCCACCGTAGGACCCGATCTGCTGGAGTTTCTCGCGCAGGCTCGCCGGCGAGAAAACCCCATCGCGCACCAGTCGGTCGAGACGCGATTCGAGCGCCGCCGTCGACTCGTCGTGCCCGCGGTGGAACGCATCTTCGCAACGCTCCGCCCAGTGCGTGGGAATGCCGAACTCGTCGCAGACCGAGCGCGTCGCCCCCTCAATAACCGCGCGGCGGGCGGTCTCGAAGGAGAAGCTGCGCGCCTTGGGAACCGAGCGCGTGCCCTTGCCCGCACCGGTCGGCGTGCGCTCGCAGATCGCGTCGATCAGGGCACGGCGCACGGTGCGGCTTGCCAGCTCGCCCACCGGGACATCGAGCTGAAGCAGCGACATCGAACACTTGATGTCCACCCCCACCGGCCCGGGATAGATGTGGTCGGGCGAAACCAGAACACACCCGATGGGCGCGCCGAAGCCAGCGTGGGCGTCAGGGTTCAGGACCACGCGAGAGACGCCGGGAGCGGATCGCGTGTTGATGGCCTGCTGGAGCGCCGTCGCGTCGAAACCGTCGCGAATGGCCTTGGTGCCAATCACCGTGATGGGCGTCCCACCCGGGGCTCCCTTCACGTAGATCTCCGCCTCGGCCTCGCCGATTTCCTTCATGTAGGGGCGCTCGCTGGTCTCGACGACTTCCATCTTGGTCACCACCTCGTTCGTCATGTCACTTTCTCCGCATGGATTTGCCTCAACTTGCCTGCTGTGTCATGGCATTCGTGATGCCATCGCGCCACCGATGGCGCGAATTCTCACAAAGCACTCATTTCAAAGGACATGCAGAATCGACACGAGAGAGATTGACCAGCCGTGGCTCTCAAGGAATTATCCTGTCAGATAAGATATTATAGGAACAGATAATGGGCAAGAAGCTTGTGGTCATCGGTTTGATTGGCACCACGCTTGACGTGGGCAAGACTCGTCAGCGGTGGGACCGATGGCGTCCGTCGGTCAGCATCTGCCAGCACGAAGACCTCGTCATCGACCGGTTCGAGCTCCTGGTCGATGAGCGGTACATGGCGTTGGCACGCACTGTCAGCGAGGACATCGGCTCTGTCTCTCCCGAGACCGAGCTACGAATCAACCGGTTGGAGCAACCCGATCCCTGGGACTTCGAGAAGGTGTTTGCGGCGCTCTATGATTTCGCCCGGGCCTATCCGTTCGATCTGGAGAAGGAGGACTACCTGGTCCACATCACGACAGGTAGCCACGTCGCGCAGATTTGCCTCTTCCTGCTGACCGAATCGCGTCATTTCCCCGCGCGGCTAATCCAGTCCAGCCCGGGAGCCCAGGGGCGTCGCAGCAGCGTAGGCACCTATTCGATCGTGGATCTAGACCTGTCGCGCTACGACATGATAGCCACGCGGTTTCGCGAGGACCGACGCGAAGGCGAAGCGCTGTTGAAGGGCGGCATCGCGACGCGCAACAAGGCCTTCAACGCGATGATCGCCGATCTGGAGCGCGTCGCCTTGGCATCCAAGGCCCCGGTGCTTCTTGAGGGACCGACCGGAGCCGGCAAGACGCGCCTTGCCCATCGTCTATACGAACTGCGCAAGGGGCGGCGGCTGGTGGATGGGCCGTTCGTGCAGGTGAACTGCGCGACGCTCCGCGGGGAAGGTGCCATGTCCACGCTGTTCGGCCATCGCCGCGGCGCCTTCACGGGGGCGCTGGAGGCCCGCAAGGGACTGCTCCTTGCGGCCCACCGGGGCCTGCTTTTCCTCGACGAGATTGGCGAACTCGGCCTCGACGAACAGGCGATGCTGCTGCGCGCCATCGAGGAGAAGCGCTTCCTCCCGCTCGGTGCCGACCAGGAGGTTACGAGCGACTTCCAACTCGTCGCGGGGACCAATCGCGATCTCACTCGCGACGTTCGCTCCGGGCGCTTTCGCGAGGACCTGCTCGCGCGCATCAACTTGTGGACGTTTCGACTCCCCGGGTTGGCCGAGCGACGCGAGGACATCGAGCCAAACCTCGATCACGAGTTGGATCGCTTCGCCGCCGAGCAGGGCACCCGCGTGACCATGAATCGCGAGGCCCGGAGCCGGTTCATTCGCTTTGCCACATCGCCGGAAGCAGCATGGAATGGGAACTTCCGCGATCTATACGCGGCCGTGACGCGCATGGCCACGCTCTCCACGAACGGTCGCATCACCGAGTCTGTCGTGGACGCAGAAATCGCACGACTCCGTGGCGCGTGGGCACCGGGAGACGGCGCAGAGGGCGGATTCGTGGCCCGCTTCCTCTCCCCCGCCGACCGGGAACGCATCGACCTCTTCGACCTGCTGCAACTGGAACAAGTGCTGGCCGTGTGCGTGGAATGCCGGTCGATGTCCGATGCAGGGCGCCGACTATTTCAGGCATCGCGACAGACCAAGGCGAGCAGCAACGATGCAGATCGCCTGCGGAAGTATCTGGCGCGCTTCGGTCTCGAATGGAAGGATCTGGCGACCTACCAACCGGGATCGTAACGCAGCGTCAACACTCCGTTGGAGTGCGTCCGGGCCTGCGCGAGCCGCACCTGAGACCGCCACGAGTGGTCGTTGAAGAGCCGTACTCCTCGGCCGAGAACCTGCGGCACGATGGCGAGTTCCAACGTCGGGCGCATCCCCGCGTTGAGCAGCGAGGCGATCATTTTTCCTCCACCCACAATCCAGACGTCGCCTTGAAACACCGAAAGTTCTTCAAGGAGCTCGGCCGCATCCCCGCGATGGAACCGAACCTTCGCACCCGCCGGGACCGGGAGGTTACGCTTGCTCATCACGATGTTCTGGATCCCGTTGTACGGCCACTCGGGAAACTCCAGACACTGCTCGTACGTTTTGCTCCCCTGCACGATCAGCCGAATGTCCCGCACAAACCCGTCATACCCCAGCGCCGACGAATCGTAGGCTTCCAGGAAGTTCACTCCACCCTGCTCGTCTGCGATGAACCCGTCGATGGTCATGGCAAGATACAAGCGATACCGCGGACCAGCCATTTTCTTCTCCAAACCACAGCGACGTCCTGCCGCTGGCGAAAATACCGAGGGCGCAAGAGTTTGCCTTGTCGTTCCTCCCGAATTAGGACAAAGATCACTTGGAGCTTGTTCCCAACGGGTTTCACTCATGATCGAAAAAACAGAGGATTGGTGTCCCCTCCATGCCCAATAGCTCGGTTTCCGCGGCGCGGCTGACGGTTCTCGTCTGCGACGACGAAAAGAACATGCGGCGCGTCCTTGAGGACATACTGAGGGATGATGGCTGGGAGGTTCATTCCGTCGGCAGCGCGGAGGAAGTGCTGAAGCTCCACAAGGAGGGACGGCGCTTCGATGCGATGGTCATCGACCTGTCCCTTCCCGTCATGAATGGACTCGATTTGATCGACCGGCTGAAGGAGCTTGGGAGCGAATCCGGAGTCGTGGTCATCACTGCCTACGGCAGCCTGGACGCGGCCGTGAAGGCCATGAAGCAGGGCGCCGTCGACTTCCTGGTCAAGCCGTTCGAGAACAGCCAGATCAAAGGGGCGTTGCGCAAGATCCGCGAGTCGCGCGGCCTCATCGCGGACGTCGAGTTCAGCCATCCGACACTCGTCGGGGCCGACAACGCACCGCTCAATTTCGTCGGACGCGACCCGCGCCTGACCGACATCTTTCGCGTCATCAAGCAGATCGCCTCGCTGAAAACAGCGGTGCTCATCAACGGGGAATCGGGCACGGGCAAGGAACTCGTCGCGCAGGCCATTCACTACAACGGCGCGCGGCGCCACCAGCCCTTCGTGCCGATCAACTGCGCGGCCCTTCCGGAGACACTGCTGGAGAGCGAGTTCTTCGGCCACGAGCGCGGTGCCTTCACCGGTGCCCACGCGCTTGTGCGCGGCAAGTTCGAGGTCGCCGACCACGGGACGCTTTTCCTCGACGAAATCGGCGACATGCCGATGTCGCTTCAGGTCAAGTTGCTGCGTGCTCTGCAGGAACAGCGATTCACGCGCGTCGGCGGCGAGAAGGAAATCTCCGTCGATGTGCGCGTCATCGCCGCGACGAACCGCGAGATGGGAGAGGCCGTGCGCCTGAAGCAGTTCCGCGAGGATCTCTACTACCGCCTCAACGTGATCCCGATCCACCTGCCGCCGCTCCGCGAGCGCCGCGAGGACATTCCCCACCTAGTCGAGTACTTCCTGAAGCGATTCGCGAAGCGCCACAACATGACCAAGCTGACGCTGAGCCAGGAACAGCTCAACGCGCTCCAGCAATACAACTGGCCAGGGAACATTCGCGAGTTGCAAAACACCTGCGAGAAGGCCACGGTGCTGCAGGACGTGGGGGCGCTGGTCGCGCCTGCGCTGGGAAGAACACCGAACCCGCTTGCTATCATGTCGCCGGGGACGACCGGTGAAGTCGACTCATCCGGACTGATTACGCGCCGTGCTGCGGGCGAGGACGATTTCCTGCTCGATCTGGGGCAGGGCGCCACAATCCGCGACCTTGGCGACGTGGCCGCGGATGCGCAGCGCGCCGCCGTGATCCGGGCGCTCAAGCTATGCGGGGGAAACAAGTCGGAGGCGGCAAAGAAGCTGGGAATCAGCTACAAGACTCTCTTCAACAAGATCGAGGATCTTGGGATTCGCATCTCCACCACGGTGGATTGATCTCAGGTACCGGCGCCAGCAGCCTGCTGGTGGGCGATGGTCGAATAGGCCACGCCGAGTTCCGTCGGCAGGGCCGCGCCCAGCTGCTCCGCCAGCAGCTTCATCAGCGCCAGATGGTGGATCGTGTGGCTCATCAGGAAGAGCAGTTCCCGTTCGACGACGGAGGGCACCATCGCCTTGTCGTATCCGGGCGCGGGGATCTGGAGCACGGTCACTGGCACCTCCATGTCAGAAGCGCAAAGCTGGATCAGCGCCTCGCGGATCCCCTCTAGGGTTTCCAGGGCAAAGGCAGCGTCCTGCTCGAGCCGCTGATCGCGCTCCCGCGTGTCGTAGTCGACAATCCCCTGCGGAACGCCCAGAAGGAAGGCGCTGAAGTGATCAAGGCAGTGTCGCAGGTGCGGGCCGATGCCGGACCGCGTGCCGATGGGACGGGCAAAGTCCGGGGCCGGAATACTCCGGACCAGGGTCTCGCATTGGTCGAGCGCATCCAGGCACCCTTCAACTGCCGGTACTCGACAGCGGCTGTTACTCTTCATTTCTCCCTCCATTGCCAAGCCAGTGCCTCCAAGCACTCCATTGATGTTCCGGGGGCACTATTGCCTCCGGTGGTGAAATATTCACCCTTTCGCCGCAATGTCTCTTCGATGGTAAAGACGTTGCATGGGTAACCACGCCAGAAGCGAGAGAAGCGCAAACACGGCGCCGATGCCAAAGAGAATCCGCAGGGCCTCGGTCGGCGATGCTCCAAGTCGCTTCTCCAGCACCATCAGGATCCCTGCCGCGATCAGGTTCCCGAGCAACCCCGAGACGAAGCTGAATACGATCGCGAAGAGAGTCTGGCCACTGACCTTCAGTTCCGGCGGGGTCTCGCGATTGATGAAAATGACGGAGCACAAGTACGCCAATCCGAAGCCCACCATGTGGAGAACGCTGCAAGCCAGGATCACCCACGGCGTTGGGAAGGCGAAGACGAGTCCATAGCGCAAAGCCAGTCCGATGGGCACCAACGCCAGCAGGTTCACGATTGAGAAGCGCGCGGTGATCTGTGCGCCGTAGTAGAAGACGATGATCTCCGCCATTGCTGCTACTGCGAGCGTGGACGTGGCAAAGACCGGTGGGCTGCCAAGCTGTTGGAGGAACCTCACCTGGAGGAAGTGCAGCGACTGCGAGACGAGCTGGAACAGCAGCACGAAGATCAGGAATCGCATCACGATGGGATTCGAGAGCAGCAGTTGCTGGACCCCGCGGAAGCTCGGGAGCTTGCGCGCCGTCGCGCGCCGCAGCTCCACCGGATGATCCTTCATGCACACCACGCAAAGCGTCAGCATCATGTCGATGAAGACCAGCGCGGGCCACATGGCCTTGATGCCGAACGGCTCGAACCCGGCGAGCCACCCCACCAGCACCGTGGTGACGGCAAAGCCCAGCGAACCCACCAGGCGAACGCGACCAAACATCGCCTCGCCGCCGCGACTTTCGAAGATCAGCGAGTTGAGGATCGAGACCCGCTGGCTGTATCCGATCGAATGCAGCGCCGTTGCCAGCGCCAGCCAGCCCAGCGTTGGCGGGACGAGCGGAAAGATCGCCTGGATCGGAGCGCACAGCAGCGTGCAGACCAACAGCATCGTCTTCTTGCCGAAATACATGTCCGCCAGATAGCCGATCACTTGGCCGAAAAGAAGCGCCGTGACGCCCTGCACGGCGAAGAGCAGCGCGATGTCGCTGGAGTCCAGGCCGATCTCGCCCAAGTAGAGCGGGAACATCGGCGACAGCGCACCGACCGTCCCGAAGAGCCACCAAATGGAGTTCGAGAGGAGGAGTCGGGAATTATCGAGCGGAGGGAGGGAGGTGGTGGACAAGAGATCAATCCGCCCGCGGGTAGTCGGAGGGTGCTTCGTGCCAAAGCGGCCCGTCGAACCCCCACCAAGCGCGCCGCTCGGGAGGATAGTACCGAAAAACGGCGGTGCCCCAGACCTTCTCCGCAGGCATCATCACGGCCTCCTCGTAGCCAGTCAGCGCCCAGCCCACACGACCCACATCGCGCGGCGTTGGGTACTCGAGGCCGTACACGCCGCCCTGTCCCTTGATCGCCGCGCCCAAAGCGAAGGCACCCCCCTCGAAGGCTCCGTGCGTGATCAGCACTCCATAGTGCCCCTTCGGGACCCGCGCGTTCACGCTGGCGGATCCATTTGGATTCGATGGCAACAACCCCGGACGCACCGGGACGCCGTCCACGCGAATCACTCCATCGGATCCTGTCGAGAGCACCTGGCCCTCCGTCGCCGTTACCACACCCATCGCCGTCTTGTCGTTCACCACAACCGTGTCATCAGTGCCGTACATGGGATTCTTCCGGAGTAGCACATATCGGCCCGGATCGTAGTAGATGATCGTCCCAGCCTTCGGTTTCGGGGCGATGGCCGTGGTCAGCACGAAGACTTTGTCTCCCGCCAAGAACCCGGGCCGCTGCACATCGGTGCGGATGGTCGTAGTCAGGAAGAACGCCTGCCCGAGGAAGTTGGTCAGGAACACCAGCGCACCCGCCATGAACATCATGGCGAACCACATGGCACCAAGGTATCGTAGCCCCCAATGGGCGCCGTTCAGCCGGTTCGCCGTCACGAAGCCATCCGCCATCGCATAGAACATCCACGCGGCCAGGGCCAGCGCGGGCCAATCGTTCCAGGGCTGGAAGAAGGTGATGAGGAACAGCGCCCACAGCGCCACCTGGGTGGTGGCAAAGATCCCCGCCTTGATCGGCTGATGATTGTACCAAGCTCCCCCACCGGGAAGCATCGCCATCAGCGCCGCGGTCCACACCCAACGATGGGGGACGTTCTCCGGCAGGTCGCGCCAGATCATGAGCGACACGCGATAGAGGATGCGGCGGATCGGCGCAAGGATCTGGATGCCGTGCCCCTCGCGCACCGCCGACTCGCGAATGGTGGGAAGCGCCCGCGACTCCAGGAGCGCATTGCACTTCAGGCAGCGCGTCCGCTCGGGCGTGTTGACGAAGCCGCAGCCGGGACATTTCTTCATGATGTCGACCCCGGACGCGGATCATGGAAAAGGTCCGGATCGGCCGCCCACACGATCCGCATCAACCGCCCCACCGAACCAAGGCGTGCCCAGCGTGCCGGTTTCACGCAGGCTAGCGCTGTATAGACAGGAATCCTCAACAGCATGTCCATCATCATCGCCGCCAGCAGGCGGCGCCGCGCCCACCCCTTCAGGTTGCGATTCGCATAATGGACGATGCTTCGGTAGACGCGACGAAAAGTGAACTCCGCTGCGCGGCGCGACGAGCCCTTCTGTCGATGCCGCATGGTCAGCTCGGGCACGAACCAAACCTGATACCCGGCGTCGCGAATGCGCGCGCACCAGTCGGCGTCCTCGCAGTACATGAAGTAGCTTTTCTCCAGCCCGCCGACCTTCTCGTACACGGTGCGCGGCACCACGACGCACGACCCCATGAGCCATCCGCACTCGCGCGCTCCCGCCAGCGGTTTGAGGCGCAACGCCACCTTGCGGAGCTTCTCGAAAAACGGATAGAGAATCGACGAGTGCTGCCAATAGGTGAGGGCCGTGATCGGCGGATAGCAACTGACCTGGGGCTGTCCGTCGTCGTGCAGCAGCGTGCATCCCACGGCCCCCGCCCGTGGACGAGCGCGCAGGAAATCCACCAGTCCCCCCAACGTCTCCGCCGAAGCGAAGGCGTCAGGGTTGATGAGCATGAGAAACTCCCCAGTCGCGGCGCGAAGCCCGATGGAACAGCCCTCGGCAAAGCCTGCGTTCTCGCCATTGGCGATCACCCGCACCCAGGGCCAACCGTCAGCCACGAACGACGCGGTTCCGTCAGCCGACGCATTGTCGACCAGGACCAACTCGATCTCGAACGGTGCTTGGGCGCGTGCATCGGCGGCCGCGTCCAGAAACTCGCCGATTTCCTCGCGATGGTTCCAAGTGACCGTGATGAGCGAAAGAACCGGCGCCATGCAGGGTGACGTCCTCGGCGGGAATGGACAGGATCGGGCGCCCGAAAGCGCCTCAACGTCAATCCGAGAGGACCGAAGGTTGAAGGGGAGTTGTTGAAGAAGTGGGGCGAGCGACGGGGCTTGAACCCGCGACCTCAGGATCCACAATCCCGTGCTCTGCCAACTGAGCTACGCCCGCCACAGTGGAGGCAGGAGAGTAGTGCGGCCGCGGCGCAACGCAAGGGAAATCGCGCCATCGTGGCGAGATTTCGTCGCCCAGCCCTCCGCCAAGGGTGGGACGGCTGTGCGGCCCGCTTCTTGCCCCGTGAGATCCATGGGTGCAACGGTCCACCCATCAAGGAGCTTCCCATGAAACTCGCCTCTGCCTTGGTCTTGTCCGCCCTCATCGCCCTGACGGCCTTTGCCTCTGTCTCGGCACAAGATGGCGGGGAACGGTCATCTGAAAGCGAGCCCCAGGCCGTCCCCACCAAGGAAAACCCCGTGGTTCGCGTCGGCGGCGATTTGACCGCCGAGGCTGTTTGGGACGAATCCAAGCAGCTTTGGAAGGCAGGCACCTCCAAGATCGACACCCCGCTGCCCGTCGGGTACCCGCCGCCGACACCCCCCGGCGCCATCGACCTCAAGCTCTACCCCACCGTCCGCCGTGCCGAGTACGGCAAGTCCCGCAACGGCGACGGCTTCTTCCCCCTCTTCAATCACATCAAGCGGCGCGACATCGCCATGACTTCTCCCGTCGAGATGGACTACCCGAGCGAAGGCCCCGCGGTCATGTCCTTCCTTTATCGCAAGGCCGAACAGGGTCCCACCGGCTCCGATCCGGAGGACGCGCGTATCCGAATCCGGGACACGGAACAGGTCATGGTGATTTCCCTGGGCGGGCGTGGCTCCTACGACGAAAGCCGGATCCAGAAGGACGCGGAAACGCTACGCCAGTGGCTCGAGGAGCACCCCCAGTGGGAGGCCACCGGAGAGACACGGGCGCTGCTCTACAACGGACCGTCGATCCTTTGGGGGAGGAAGTGGCTGGAGGTACAGATTCCCGTTCGCGAGCGCCAGTCCGAGGTGCAGGAGCAAAGCTCCTAATCAGGTCGCGGCAAGAACATCCGCGATCCGGCGCGCGGCCTGACCGTCGCCGTAGGGATTGACGCACTGCGCCATCGCGCGCCGCGCCTCCTCGCTCTCAAGCAGCCGGGAAGCCTCGCGGACGATCCCTTCCTTGCGGTTCCCCGCCAGTCGCACCACTCCGGCAGCAACACCTTCCGGTCGCTCGGTCGTGTTACGCATGACCACCACCGGGACGCCGAGCCCGGGAGCCTCTTCCTGGATGCCGCCCGAGTCCGTCAGGGTCACCTCGCAACGCTTCATCAGGTGCACCAGCGACAGATAATCGAGCGGCGGCAGGAGCGTCAGGTGAGGATGATCCGCCAGGATTGCCCGCACGGGCGCCTGCACATTCGGATTCAGGTGCACGGGATAGACGAAGTGACAGCCCTCCGCGCCGAAGCGGTCGGCCAGCGAACGAATCGCCTCGCAGAGCTCGCGGAACGGCTCGCCGAAACTCTCCCGCCGATGAGCCGTCACGAGAACCAGCCGCCGACCGAGCGGCACGCCGGGAAGCACCGCCGCCAAGTCGCACGGCAGCGCCGCCGCCGTGTGCAGCGCATCGATCACCGTGTTACCCGTGACGTGGATTTGGCCGTTCCGGATTCCCTCTGCGCGAAGTACCGCGGCGGCCCGCTCCGTCGGCGCAAAGTAGGCGTCCGAAACCAGATCCGCGACGCGGCGGTTGAGTTCCTCGGGAAAGGGTTCACGCATGTTCCCCGTGCGCAACCCCGCCTCCACATGACCGAACTTCACGTTGTTGTAGAAGGCCACCAGACTCGCCGCCATGACCGTCGTCGTGTCCCCTTGGGCGAGGATCCAATCGGGGCGTTCTTGCTGCACCACCTCATCAAGCCGAGTGATCAGCGCCGCCGTCAGCCCCGCCAACCGCTGGTTCGCCGTCATCAGCGCCAGGTCGATATCCGGCACAATGCCGAACAGCGGAAGGATCTGGTCCACCATCTCGCGGTGCTGGCCGGTGGTGCATACAATGGGAGTGAAGACGCCAACGCGGCGCTTCAACTCCGCAATGACGGGCGCCATCTTGATGGCCTCTGGGCGGGTGCCAAAAATACAAAGGGTGCGGATGGGAGTCATGGAGTCTGAGCCTTCGATTCGATTGCTTGCGCCTTGGACTTCCGTCCCACGAACAGATCGAACCAGTGGGATCCGTGGAACTCCGAATAGTAGAGCGTCGTCGCCCACTTCATGGCAACGCGGGCGTTGTAGAGGTGGAGAAAAACGATCGCCATGGCACACAGGCCGGAGGAGACCACCATGAAAGCCGTGAATGCTGAATCTCCCGATCTGAATCTCATCATGCCGGAAGAGACCATAGCGCTGATAAAGGCCGCGAGCAGGAGGACAGCATACTCAAGGGCCATCGAGATCGGCGCGGTCACCAGAATGGT
>WGMQ01000102.1 GCA_016125005.1 bacterium | reverse complement strand
GTGGCGGCGCCGTTTGAACCCATGCGCAGCATGTTGGCCTGGAAGCCACCCCAGGGCGCCGCCGATCCGATCTTTCTGGGCATGATCGCGCTCATCGCGTTCTGGGCGACGCGCTCAATCCTGTGGGCCCAAACGCGCCTGGCCCCCGAGATTCCCACCGCCCTGGTTTCCGAGCAAGTCGACCGCCCCAAACTCCCGCACGTTCCTTCCTCGTTGCCGCGCGTCATTCGCCTGCTCGACACCACTGGCGACTTGCGGGTGCATGAACGCGAAATCGTCGTGAGCGGCCTTGGCCCCTTGTTCGACGGCTTCCGGATCGTCCACGTGGCGGACGTGCATTTCGGACAGCGCCTCGAGATGGAGAACTACCTGCGGGCGGTGCGCGAACTTGTGGTGGGGCTCAATGGCGATGTGGTGGTTCTGACCGGTGATTTCGTGAATCGGCGCCGGGATATCGTGCGCTCGATGGCTTACCATGCGGAGTTGAAGGGGCGACTGGGCACGCTCGCCGTGCTTGGAAATCACGACTACTGGACGCGGCCCGAGCGCATCATCGACGAACTGGGCGCCCGCGGCGTCCGGTGGCTAGGCGGAGGGGATCGTCGATCGCTCAAGCGCGGCGGGCGCCGCCTGGTCTTCGTGGGAACGGACGCCCCCTGGAACAAGGAACGTCCCAATTTCGACCGCCTGATCCGCCGCAACATGGGCGATGCGGTCATTTTGCTCAGCCACACCCCGGATAATGCTCCATCGGCCGCCCGGGCAGGCGCATCGCTGATTCTTTCCGGACACAACCACGGGGGGCAAATGTGCCTCCCGCTGATCGGTCCCTTCGTCGTCCCGAGCCGCCACGGCCTTGCATTTGCCGGCGGATTGTACCGGGTGGGTGCCGACTCGCTACTCAATGTCTCCCGCGGCGTCGGAGTCTCCAGTGGTGGATGTCGTCTCCTGTGTCCTCCTGAAATTACTGTGCTTACGCTACGGGCACCCCATGTCGAGGTCATGGCTGGAAAGATCATCCCCGCCAAGGCGGTCTTCCGCGGCGTCGCCATGGATGGATGGCAGGCGGCGGGAGAGCGTTGCTGATAAAAGTTTTGAGCACACCAACTCGGCGAACGTAACATCACGTTACAACAACACTTGCCACAGTGCCCCACCTCATTATCCTCATCATCTTGTGGACGACGCGCTCATGGCGCTGAAATTCACCGCACCCGCAGGTTCCTTGTTATGGAACAAAATTCGCTCACGCCCCTGCCAGAGGATCCCCCCAATGATTGCCCCGCTTGCTGCCCTGATTCGATACCATGAGATGAAATGCGGCACCGAAGGCTCCGTCTCTCCCAGCCGCGCGTCCGAGGAGTTCCGCCTCCTCCAGTCGATCCCGCCTGAGTTGCAGAAGCGCTATCTCCGTGTCCAGAAGCGTCACTCCATCAGTGCCGTTGTTCCGGTGGAGCGCGGCGTCTGCACCGGCTGTCACATGCGCCAGCCCCCCATGGTCACCGAGGTCGCCGAAGAGGTCTACGAATGCCAGCACTGCTCCCGCTTGCTCTATGACCCGGACGTTGCTTACGAGCACAGTGTCGGCTGATCGCCAACCAGCGTTAGACAAAAATGCAAGGGGCCCGGATCGATGATCCGGGCCCCTTTTCACTTCACTTGATGCGGAAATCAGGCAAGCCCGAGTGCCAGCTTGACCATGCCCGGCACCTGGTCGGGACGCTCGGCTGTCTTGATGCCGCAGTCGTTCAGCACGCGGAGCTTCTCCTGGGCCGTGCCTGCGCCGCCGGAGATGATCGCGCCAGCGTGACCCATGCGCTTTCCGGGAGGAGCCGTGAGGCCCGCGATGAAGCCGATCACCGGCTTCTTCATGTTGGCCTTGGCCCACTCGGCCGCCAACTCCTCGTTGTTGCCGCCGATTTCACCGATCAGGATCACCAGATCCGTCTCCGGGTCGGCATTGAAGAGCTTCAGCGCGTCGAGGTGCGTGGTGCCGACGATGGGATCGCCGCCGATGCCGACGCAGGAGCTCTGGCCGATGCCGGCGCGGGTCAGCTCCCACACGATTTCATAGGTCAGGGTTCCCGAGCGGGAGATGACGCCCACGCGGCCGGGCTTGTGGATGTGGCCGGGCATGATGCCGCACTTGGCCTTGCCGGGGGTGATGACGCCGGGGCAGTTGGGGCCGACGAGGTTGACGCCCAAGCGACGGGCCTCGTGATAGACGGTCATCATCTCGAGCGTCGGGACGCCTTCCGTGATGATGATGACGGTCTTGATGCCCGCCTCCATCGCCTCAAGGGCCGCGTCCGCCGCAAAGGGAGCCGGAACGTAGATGATCGAGGTGTTGCAGGCGGTGGCCAGCACGGCCTCGCGGACCGTATTGAAGACCGGGACGTCTTCCAGCGTGGTCTGGCCGCCCTTGCCGGGCGTCACACCAGCGACGACCTTCGTGCCGTAGGCCTTCATCTGGCCGCCGTGGAATTGTCCTTCGCGCCCTGTGATGCCCTGAATGAGCAGGCGCGTGTTGTCATCAACAAGAATTGCCATAGTCGCGAATCCACCGAAGGAGAAGGGGGTAATGGGGTAGCTTGACAGCACCGAAGGGTTTTTCCCCGCCGCCGCTGGGTCAACGAGGAAACCGCTTCACGGACCCGGCGAATCCACATTACCCCCTCGCCGTCAGTTCCGGAAGCCCAGGCCCGGTCCCCAGTAGAGGATGTCGCCGCTCGAAACGGTCCCGTTGGTCGGGTCGTACAACGACGCGCCATCGGGATTCTCGCCGAGGTCCGGCGAGTCGTGGTCCACGTCGGGGCCGTGCGAGAGCAGGAAGTACTCGAGATTGGTCGTTCGCGCCAGGTCGCGGAAGTAGTCGTCGATGTCCGTCGTGTTTCCCTCGGTGAGGAAGACGTAGTTCTTGGTGCTGTAGTGGAAGTCCTCGTTCTCGTCCCCGCCCTTCTTGCGGAAGGGATCGGCAAGGCGCGAGGTGATGTAGGCAATCGGAGTGGTGATGGACGGATCGACGCGCGTCTCGAACCACTCGGTGCCGCCTGCACTAGTCTGGCGCTCGCCTGCGTCATCGCCAGGCCAGGGATAGCGGTTGTTGTCCACGCGATAGGCCTCCATCGCGGTGGCCATGGTGCGCATGTCGGCCTTGGCGCGGGAGACCTTCGCCCGGGTCTGAGCCTCAAGGAAGTTGGGAACGGCGATGGCAGCCAGGATGGCGATGATCGCCACGACAATGAGAAGCTCGATCAGGGTGAAGCCGGTTGTTCTGGGGGAGGTCATTAGCCTACTCCGGGTGGGAATGTGCTAATGATAAATCATTATCGTTTGCGAGCAAGCCCAATCGACGGGGCGATTCCGTGGCTTGGACCGGCATTGGCCGATACAAGCCACTGGCGGGCGAGCGCGGCTCGCCCCGACTGCGCTCGGATGGATATGCGGCTTAGGTCTGCTTGCAGCCGCGCTTCTCGAGTTCGCGCGGGATGTGACGGACTTCCTGCGCCTCGCTCTTCGGGCAGACCAGCACGCTGTCCGACGACACGATGACGAGCAGGTTCTCGACTCCGATCACACCCACCGCAATCCGGTCGGGACCGGCGTCGTTGATGACGATGCTCGAGCGCACGTCCTTGAGGACCGGTTCACCCTCGGTGATGTTTCCGTCTGCATCGGGAGTCCGGGTGCGCTCCAGCGCATCCCACGCACCCACGTCATCCCAAGGGAAGGTGGCTTCGACCACGAGGACTTTGGGGGACCTTTCGAGAAGGGCGTAATCGATCGAGATGTTGGGGAGACGTTCGAATTCCGCCAGCGCCTTTGCCGCGTCACCGCAATGCATGGCGTCGCAGACGGTGGCGGTGACTTCGGCGTGGATTGGCGATACCTCGCGCATTTGGGAGAGGAATGTCCCGATGGTCCAGAAGAACATGCCACTGTTCCAGAAGTGCCGACCACTGGCCACAAAGTCCTCCGCCAGGTCGCGGTTGGGCTTCTCGCGGAAGCGATGCACGGGGCGCGCCGGGCCGCTTTCATCGCCCACCTCAATATAGCCATAGCCCGTCTCTGGGCGATCAGGTCTGACGCCGAGAGTGACAAGCGCGGCGTGCTGCTCGGCCGCATCGAGGGCCGTGGTGATGCAGGCGCGGAACTTGTCGGGGGCGCCGATCAGGTGGTCGGAGGTCAGGATGGCGAGCGCCACGTTCTCGCTGGCATAGCGTTCCTTGAGGGCGGCGGCGACCCAGGTCAGGCAGCCGGCCGTGTTGCGTCGCGCGGGCTCGGCGAGGATGTTCTCTGCGGGAATGGGCAGACCAGCATCGATCATCGCCTGTTGAAGCACGGTCGTGGTGGAGATATAGACGTGCTCAGCTGGGACGAGGGGGAGAATCCGATCAATCGCCTGCTCAATCAGGGTCTGGGTCGCGCTGGCGATGCGGAGGAGCTGCTTGGGGCGCGTCTTGCGGGAGAGGGGCCAAAAGCGTTCCCCGGAACCTCCGGCCATGATGACTGCAACTCGGCGTGCTGATCCTGTCACTCGACTCATCTCCTGTGCACCCCCCGTCTGCCGCGAGGGCGAGCAAACAGGCTTCGCAAAGGACGTGTGTTCCGCAAGCGTGGACTTATCCCCTCCAGTTTTCCGGTTGTGCTGCGAGGCGCGGGCGTTGGACAAACTCTCTTGCCACCATTGCGCATCCCGCGCCCCAGCGACAGCCTCTCCTTCTCGAAGATCTCGGAAAATTTCGTCATGAGTACCATGCCACAGGCCGCCCCCCGGCGGGCTCGCCTCTACGTCCGTCCCACCTGGGGGGGAACTGCCGGGCTGAAGGAAGTGCTGGCGGTCATGTTCCCGCTGGTCATCAGCAATGCACTGAACGGGTTGAACCTGTTTCTCGACAGGACCTTCCTTGCCTGGTACGGTCCGCACGAATTCGCCGCGGCCATGCAGAGTGGTGTCACCTACTGGCTCGTGTTCAGCTTCTTCTTTGCGATCGTTACCTACGCGAACACCTTCGTGGCGCAGATGCACGGCGCCGGGATTCCGAGGCAGATCGGCGGCGTCATCTGGCAGGCGATTTATCTCTCGGTGATTTCAGGGGTCGTCTTTGCGGGGATCGCCGCGCTCGGCTATCCGCTGTTTCGGTTGATTGGCCACGAGGGAACCCTTCCCCGACTGGAGGCCGAGTACTTCCAGGTTCTGGCATGGGGCTCCATCGGCGGTTTCCTGGTGAATGCGCTCTACTGCTTCTACGCCGGCCGCGGCCAAACGGGGTTGGTGTTGTTCGTGACTGCGTGCGTGTGCCTGACGAACTGCGCGCTCAACGTGATCATGATCTTCGAGCCCCTTTGGATTTTTCCCGACGGGATTCGCGGAGCGGCGTGGGCCACCGTGCTTTCGCAGTTCGTTGGAGTCGCACTCTACATCGCCTTCATGCTGGCGCGTCGCATCGAGTACGAGACCACCTATGCGCTCTTCTCATCGTGGAAGCTGAACACGACGTTGCTCAAGCGTGTGCTGCGCTTTGCGATGCCCGCGGGGGTCCATCAGACGGTGGAGGTGCTTGGATTCGCGGTGTTCCTGCAGGTGGTCGGCAAGTTCGGCTTCGAGTCACAGCACGCCACCAACATGGCCATGAACATCAACCTCCTGCTCTTCATTCCCGCGGTGGGCCTGCACATCGCGTGCAGCATTCTCGCCGGGCAGTATTGCGGCGCGAAGAATCATGACGCGGTGGAGCGGCTGACCTTCTCCGCCATTGCGATCGTAACCGCCTACATGTCGGTGGTGATCTGCGTGTACCTGTTTCTTCCCGGACCACTGCTCGATCTTTTCCGCGGGGGCATGGACGCGCACTTGTGGGACAAGCTCTTTGCCACCGCGAAGACGCTCCTGCTGGTCGTCGCCTTTTACTCGCTCTTCGACGGTGTTTTTCTCGTGTACAGCGGTGTGCTGAAGGGCTCGGGCGACACGAAGTTCGTCATGTTCATGGCGATGTTCTTCTCGATCATGGTGCTGACGGTTCCGGCCGTTGTGTTGACGATGTACCGGGCCCAACTGGTGCCTCGAACGGGGTTGCTGGTGGCGTGGGGGCTTTGCGCCAACTACATCGTCATGCTCGCGTTCGCCAACCTGCTCCGATTCCGGAACGGTGGCTGGCGCTCCATCGACATGATCGGCGACCATTCAAAGTGAAGCGGACGTAGCAGACTGCATGGCGATGGGCAGCCGGATGGCGAAGCATGCGCCGCCCTCGGGACGGTCGCGGTACTCGATTCGTCCGCCGTGGCCCTCGACGAAGCGACGGCAAAGCGACAGACCCAGCCCCGTTCCCTGCCCCTCATCCTTGGTCGTCTGGAATGGTTCGAAGAGGTGTTCGCGGATGACCGGCGCCAGCCCCGGGCCGTTGTCCTCCACCACGATCATGGCATCCTCACCCTCGCGGGTAACGGTCACGGTAACCTTGCGCTGTCCGTCCTGTCCTCCCAAGGCCTGGGCTGCGTTCCCCACAAGGTTAAGAAGGACCTGCTCGAGCTGGATATGGTCCGCGCTCACGATCACATCGCCCCCCGGGAAGCTGCTATCCATGACCACCTGATAGCGCTGTGCTTCGCCGGTGGCGAGGGCGAGCGCCGTCTCCACCAGTTCGCGAAGGGACGTCGGTTGGCGGCGTGGTGGGTCATTGCGGGCGAAGGAGAGTAGGTTCCGCACCAGTTGGCCGCAGCGATTCGCGTTGCGCTGGATTGCCTCGGCGGCCCGTTGCTCGTCGGGATCCTCGGCGATTTCGCGCAGGTTCGAGGCCTGGATGCCGATCACGTTGAGCGGGTTGTTGATTTCGTGGGCGATGCCAGCAACCAACTGGCCCAGCAGCGCCATTTTTTCGCTGAGATCCAAGGCACGGCGGGTCTTGCGCAACTCGTCGACCGTGTGCTGCAGCTCGGCGGTGCGCGCGTTCACTCGTTCCTCGAGGCGCTGATTTGCCTCCTCGATTTCAAGCTCGTAATTCCGCCCGATCCAGCGGACCACCAACGTGCCCATCAGGATGAAGAAAAGTCCTGTCGGGACCATGACGCTGAGGATCGTGAAGGAAAGCTCGCGGGATTCGCGCATCAGCGACTTCAGACTTGTGTGGACGAGGACCTGCCATCCGGTGCTCGAGATCGGGAAGCGGCGAATCAGTTCCACCGGCTCGCCGTTGTTGACCATGAAGCCCTCAAGCTGCCCCTGGTCCACCCATTCACGATAGCTCAGCGGCCCGACTTCCGATGGCGCCCCGCCGACGCTCATGAAGTTGGCGGTCATCATTTGCCCGAGCGCGCCCGATTTCGGATGGCACAGGACTTCGCCCTCGCGACTTAACACGCAGAGGTAGCGGGAACTGTCCCCGGGCGAGGCGGCCAGCGTCGTCTGGAGGGCCGTCAAGACCTCCGCCTCGGCTTTCCCTGACACCAACTCTGACTCAAGCAACGCCGCGAATCGCCGTCCGTACTCCGCATTGCTCTGGAACTCCAGCCGCGCGTGAGAACGTTCGACGGCCTTCACCAGCAAAACGCCTCCCATGCTCCCTGCGACAAGGCAGACGAGACTCAGCCCCAGGAATGTGATGAAGGTAATGCGCCGACTGGAAAAGCGACTATGGTGTCTCATTTGGGGCTTATAGACGGGGGGACTCCGGCGTGCGGCAATCGGAATGAAGGACCCCCATCGCCCAAATTGGACAATGGGGGTCCGAGATTTGCCCTGTTCCCACCAGTTAAGCGAATGCTTCCGGATTCAGCCCCGCCAGATTCTTGGGCACGAACTGGCCGTCCTTCCGGATGACCTTGCCGTCGAAGGCGATCTCGCCGCCACCGTAGTCGGGGCGCTGGATGCAGACCATGTCCCAATGGATCGACGAGCGATTGCCGTTGTCCGCGTCGTCATAGGCGTTGCCGAGCGCCATGTGGAAGCTCCCCGCGATCTTTTCGTCGAAGAGGATGTCGCGCATGGGCTGGAGGATGAACGGATTGAAGGCGATGGCGAACTCGCCGACATAACGGGCGCCTTCGTCCTGGTCCAAGAGCTTGTTGAGTCGCGCCGTCTGATCCTTGCTCGCACCCACGGCCTTGATGACTTTGCCCTTCTCGAAGGTGAGCTGGATGTTGTCGAAAGGCGCGCCTTCGTAGACGGTCGGCGTGTTGAACTGCACCGTGCCGTTGATGCTGTCGCGGACCGGTGCGGTGAAGCATTCGCCGTCCGGGATGTTGTGCGTCCCGGTGCAGGGAATGACGCCGATTCCCTTGATGGAGAACTCAAGGTTGGTGCCCGGGCCGGTGATGGTCACGCGGTCGGTCTTGGCCATCAGGTCACGGAGCGGCTTCACGGCCTTGGCCATGGCGGCGTAGTCGAGCGTGCAGACGCGATAATAGAACTCGGCGAACGCGGTGCGCGAGGACTGGGAGAGCTGGGCCATGGAAGCGTTGGGATAGCGCAGCACGCACCAGCGGGTGTGGCGGACGCGCTGGTTCATGTGGACGGGCTGGACGATTGTCTTGTTGTAGAGCGAGAGCTGCTTGCGGGGAACGTCGGAGTATTCGAAGATATTCTGTGCACCGCGAATGCCGATGAAGCACTGGGCATCCTTCATCTGGAGCAGCTCGAAATCGGAGAGGCGCTTCATGACGGCCTCGTTGGCGTTGATCATGAAGGATCGCCGGTGCTCCGGTTCCACGAGGGCGATATGCGGCGCCGCGCCAACGCGCGCGACCTCCTCGGCGATGGCCTGTGCCAGGCCTGCCGTGTCGAGGCCGACGGCCTCGATATAGACAAGCTCGCCCTTCTTCGCCTTGACCGAATGTCCCACCAGGACCTTCGCCAGATCCCGGTCTCTTGCGTCGTGAATTGCCATTGGCTCACCTCTGCGAGTAAACTCTACCGCCCCGACGAGGCCACGGCCAAGCGCGGTGGTAAAGACCAGACTGCAAAGCGCTTGCCTTCGCTTGGCATCCGGCGCCCATGCTGGTGCAGAGGAATTGCACCGGTATGGGACAGCCCCCAAAGAACCGCAAACCTGCTGCGAACCAGAAGCGCAAGCTCCGCAACCTGATGACGGCCGCCGACTACGCGGTCTACGAGCCGCCCAACAAGGATCAGCTCCAGATCGCCCGCGTCTACGTCAACTATGGCGTCGAGTCCGGCGTGGAATTGAACGGCGTGCTGAAGCGCCTGGCGAACCGGCGGAACCTGCCCACGGTGGCCGGAGACCTCGTCTATACAGACGGCAACGTGGTGGAGGGAATCCTCCCGCGCGGCAAGGTGCTGGCCCGCTATGCCGACGAGGGCGGCATCCGTCTCATCGCGTCGAACCTGACGCAGGTGGGGCTAGTGATCAGCGCGAGCAAGCCAACGAC
Source organism: bacterium (assembly GCA_016125005.1). Lineage (GTDB taxonomy): Bacteria > Sumerlaeota > Sumerlaeia > SLMS01 > SLMS01 > WGMQ01. The sequence goes on along the minus strand of WGMQ01000102.1, from coordinate 4,165 downwards.
CCATGTGGGGCTCATTGACCGCTACCTGACCTTCTGCCGCATCGCCGATATTCCGCTCTTCCTCGTCGTGAACAAGATCGACGAGCTGGAGCCGGGCTTTGTCGAGGGGCTGAAGCCCTTCGTCGACGCGGGCGTGGACCTCTATTTGACTTCCGCCACAACCGACAAGGGGTTGAAGGCGCTGGCGCGGCGACTGGAGCGCGGCATCACGGTTCTTTCGGGCCTTTCCGGTGTCGGGAAATCGACGCTCATCAATGCGCTGCTTGAAGAGGAAATCCCGACCCAGGAAGTCAGCGGAGCCACCGGCCGCGGACGCCACACCACGACGGCGGCCGAGGCCTACGAGTTCGGCAAGACGCTCCTGATCGACTCGCCGGGCATCAAGAAATTCGGCTTCATCGGCGTGGGGCGCGAGGAGGTCCTGAAGGGCTTCCCAGAGTTCGAGCCCTATCTGGGTCACTGCCACTTCGACAACTGCGAGCACACGATCGAGGAAGGCTGTGCCGTGCGTGCGGCCGTTGAGGCGGGGGAGATCGACGAGCGTCGTTGGGAATCCTATACCGAGCTGCTCGACAACCTAAACCAGTCAGAGTGACAGCGACGTCGCGAGCTGGCGCCCGACCCGGTCGGCGTTCGCCATGAGCGTGTAGGTCAGTCCCTTGGACGGCAGCGTCGGGAAGGCGGCGCCGTCGGCGATATAGACACGCTGGGTTCCGCGGAGACGCCCCTGCGGTGTCGTCGTCAGGGGGCGGTTCTCTTCCGTCATCGGCAGCGTCCCCGCATAGTGGATGCTCGATCCATAGCCGGGATCGACGCGCCCGAGCGGCAGGCAGCCTAGGCGGTACATCACCATCATCAATTCGTTCTCCAGCTTGGTGCGGCGTCGCGACTCAGAAATGGTCGGTCTATACGAGATGTCCACGCCGCCATCCTCGCGCCGCACCTGCATGAGCTTGCTGGTGCCGGGATAGTCGGGGTGGTGCACGCCAAGGATGATGAAGTAGCTCTGGACGTGCTGTAGAATCCGCAGCGCATCCCCGATGGGAAGGTGGGATTCCTTGAGCAGCTTGAAGGTGAGCAGCGAGCGGTAGCTATACACCTGCGCCTGGAGCGCCTGTTGCGGGCGCCGGTGCGGGTCGAAGTACATCATGACCTGCGTCAGGCTGTGGCGCCGGTTGCGGGTCGGCTGTCCGAGGCGCGTCCAGAGCAGGCACGGGAAATAGGTGTACGGGTTGCTGAGGAGCGGCAGGGGAGTGTCCTCGGCGCCGAGCGACCGCGCCGCGATGCGACCGCTCTGGATCGCTCCGCACGCCAGAACCAAATGGCCCGCATCGATGCGTTCGCTGGTGCCTGTGCCCAAGTTGCGAACGCGAACCGCGACGCCTCCTTCCTGTTCCTCGAAGACCTCCGCATGACGCTCCGGCAGGTAGGTGAAGTTCGGCTGTCTCCGCAGTTGGTCGAGTGTATAGACGGGCCGATAGACGGAGCGGTCCTCGTCTCCCCAGAACTCCATGTCCAGATTGCGGCAGGGCCCGCGCCCCGCATGGCGGCGCGTCGTCAGCGCTAGTCGAGGCTGACCCGCGTATAGACCACGACCGTGGAACCAGTTGGCGCGGCGCTGATAGGTGTCCAGCAGCCAGCTCCCGTTCGAGTCCTGCCGCGCGGGCGGGAGCAGGTGCGGCGATGGGCCGAACCAGCGTTCCAGGTCGTCGCCCGAGACGCCACAGATGCCAATGCGCCGCGCCACCGCGTCGTAGTGCGGCTGGAGCTGTTGGCGCGAGATCGGCCAGCCTTCCAGGTCCACGTCCGAGAAGGGCGGAACCGCCGCACCCCAGCCTGCTGCCAGCCCGCCGAGCGCGTAGCTCTGCATCGCCTGAAAGTCATCGCTGCGGGTCGCCGCATCGGCGATGGCCTTTGCGATGTAGGCGCGCGGGGGCGTCAATTGGGCGCCGACGCGCACCTCTCCGAAGGGGAGCCCCTGAAAGTCGTCGCCGAGGAAGTACCGGAACTGATCCGGGTCGGTGCTGCGGAGCTGCGTGAAGTGCGCGGGGCCGGGTGGCTTGGGCGCTCCGTCGTCGCGATGCCCCACGTCGACCAGCGCGACCTGAAGGCCGGCCTTCACCAAGGGCCACGCCGCGTGGACGCCGCTGGCGCCGGAGCCGATCACCACCACGTCGATCATGGGCGGTGCAGCGCCTTGACAAGGAGTACGCCGAGCGGAACCAGCACGGCCATTCTCAGTCCCGTCCACAGGCCCATCACGGCCATGCGGGCGATGGATGTCTCGCATGGGAGGAATCGGTCGGCGTGTCGCGGGGATGCCTCGAAAATCGCTGCTGCCAGCATCAGCCGACGCCGGAAGGGGCAATCAAGTCGTAGATACGAGGTGCCCGCATCGAGGAAGGGGAGAAGGAGCGGGCTGCGGGCTGCCGAGAGGAGCCGTTCGTTGGGACCGCACTGCACCGCTGGGAGGGTCTGCACCGCACGGGCGTAACGCTCGACCTCGGCGCTGTCCGGCTCGGCGTCCAGCAGGTACCGGGCGAAGCGGCGACACTCTTCGGAGAGCGCATGCAACGCCCGGTTTGCGGTCATGGTCATGTCGACCGGGTCAGTTGTTGACGACCGCGCGGCGGTCGCCTTCGAAGGCCTTGTGAATCGCCTGCACGGCCCTGTCCAGGTCCTTCTCGGCGATCACGCAGGAGACCTTGATCTCCGAGGTGCTGATCATCTGGATGTTGATGCCGTTCTCCGCCAGCGCCTTGAACATGCGCGATGCCACGTTGGAGTGGGAACGCATTCCCACGCCCACGGCACTCACCTTGGCGATGGTATCGTCGCCGATCACACTTCCCGCCCCGAGATCGGTCGCCAGCTTTCTGGCAATCTCCATCGCCGCCTCGTAGTCGGAGCGTGAGACGGTGAAGCTGATGTCGTTGCGACCATCGACGGCCAGGTTCTGGATGATCATGTCGACCACGATGCCCTTGGCGCCAATGCGGCCAAAGACTTCCGCGGCGATGCCCGGCTGGTCCGGCACGCTCTTGAGGGAGATCTTCGCCTCGCCGCGATTGAAGGCGACTCCACTGACGACCACGTCTTCCATCTCTTTTTCCTCCGGAACCACATAGGTTCCAACATTGTCATGCAGAAAGCTCCGGACGTGGAGCGGCACCTTGTAGTTGCTGGCAAACTCGACGCTGCGGGACTGGAGCACGCCAGCGCCCAGCGAGGCCAGCTCCAGCATTTCGTCGTAGCTGATGCGGTCGATCTTTGTGGCGGAGGCACAAACGCGCGGATCGGTGGTGAAGATGCCGTCGACGTCCTTGTAGAACTCGCAAACGTCGGCCTTGATCGCCGCCGCCAGGGCCACGGCGGTGATGTCCGAGCCACCACGCCCCAGCGTCGTGAATTCCTGGTCCGCCGTGGCGCCCTGGAATCCGGCGACGACCGGGACATAGCCCTCGGCCAGCGCCTTCTCGATGCGATTGGTGTCGATCTCGCGGATGCGGGCCTTGCCAAAGACGTTCTCCGTGATGATGCCGACCTGCGCTCCGGTGAGGCTCATCGCGGGCACGCCGATCGAGTGCAGCGCAATGGCCATGAGGGCAATGGACTGCTGCTCGCCGGTCGCCATCAGCATGTCCAGCTCGCGGGCTGGGGCCTTCGGGGTCAGCGACGCTGCCATCGCCAAAAGGCGATTCGTCGCGTCACCCATTGCGGACACCACAACGACCACCTTGTCGCCGCGATCCGTGGACTTCTTCACCAACTGCGCCATGTAGGCGAACTTGTCGTGGAGGAACTGCGCCCCGAAGAGCGGCTCGTCCCCTGACCGGGCCTTGCCCTTGCCTTTGTCGCCCAGGGCATCGCCGCCAAATTTCTGAACAATCAGCGCCAAGGCTGGAACTCCTCTGCCAAAAGTTGGCCGCGCGCAACGGTCCACCGTCGCCGTGCCAGTCGGCTTGTTTGGGGCATGGCCCCGCCGGTGGTCAAACGGGAATGCGACCTCAAGAAGCGTTGACCCCAGGACGATTCCGTTGTAGATTTTGCTTTTCTCTGTTCGCGGTGGTATCCGAAGAGGAGCGAACCTCCCGGGATATCCCTCTCTTATGACCTCTCCTGTTCCCGATTCCCACGATTTGACGCTTTGTCTCTCCCGCTCCTT